>CALWZP010000004.1 GCA_944386055.1 uncultured Oscillospiraceae bacterium | reverse complement strand
GGAGTGAGGCGGCGCGGGCGCCCCACACAAAAAGGCTTCCCCCTGGAAGGGGGAAGCTGTCGAGCGAAGCGAGACTGATGAGGGTGCCCACGGAAGTGATGCCCCTCTCGTCCGCCCCCTCATCCGGCCCTGCGGGCCACCTTCCCCCCTGTGGGGGGAAGGCTTTGCGGGCGGCCACATGGGGCCGTACAGACGGTCCGCGGGCACCTCCGCGAGGACGCTCCCTCCTGATTATCCCCGCTTCTTGTCGCTCACCAGAACGATCTTGTCCTTTTTGTCCTTCTTATGACTTGGACGATACAAAACGAATTTTGTTCCGATGACCTGGACCACCTCGCTGCGGGTGAGGGGGGCCAGGGCCTCCGCCGCCTCCCGGGCGGAGAGAAGGGAGTTCTCCAGCACCTTGCCCTTGATGAGCTCCCGGGCCTCCAGAGCATCGTTTGCCTGCTTCACCAGATTGTCCCCGATGCCATCCTTTCCTACGATGAGGATGGTGTCGATCCCGTTGGCCAGCCCACGCAGCTGGGCTCTCTGCTTGCTTGTCAATTCCGGCATATAGCTTCTATCTCCTATTCTCTATTTCCCTGCGAGGTATTCCTCCAGCTTCTGCTTGAACCGCTCCAGCGCTTTTCCCCGGTGGGAGACGGCGTTCTTCTCCTCCGGTGTGAGCTGGGCAAAGGTTTTTTTCAGAGCGGGAATAAAGAACACCGGGTCATAGCCGAATCCCCCCTCCCCCATGGGGGCGAAGGCGATGGTGCCGGGGCACTCCCCCCGGGCGGTGAGCACATCCCCATTGGGGAAACAGCAGGTGATCACCGAGACAAATTTGGCCGTTCGGGGCGACTGCCCCCGCATATTCTCCAAAAGCAGGCGGTAGCGGCCCGCATCGTCCAGATCCGGTCCGCCATAGCGGGCGGACCACACCCCTGGCGCGCCGCTCAGCGCATCCACACACAGCCCTGAGTCGTCGGCGATGGCGGGCAGGCCGCTCGCCTCCATCACCGCCCTGGCCTTCAGCAGGGAGTTCTCCTCGAAGGTGGTCCCCGTCTCCTCCACCTCCACATCCACTCCCACTTCCGCCTCCGAGCAGACCTGGATGCCCAGGTGGGAGAGGATGTCGTTCATCTCCGCCAGTTTTTTCTGATTTTTGCTGGCCAACACCAGCCTCATATTCGCCTGTTCCATCTTCACCACTCCCACGGGTCCTTGCCCTTCCGTTTTTTCCACTTCATCTCTTCCCGGCGCTCCGCCCGGCGGGCCTCCCAGTCCTTCCGGAGCTGTTTCACCCCGTCTGTCACGGTGTCCGTCACGAGATCCACTGTCTCCCGCAGCATTTTGGGAACAGTCTCAAGCTCGGGGACGGGCACGATCATCTGTCGGCAGTCGGGACAGTAGAAGGCCTCGACCTCCGGGGAGAAAGCGCAGGTCAGCAGGACCCGGTCCTCCAGCCCGCTCTCCGGCCCCTCGTTCCCGTCGGTGAGCCACTCCAACGACCCCTCGTCGGCGGAAATGCCGCCCCGCCGCATCGTCTTCCCGCAAAATGGGCAGTCCACAGGCCTTCCCTCCTCCGGCTTCAGCCCTTCTCCAGCGCGGCGCGCTGGATGGTCTGGAGCTCCGCGATGCCCTTGGCGCACAGCTCCACCAGCTGCTGCTGCTCCGCCACGGTGAAGGGCCGGCCCTCGCCGGTGCCCTGGAGCTCCACCAGCCGTCCGTCCCCGGTCATGACGCAGTTCAGGTCCACCTGGGCGTGGGAGTCCTCCTCATAGCACAGGTCCAGCAGCAGCCGCTCCTCCACGATGCCGGCGGACACCGCCGCCACCTGGCCGGTCAGCGGCGAGCGTGACACCATGCCCCGCTCCTCCAGCCAGCGGCAGGCCAGGGCCAGCGCCACATACCCTCCCGTGACCGAGGCGGTACGGGTCCCCCCGTCCCCCTGGAGCACATCGCAGTCGATGGTGATGGTCCGGGGGCCCAGCGCCTCCATGTCCACCACCGCCCGGAGAGAGCGGCCGATGAGCCGCTGGATCTCCGCACTGCGGGGCGCCAGCTTCAGCTTGGAGACATCCCGGCGGCTGCGCTCCCGGTTGGCCCGGGGGAGCATGGAATACTCCGCGGTGACCCAGCCCTCCCCCTCCGGCACATGCCGGGGGGCGCGGTCCTCCACCGACGCAGTACAAAGCACATGGGTATTGCCGCAGCGGATCAGGCAGCTGCCCTCCGCGAATTTGTTCACCCCGGGGATGATCTCCACCGGGCGCAGTTCATCGGCCCTGCGGCCGTCCGTTCTCTCGTTCATCTCTGTCTCTCCTTCCACTGTCCCCGATCTCTCTTTTCTCACTGCAGGAGACCAAAAGTCCCCGCCAATACCGCAGCGCCCACCACAATGGTGACCACGCCGCTGACCTTCATCATTTTCAGGTCCTTTTCCGTGGGGTCCCGCGGATTGCGCTCCAGGAAATGATTGATCTTAAAGCCGAATTGGGGATTGACGATGATGTAAATGCCGATGAGCACCAGAAAGGTGCCCAGGAAAGTGGCCACCAGCCTTCCTTCCATGTCTGTGCGTCCTCCTTAGTATAATTCTTCTCCTGCCCTTCCATACGGGGCCGTTTAAATCAGTGCCTGGGCAAACTCCGTGGGATCAAAGGGCCGCAGGTCGTCGATGCCCTCCCCCACGCCGGCGTATTTCACCGGAATGCCAAGCTCCTGAGCGATGGCAATGGCGATGCCCCCCTTGGCGGTGCCGTCCAGCTTGGTGAGCACGATGCCGGTGAGGCTGGCCGTCTCCTGGAACTGCTTGGCCTGGATCAGGCCGTTCTGCCCGGTGGTGGCATCCAGCACCAGCAGGGTCTCCCGGGCACAGCCGGGCAGCTCCCGGTCTACGATCCGGCTGATCTTGCTGAGCTCGTTCATCAGGTTCTGCTTGTTGTGCAGCCGCCCGGCGGTGTCGATGAGCACCACATCGGTCTTCCTTGCCTTGGCCGCGGACAGGGCATCGTACACCACCGAGGCGGGGTCCGCCCCCTCGTGCTGCTTGACGATGTCGATGCCGCCCCGCTCGGCCCAGATGGTCAGCTGGTCGGCGGCGGCGGCCCGGAAGGTGTCCGCCGCGGCGAAGAGGACCTTCTTCCCCTCCCCCTTCAGCTGGTGGCCCAGCTTGCCGATGGTGGTGGTCTTGCCCACCCCGTTCACCCCGATGAACAGCACCACCGAGGGCTGGGTGGACAGGTCCAGGGACCCCTCCCCCACCTGGAGCATTTCCGTCAGGATATCCGCCATACAGGTGCGGGCCTCCGCCACCGTCTTGATTTTCTGCTCCCGCACCCGCTCCCGCAGGGCGTCCACCGCCTTGAGGGTGGTGTCCATCCCCATGTCGGCCAAGATGAGGGATTCCTCCAGCTCGTCGTAGAAGTCGTCGTTCAGCTCAGAGCCGAAGTTGGCGAAGATGTTGATTTTTTTCAGCTTGTCAAAGAAACCCATTGAGACCCTTCCTTACCAATTCTCGTTTTTTGCCCCGCAGTGAGGGCATTTGGGGCTGTCCATCTCATAGGACTGCCCGCACCGGGGGCACTTGATCTCGGCGATGCCGCTGCCCTCCGCCTCCGCCGGCCGGGCCAGATAGAACTCCAGCTTGCCGCAGTCCGGGCAGGCCCAGATCTCCGCGTCCAGCGCCCCGGCGAACAGGTTGGGCAGGTCGCCCAGGATCCACCCGGTCTTTCCCAGTTGAAGGTCCTCCCGCTTCATAAAGCGCAGCGCCTGGCCGCAGTTGGGACATTTCCGCTCTCCCAGCATGATGGTCTCCTCCCTATCCCGCAAAATATTTATCCTCCGCCCATTGGGCGTGGTTTTGGTCGATGTAGGTCCAGTGCGACAAAAGATCGTTGTTGTCCCGGATGATGTGGTCGTGGTAGCCGGTCTGCCAGAGGGAGCATGCACAGAGCCGGTTGGTATACCGTTTTATCGAAGCCCTGCCTTTCGCACAGAGGGTCAGAAAACACGCGCCATTCCGACTGCAGTCATAGCCTTTCAGCCGCGGATGCTTCCGCTTTGGACGCTCTATTTCCTCTCCTCCGTCCACCTCACCGGATGTGCAGCTCCTTCTCCACATCATTCAGGTTGATGGTCAGCATCCGGGAGATACCACGCTCCTTCGTCGTCGCAAAGTCCACTCCGCTCCCAACACCCTGACGGGCATCGGTCGCTCCGTTCCCTTGTTCCTCCTCTCCCCACCCGACCCGCTGCGCTGGGCTCGGGCGGGGCCCCCTCATGCAGGAGCTGGGGCGTCCGCCTATCGGATGTGCAGCTCTTTCTCCACATCATTCAGGTTGATGGTCAGCATCCGGGAGATCCCACGCTCCTGCATGGTGACGCCGTAGAGGACATCCGCCTCCTCCATGGTGCCCCGGCGGTGGGTGATGACGATGAACTGGGTGCGCTCGGACATCCGGCGGAGATAGTGGGCAAACCGCGTCACATTGGCGTCGTCCAGGGCGGCCTCGATCTCGTCCATGACGCAGAAGGGGGTGGGCCGCACCTTCAGGATGGCGAAATAGAGGGCGATGGCCACAAAGGCCTTCTCCCCGCCGGAGAGCAAGGAGAGCACCTTCAGTGCCTTGCCCGGCGGCTGGACCTTGATCTCGATGCCGCAGTTGAGGATATCCTCCGGATCCTCCAGCTCCAGGGCCGCCTTGCCCCCGCCGAACAGCTCCACAAAGGTCTCTCCGAATGCCTGATTGATGACGGAGAACTGTTCGGAGAAGATGGTACGCATCTCAGCAGTGATCCCGGCGATGATCTCCTCCAGCTCACGCTTGGCTTTCTCCACATCGTCCCGCTGTTCTGTGAGGTATGTATACCGCTCGTTCACCCGCTGGAAATCGTCGATGGCCCCCACATTGATGGGACCCAGGGCGTTGATGGACCGCTTCAGCTCGCCGATGCGGCGGGTGGCCTTGGGGACGGACTCCAGCTCCACCCGCTGCTGCCGGGCCGCCTCGTGGGACAGCTCGTAGGTCTCCCACAGCTTGTCCAGCACCTGCTTCTCCTCCAGCGCCGCGGTGTTGGCCTTCTGTTCCAGGAGCGAGACCTCCCGCTCCATGGCCAAAAGGGTTTCATTCTTCTCGCGGCTCTCCTTGTCCGCCCTGGTGCGGGCCGCCTCCAGCTCCAGCTTTTCCTCGCTGAGGCGGCGCAGCTGCTCCTCCTGCTCCTCTCCCTGGAGCCGCAGGGCCTGCAGCTGCGCTTCCTTCTCCCGGATCTCCCCGCGAATGGCCTCGCTGCTGCTCTCGTACGCGTCAATGAGGCCTTCCCGCTGAGCCCGGTCTCCCGCCATCTCCCGGTGGAGCTGTTCCAGCTCTTCCAGGCCCTGACTGGTGGCGGTGTGCTCCGCATCCAGGCCGGCCAGCTGCTGCCGCAGCTCGGACTCCCGCTGGACGGACTGCGCCACTCTCTCCTGGAGTTGGGACTGATCCGCCTGCTTGTCCTCCGCCTGCGCACGGGCGGCGGCGGCCTCCCCCTCCAGCTCCTCGATCCTCGCCCGGGCCTGCTGGGTATCCTCCTCCACCTGTACGGAGCGCTCCTTCAGCTGCTTCAGTTCCTCCCGGAGGGTGTCCTGCCGCTGCCGCAGGTCCGCCGCTTTTTGATTCAGACTGCGGCACCGCTCCTCCAGGGTGAGGATGCGGTCCTCCAGTTCCCGGCGCTGTCCCCGTGCCGTCTCCAATTCATAGCCGGCGGCGGTCACCTCTCTCGTCAGTTCCTCCGCCGTCCGGTTTGCCTGATCCAGGGATTGGGCCAGCCCCGTCTCCTGCTGGCGCAGGCGCTCCAGCTCTCCACGGCGGCTGAGGATTCCGGCGCTGCGGCTGGCGGAGCCGCCGGTCATGGAGCCTCCTGCGTGAAAGACCTGCCCATCCAGGGTAACGATGCGGAAGGCATAGCGGTACTTTCGGGCAATGGCGATGGCCGCATCCATGTCCTCCGCCACCACCACACGGCCCAGCAGATTGGAAAACACCGCCTCGTACTGTCTGTCATACTGGATGAGATCACAGGCGATTCCTACAAATCCCGGCTCCCGGTCCACACCCTGCTCCCGCAGGCGGCCCGGCTTGATGGAGCTCAGGGGCAGGAAGGTGGCCCGTCCGCCGTCCCGGCGCTTCAGATAGGAGATGGCCTGCTTGCCGTCCTCCTCCCGATCCACCACCAGATACTGCATGGCTCCGCCCAAAGCGGTCTCCACCGCCACGGTGTACTCCTCCGGCACCCGCAGCAGCTCCGCCACCGCGCCGTGAATGTTCCGCAGGCCGCCCCGCTGGGCCTCCCCCATCACCAGCTTCACCGCCTTGGAGAACCCCTCGTGGACCTTTTCCATCTCATCCAGCATCTTGATTCTGGACTGAAGGGCATTCTCCTCCATCTTCAGCTTGACCTGGCGGTCCTCCGCTTCCTTTGCCTTTTTTTGACGGCTCTCCAGCCGGAGGGCATAGCCGCTGATGACATTCTCCAGAGACTGTTTGTCCTCCAGCGCCTGATCCCGCTCTCCGGCGGCTCCGGTACAGGCCTCCTCCGCCTGGCGAAGACTCTCCTCCCCGGCGGCCAGCTCCTGATGCACCGCCTCGTCCCGGTCGTAAAGCTCCTGGGCGGCGGCGGCCAGGGCGGACAGAAGGGCCCTGGCTTCTGACGCAGAGGCGTTCTGCATGCTCTCCTTCCGGCGCAGCTCCTCCATCTCAGCGGCCAGGGTGCCGGCGGAACGGCGGATCTCCTCGCTCTGACTGCGGCATTGCTCCAGCTGTTCCCCCAGCCGTCCCTTCTCCTCTGCGATCTCCTTCAGGCGCGCCCGCCGCTCCTTGATCTGATCCTCCACGCCGCCGGCCCGGTCCTCCTGCTGCTCCATCTCCCGGCGGATCCGCTGGGCGTTCTCCTGATTGTTCTGGATCTTGCTGCGCAGCACCGCCACGGCACTATCCAGCTCGGCGGCGCTGGCCTCGCGGCCGGAAATGGCAAAGCGGATCTGATCCGCCTGGACATCCTTCTCCCGCATCTTCCCGCTGTACTCCTCCGCCACGGCATACAGCGCCTCCTGCTCCTGCCGGACCTGCTCACGCTGCCGGGCGGCGTGCTCCAGGTCTGTTCTGGCTTTGATGCCGCCGGCGCGGATCTTCTCCAGGTTCTCCAGCCAGACGGAGATCTCAAGTCCCCGCAGCTCGTCCCGCAGCACCAAAAACTTTCGGGCCTTCTCCGCCTGCTCCCGCAGGGGCTCCACCTGCAGCTCCAGCTCGGCGATCTTGTCGTTGATGCGCACCAGATTTTCCTGGGTGCGCTCCAGCTTGTGCTCCGACTCCTCCTTGCGGTGGCGGAAGCGTGAGATGCCGGCGGCCTCCTCGAACACCTCCCGGCGGTCCGCGCTCTTCTGGGAGAGGATCTCGTCAATGCGGCCCTGCCCGATGATGGAATATCCCTCCCGGCCCAGGCCGGTATCCATGAACAGCTCGTTGACATCCTTCAGCCGCACCGAGCGGCGGTTGATGTAGTACTCACTCTCCCCGGAGCGGTAATACCGGCGGGTCACCATGACCTCGCTCTCCTCCAGGTCGAAGATATGGCTGGTGTTGTCCAGAATCAGAGAGACTTCGGCGAACCCCAGCTGCTTGCGCCGGGCGGTACCGCCGAAGATGACATCCTCCATTTTTCCGCCCCGCAGGGCCCGGGTGGACTGCTCCCCCATCACCCAGCGGATGGCGTCGGAGATGTTGCTCTTTCCGCTGCCATTGGGCCCCACAATGGCGGTGATATCCTCGCCAAAGGTAAGCACCGTCTTATCGGGGAATGATTTAAATCCTTGTATTTCCAAGGCTTTCAGATACAAACCGCACACCTCGAATCTCGTATGGGCACACCTACACAGTTTAATGATTTATTATACCAGACCCCGTCCCTGTTTGCAACAGTTCCTTGTGTCTCCCCCTCCGCTTTCCTTTCAGCGGAGGGCTTTGCAATGCTCCGGTCATGTGGTACAATTTTTATATATCATGTGCCGTACCGTGGTCCAGCCGGCGGGACTGTCTGCCGTCGCGGTATCTTGCGGGCGGCATCGCAGGCCGGAGGTGCAGGCTATGGAGCTCTCCCCACACTATGAGTCCGATCTGCTGTTCTTTTTTGACGCCCGGCCGATGGAACTTGCTCTGTATCAGGCGCTCTTTCATCAGTTGGAAGTCCTCTTCCCTCAGGTACGGGTGAAGATCCAAAAGACCCAGATCAGCTTTTATGGGCGTCATCTGTTTGCCGCCGCTTCTCTTCCCATCCGCCGTCGAAAAGGCTGGCCGGAGCATTGTCTGGTAGTGACCATCGGGCTCCCCTGCCGCCTTGACTCCCCACGGGTCGCCGTGGCCGTGGAGCCCTACCCCGGCCGTTGGACCCACCATATCCTGGTGACCAGGGAGGAGGAGATCGATGGGCAGCTGCTGGGCTGGCTCATGGACGCCTTTGCCTTTTCAGAAAGGAAGTGACCATATGAAAATCCGCTTGGAGCAGCCTGAGGACCGGTGCGAGGCGGAGGAACTCACCCGGGACGCCTTCTGGAACAAGTATCGTCCCGGCTGTACCGAACACTACATCCTGCACCGCTACCGCGATCTGCCCGATTTTGTGCGGGAGCTATGCTATGTTGTGGAGACAGATGGACGGCTGGTGGCCCATATCATGTACAGCCGGGCTTCCATCCTGGCCGACGGCGGAGCGCGCATCCCCATCCTGATCTTCGGTCCGGTAAGCGTCCTCCCGGAGAAGCAGGGAATGGGGTGCGGCGGCACCCTCATTCAGCACACGCTTTCCCTGGCGGCCCACATGGGCTTCGGCGCGGTGGCCATCACCGGCGATCCCGGCTACTACCACCGCTTCGGCTTTGTTCGCGGCAGTGAATTTGGGATCCGCTATGGCGGTGTTCCCGACGGTGCGGACGCCCCCTTTTTCCTGATCAAGGAGCTGCAGAAGGGCTTTCTCCAGGGGGTCACCAGTGTTTTCCATGACCCGGACGGCTATGTGACAGACGATGCGGAGGTGGATTCCTTTGACGCCTCCTTCCCTCCCCGGGAAAAGCTGGTCCTGCCGGGGCAGCTTGTCTGAACCGCCTTTCTCTCCGTCCGTCTTTCAAAAAATTGCGGCCGCTTTCTCGCTGTCCCGGCGGGAAAAAGAGCGGCGCGGCCAACAAACAAGAAACGCACCGTCCCGGATGCCGATCCGGGACGGTGCGTTTCTTGTTGAAATGATAGTGCGCCGACCTGCATGGCCGGCGCGGCAGGCGGGTCACTCCTGCGCGTAGACCTCTTTCGCCAGGTTGAACACCGCCCACGCCTTGGGCCAGCCGGCATAAAAAGCGGTGTGGGTAATGACTGCCGCCATCTCTTTTTGTGTCACGCCATGGTTCTTCGCATTGAGGATGTGGAATTTCAATGAGTTGTCCGTGATCCCCTGGGCCATCAGGGCCACCACCGTGATGATGGACCGGGTCTTCAGGTCGATGTCCCCATTGTTCCAGTTCTCGCCGAACAAAACATCGTCATTGAAATGTGCAAACTCCGGCGCAAACTCCCCCAGGGCGTCCCGTCCGGCTGTCTGTACGATCTTCTCACTCATGCTCTGTCGTCCCCTTTCCTGTCATTTCAGCTTGCTGTAGTCCTGGTCGCTGACCGGCTCCAGCCACTCATTGGCAGTCTCCTCCCCGGGCACCTCCACCGCCAGATGCGCAAACCAGCTGTCCTTTGCCGCCCCGTGCCAGTGCTTCACCTCAGGAGGAATATTGACCACATCGCCGGGGTGGAGCTCCCGGGCCGGCTTGCCCCACTCCTGATACCAGCCGCGGCCGCCGGTGACCAGCAGGATCTGTCCGCCCCCCTGTTTGGCGTGGTGGATATGCCAGTTGTTGCGGCAGCCCGGCTCAAAGGTCACATTGCCGATGGGAACCTGCTGGGTGGACAGCATATTCAGGTAACTCTTTCCCACAAAATACTGGGCAAAGGCGGTGTTCTCGCCGCCCCGCGGAAAAATCTCCTGAAACTCGTTCATATCAGGTCATCCTTTCTGTTTTCTGCAAACTACCGGACTTGCCTCGGCCGGCGCGGATCTGCGGCTATCTCGCGCTTCATACCGGTGCTTTTGGACCACTACTCCAGATATTTTTATTGTACGCCGCAAATTCAGGAATGTCCAATACCCATGCCGAATGTTCAAACATGCCTGTTTTGCATGTTTTCCGCCGCGAAGACAGGGCCGGCGCATTAACATAACGGAAGGGCTCCGCCCTAGCAGGGCGGAGCCCTTCGCGCTGATGGAATACTACGCTTTCGAGCTTACTCAATGGCGATGCGGTTGGAAGTGGGCAGCTGACGCTGGACCTCCTTGGGAATGGTCAGCTTCAGGATGCCGTCCTCGTACTTGGCGGAGATCTCCTCCGGCTTCAGGTCGCCCACATAGAAGCTGCGGGCGCACTGTCCGCTGTAGCGCTCCCGACGGATATAGCGGCCCTCCTCATCCTTCTGGTCCTTGTCCAGGCCCTTGGCGGCGCTTACCGTCAGGTAGCCGTCCTTCAGCTCGATGCTCACCTCGTCCTTCTTGAAGCCGGGCAGATCGATGTCCAGGATATACTGGGTATCGGATTCCTTCACATCGGTCTTCATCAGGTTCCTGGCATGCTTCCCATACAGGGGGTCGCGGCCGCCGAAGAAGCTCCTGCTGAAAGGATCATTGAAAAATTCATCAAACAGATTTTCACCAAACACGCTGGGTAACATAAGTCATGCCTCCGTTTGCTTTACTTTGTTGACTTTGATTTGGTGACCCCGGGGAACCTTATCGGTCTCCTTCCTGATCACAGCTATACCATACCACCGTTTTTTAGCACTGTCAATACAAGAGTGCTAAAGTTCACAAAAGAACCGATGTTTGTTCATAAAATATCCGAAATCTTCCCAGCGCCTTCAGGAGCGGCCCGGCGGAAGAAGAAAATGCCGCAATTCCACCCGTCCCTGCGGGGTAAATGATACCCCCTCCGCCTCAAGAAGGCGGCGCTGCTCCTCCTCCTCTCCCGGTACCAGGCGTCCCTCCCGCGTGACCACCCGATGCCAGGGGACTTTGTCCTCCGGCCGGCAGGCGTGGAGGGCCCAGCCCACCTGCCTGGCCATCCGCGGATTGCCCGTCAGCGCCGCCACTTGGCCGTAACTGAGGACACACCCCGGCGGAATATTCCGGATCGTGTCATAAAAACGCTGAAACAGATTCATGCTTTCTCCCCTCCCTGTTCGCGGAAGCACCTTCCCCGCCATGGTATCACAGTTCTTCCCATCGGGCAAGGGAACAAGCAGCATAACACCGGAGCGTCTCGTTTGGGGCGCCCCGGTGTAAACAAGGGGATCAGCGGAACAGCCGCGGAACGAATACCGCCCGCAAAATAAAGGTGATCCCCTGCAAAATCAGCAAAATGCCCAGGAGAAAGCTCATAGTCACGGCGCCGGCCACCGGGTCCAGGAAAGAGAAGAAGCCCGCTGCCGCCAGCAGCACGCCCAAAACGGTAAACCAGCCCCAGCCCTTTACTCCCAGCACCTTCAGATCAAAAGAGCCGACAAATTTGGAGATGCCGGAAAACATCAGCCACATACCGAAAATAAACGGCAGGCTCAGAGCAGTGAATCCTTGGTTAAACAAAAGGAACAACGACAGCAGTACCGTCAGAATGCCATCCAACAGAAACCCGCCCGCACCGAACATCAGCTGCCGCCCCCGGGCAAAAATAATGAGATCCACTACACCGCACAGCAGCATGGAGACGCCCAGCAGGGCAGACATGGCAAGCAGCACCGCCGCCGGCTGGGTAAAGCAGAATATGCCGTCCACGATCAGGATCACACCCACGATCCCCCACAGAATCCTTACAAAAATTCGACTCATAACGCCGCCTTCTTTCTGTCTGTAAGTGCAGGGTTTTTTATTACCCCTGCTTTTGTTCCATTTCGCTGTGCCAATTATAGCTCATTTTTTAACATTTTCAATATTAGAGTGCTAAAATTCACAAAACAGTTTCAGTTTATTCATATTTCACTCTTTATCGCCGTGCAAAGATCTCAGGGCATCAAAAAACTGCGGCGGTTTGGTACGGCTGAACGCCGCGCCAAACCGCCGCCGGTCAGGCTGGCAAATTGTTGTCAGAAACGAAAGCCTATGCTATTATGAGACGGAAAGTATGGACCTTGGGAGGGAATACCATGAACAAATGCAGGATCACCGTGATGAAGATCACTCGCTATCCGGATCTGATCCGTCAATATGAAAATCCCATCTCCCACGCCTGCGGCCTGCAGGAGGGACAGATATTCGTCGCCAACGGCTGGCAGAAGCCGGAAGGCCTGTGCCAGAGCGCCTGGGACAGCATGTCCCCCTTCGTCCTGGCCCTTTCCCACGGGGGGAGCAACCTCTACGACGGCTGGATGAAGGATCCCCGCTCCGCCATGATCTCCTGCAACGACGGATTCCGCCCGGTGAGCTTTCTCATCGAGGCGCTGGAGGAGGCGGCGGACTGACCCTCACAGCTCCATGCCGCAGGGCCGCGCCTGCTTTGCGGCGGCCCTGTCCTGCCGCACCGTCTGATACAGCCGGTAGCCGCCGGAGAAATTGCGGCACTCATAGCCCCTCTGGGACAGGATGCGGCAGGCCAGATAGCTGCGCAGGCCGCTCTGGCACAAAACATACACCGGCTTGCCCCGGGGGATCTCATCCAGACGGTCCCGCAGCTCGTCCAGGGGGATGTTGACGAAGCCCTCCATGGTCCCGCCGCTGAACTCCTGGGGGGTGCGGGCATCCAGCAGGGTGACGCTGCCGTCCCTGGGAAGGGCATCCGCATCCTCCAGGAAAAACTGCTTCAACAGACCCCGGCGGAGGTTCTCCATCATATAGCCGGCCATGTTCACCGGGTCCTTGGCGGAGGAGTAGGGCGGCGCATAGGCCAGGTCCAGCTCGGCGAGCTCCGGCCCGGTGAGCCCCGCCCGGATGGCGGTGGCCAGTACATCGATACGCTTGTCCACCCCGTCATAGCCCACGATCTGGGCGCCCAGCAGGCGGAAGGTCTCCGGCTGGAAGAGCACCTTCATGGTCATCACCGTTCCGCCGGGGTAGTAGCCGGCATGGCTGGCCGGGGAGAGATAGACCTTGTCGCAGGGGATGCCCGCCTTCTTGGCGGCGCTCTCATTGAGGCCCGTGGCGGCCACCGTCAGGTCAAAGGCCTTGAGCACCGAGCTGCCCAGGGCGCCGGTGTAGCGGCTGTCCAGCCCGCAGATGTTGTCCGCGGCGATGCGCCCCTGCTTGTTGGCGGGGCCCGCCAGGGAGACCAGGGTCTCCTGCCCCGAGACGAGCTGGCGCACCTGCACCGCGTCCCCCACGGCGTAGATGTCGGGGACGGAGGTCTCCATCCGGTCGTTGACCACGATGCTCCCACGGACGCCCAGCTCCAGGCCCGCCTCTTTGGCCAGATGGGTGTCCGGAGTGACCCCGATGGCCATGACCACCAGGTCCGCCTGGATGGGGTCGGCGTCCTTCAGAAGCACCTGCACCCCATTGGCCCGGGGCTGGAAGCCCTCCACCGTGTGGCTGAGCAGCAGGCGCACCCCGTTGCGGCGCATCTCCCCGTGGAGGAAGGCGGCCATCTCCGGGTCCAGGGGGAGGAGCAGCTGGGGGTCCAGCTGCACGATGGTGACCTCCAGCCCCCGCTTCCGCAGGTTCTCCGCCAGCTCCAGGCTGATGAAGCCGCCGCCGGCCAGCACCGCGGTCTTGGGGGCCTGTTCCTTGATAAAGGTGTGGATAGCCAGGGTGTCCTCCACAGTGCGCAGGGTGAACACCCGGTCGCTGTCGCCTCCCGCCAGGCGCAGCTTGGTGGGCATGGCCCCGGGAGAGAGGAGCAGCTTGTCATAAGGCTCCTCGAACTCCTCGCCGGTGTCCAGGGCGCACACCGTCACTGTCTTTCGTTCCGGGTGGATGGCCCGGACCTCGTGGCGCACCTGCATCCGGATCCGGAAGCGTTCCCAGAAGCTCTCCGGTGTCTGGAGGGTGAGCTCCCCGGCATCCTGGATAGTCCCGCCCACATAATAGGGCAGGCCACAGTTGGCGTAGGAGACATAGCCCGAACGCTCAAAGACCACCACCTCCGCCGTCTCGTCCAGACGGCGGATCCGGGCCGCGGCAGTGGCGCCGCCCGCCACTCCGCCCACGATCACGATCTTCATATCACTTCATCACCTTTCCATGATATCGGTGGATGCCACCCAGGTCCACCACTTCGGTATATCCCATCCGGCGCAGGAGCCCCGCCGCCTGCCGGCTGCGTCCCCCGCTGAGGCAGTAGACGAACAGCGGGGTACCCCTGTCGGCCGGCAGCTTCGACGACCCGGCCAATTCCTGCAGAGGGAGATTCCGGCTGCCCGGAATAAAGCCGCCGGCGTACTCCTCCCGGGTTCGGACATCCAGCAGGACTGCCCCCGGCGTCTCCCTGAAACGGCTCAGCCCCTGTTCCATCGTGGGGCGGGAAAAAAATGAAAGCAAGCTCATCCATCGTTCCTCCTTCGTACAAAGGGGATTCCCCTGAGATTTGATCGTATTCTACCAGATCCATCTCTTTTCGTTCTGTGACAAAGGCACAGTAACACCCTACCTTGTCAGCTGGAACCGTTCTGCCTGTTCAGCCGGCCCCCCTGCTGCATCCCGTCTCGCCCCTCCTGCTTACCCTCTGCGAAAATCGTGAAAATTTTCATTGCTATCCCGGCAAAAATGTAGTAAACTATCCTGTGATAAGCAATTGCCCCGACAGCGGGCAAGACCGCACTAATCGGGGAGTTAGCGGTGCCCTGTACCTGCAACCCGCTACAGCAGGGATGAATCCCGGCCCCCGGACTTATATTGTGTCGTCCGACCTCCGTAAGCGGCGTTGAGGGATCGGTCCTGCGCAAGGCCGCACCGTGAACCGTGTCAGGCGGGGAACCGAGCAGCACTAAGCGGACCGCAGTCTGTGCCGCAGGTCTGCCGTTTCTGAGCTGGCTGCGAAGGTAACGGGCATAATGTAAGCTTCAAAGGCCGGTGTGCGGTCTTGCCCGACGCCGGGGCTTTTTTCTCTTGACCATGGAGGCGATCTTGGATGTATCAGGCCCTGTACCGCAAATGGCGGCCCCGTACCTTTGACGATGTGGTGGGGCAGGCCCATATCACCGAGACGCTCAAGCGCCAGGTGGCGGCGGGCCGGCTGAGCCACGCCTACCTCTTCACCGGCACCCGGGGCACCGGGAAGACCTCCTGCGCCAAGATCCTGGCCCGGGCGGTAAACTGCGAGCATCCGGTAAACGGCAACCCCTGCAACCAGTGCCCCGCCTGCCTGGGAATCGAGAACGGCTCCATCCTCGATGTGCTGGAGCTGGACGCCGCCTCCAACAACGGGGTGGACCAGGTGCGCGCCCTGCGGGACGAGGCGGTCTACACCCCCGCCGCCGTGCGCAAGCGGGTGTACATTGTGGACGAGGTCCACAACCTCTCCCCCGCCGCCTTCAACGCCCTGCTGAAAATCATGGAGGAGCCCCCCGCCCACCTGATGTTCATCCTGGCCACCACCGAGCTGCACAAGGTGCCCGCCACCATCCGCTCCCGGTGTCAGCAGTTCTCCTTCAAGCGCATCCTTCCCGGGGACATCGCCGCCCGTCTGGAGCAGGTGGCCCGGGAGGAGCGCATCCCCCTCACTCCGGAAGGAGCTGCCCTGCTGGCCCGTCTGGCAGACGGCGGCCTGCGGGATGCCCTGTCCCTGCTGGACCAGTGTGCCGGTCCGGCGGATTCTTTGGACGAGGCGGCCATCCTCTCCGCGCTGGGCCTGGCGGGCAATCTGGAAATCGCCGCATTGATGGGCAGCATCGCCAAGGGAGACACCGCCGACGCACTGGCGCGGCTGGCCCGGCTGTATGCCGCGGGAAAGGATGTGGGCACCCTGCTGGGGGAGCTGTCCGCTCTGGCGCGGGATCTTCTGGTCCGGAAAACCGCACCCCAGGGCGGCGCCTCCCTGCTCACCGGCGGCTATGACGAGAGCACCATGCGTGCCCTGTCCGCCCAGTTCACCCCCCAGCGGCTGATCTATCTGCTGCACACCATTCAGGACTGTCAGTCATCGCTGGCGCGCAGCACCAGCCGGCGCACCGACGCGGAGCTGTGTCTGATCCGGCTGTGTGATCCCGCCCTGGATGACGGTGCCGCCGCCCTGGCTGCGCGGGTGGCCAGACTGGAGACCCTGCTTGCAGCCGGCGGCTCCTCTGCCGCCTCTGTCCCCCCGCCCTCCCCCCGGGAGGCGCCGGAAACAGCTGCCGTCCCTCCGTCCACTCCCCCTGCTCCCCAAGCAGAACCGGCGGACACTCCTCCCTGGGACATGGAAATGCCCTCTGTCCCGCCCCAGACCCCGGAGTCCTCTGTCCCTACGCAGAGCGCTCCCTCCGTCTCCCCGACGGCAGACGCCGCACCACCTCCGCCCCCACCCGCCCCGGGCGGGGAGCGAAGCTTTTGGCCTGACCTGGCCGCCGCGCTGCGGGGCAGCGTTCCCGCAGGGCAATACCCCTTTCTCTGCAATCCGGCCATGGTCACCGGGACCTATGAAAATGGGGTGCTCACCCTTTGGACAAAGGACGATTTCACCCGCACCATGATCAATGTTCCCGCGGTAACGGAGCCGGTAAGTACCGCCGCTTCCGCCCGGTTTGGTCAGGCCGTCCGGGTCACTGTGGTGGTGGGGACGCCTCCCGCTGTTTCCTCCCCCTGGGAGGAGCATGACCGACTGGACGATCTGCTGGCCTTCGGGGAGCAGTTTGACAACATCATCATACAGTAACATCGGAAAAAGGAGTTTGACAGTATGGCAAAAGGATATGGGAACCGCGGCTTCGGCGGCATGGGTGGCATGAATATGAACATGATCAAGCAGGCCCAGAAGATGCAGCAGGATATGCTGAAGATGCAGCAGGAGCTGCAGGAGAAGGAATATTCCGCCTCCGCCGGCGGCGGAATGGTCACCGCAGTGGTCACCGGAAAACACGAGGTAAAGTCCCTCACCATCCAGCCCGAGGCGGTAGATCCCGACGATGTGGAGATGCTGCAGGATATGGTGGTGGCTGCAGTGAATGAGGCGCTGCGTGCCGCCGACGCCGACGCCAGCAGCACCATGTCCCAGCTCACCGGCGGGATGGGCCTGCCCTTCTAAACCCTTTCCCGGGGCAGACACAGTCTGCCCCGGTCTGCTTTCCCTCTCCGGGAGCAAGGAGGCCTCCATGAGTGAACATAACATCCCCCATGTTGGGCTGCGTACCATCAAGACTGCCCTGGCGGTGATGATCTGTACGGCCATTTTTCTCCCCTTCCACTTGCTTCAGGACCAGAACTCCGATCCCTGGTCCCTCATCGGGCCGCTGAACGCCTGTGTGGCGGCTATCATCTGTATGCAGTCCTCTATTGAGGATTCCTGGCAGCAGGGCTTCATCCGTCTGCGCGGCACCGCCATCGGCGGCATGGTGGGGATCGTGGTAATCTCCCTCTATCTGCTCTTTCCTTATCCTCCGCTGCTTATTCCGCTGCTGGGGCTGTCCACAGTGGCCATCATCTGGTTCTGCAACCTTATCAAGCGTCCCCGGGCCTGCGGATTGGGGTGTATCGTGTGCTGCATCGTGATCCTCTCCCCGGCGGACAGCGGGATCGAGCGCTATCTCACCGCCCTGGCACGCATGGGAGAGACCGCCGTGGGCATCCTCATCTCCATTCTGATCAATCGCCTGCTCCCCGGCCTGCCCCCGGCGGCGGACAGCGGAGATTCCGCACCGTCAGACCCGGTGTCCACCCAGGAACCGCCGGAAGAGGCAGTGGAGGAGTCCACCCCGAAGCCGGTCTCTCCGTCCCCTTCCCCCAATGACCAAAAGGAGGTCCCACGATGAGACAATGTATGGATGCAGACAATCTTCATCGCCGGTTAAAAAAAATCATCGGTCAGGTCCAGGCCATCGACCGCATGGTGGATGAGGATGTCCCCTGTGAGGATGTCCTCTCCCAGATCAACGCCGCGAAATCCGCCCTCCACCGGGTGGGGCAGGTGGTTCTGGAGGGGCACATCAACCACTGTGTCCGGGACGGCATTCAGCACGGCGACGCGGAGCAGACCATCAAAAGCTTTACCAAGGCGGTGGAGCGCTTTGCAAACATGAAATGATGGCACCAACTCATGGGCGGGAGTGGCATTCGGCCCTCCCGCCCTTCCGGTTGACATCCGGGAAATTTTGTGGTTTACTTAGTCTGCCCATGAGTTAGCGTACACCAACTCATGGGCAGCACGGCTCTTCTCTGTTTTTGTTTGGAATTGCATGTCCTTCTTTCTGGCATACTGACTGCAGAAACAGTCCCTTGCTCTCTCGTTGGAAAGGAGCTTACTTTGGAATTTCCCGTTTTTCCGCTGCTTCTCACACTTCTGGCCGGTCTGAGTACCGGGATCGGCGGCGGTATTGCCCTGCTTACCGGGCACACCAGCCGGCGCTTTCTCTCTGTCAGCCTTGGATTTTCCGCCGGTGTGATGATCTATGTCTCTCTGGTAGAGATCCTGGCCTCCGCGAGGGACCTGCTGGCGGCAGAACTGACCCCTCGGGTGGGAGGCTGGGCGGCCATCGCCTCCTTCTTTGGGGGCATCCTGTTCATCGCCCTCATTGACAAGGCCGTCCCTGCCGAGGAGAACCCCCACGAGGTAAAACTGGTAGAGAATGCCAGCCCCCAGGCCCCCGCTGCCGGCAAGCTGCTGCGCACCGGGGCGCTCACCGCCCTTGCCATCACCATCCACAACTTTCCCGAGGGGATCGCCACTTTTTTCTCCGCCCTGCAGGAGCCCTCCATCGCCGTCCCCATCGTGGCTGCCATCGCCATCCACAACATCCCGGAGGGGATCGCCGTGGCCGTCCCCATCTGCCACGCCACCGGCTCACGCGCCGCCGCCTTCCGCTGGGCCCTTCTCTCCGGACTGGCAGAACCGGCAGGCGCGTTGATTGGCTGGGTGATCCTGACCCCCGTCATGAATGATGCGGTCTTCGGCGCCATCTTTGCCGGGGTCGCGGGGGTCATGGTATTCATCTCCTTTGACGAACTGCTGCCCGCCGCCCGGGAATATGGAGAGCATCACTTATCCCTCTATGGGCTGATCGGCGGAATGCTGGTGATGGCCATCAGCCTGCAGCTTTTTCCCTGAAACTGTCCCAGAGATGGAAAAACCCCTGTGTCCACAGGACACAGGGGTTTGTTCAGCATTCTCAATAGAACTTTTTACGGTTCTTTCTGGCCGCCTCGGACTTCTTGCGGCGCTTGACGCTGGGACTCTCATAGTGCTCGCGCTTGCGCACTTCGGCCAGCACACCGGACTTGGCGCAGCTGCGCTTGAACCGCTTCAGCGCGTTCTCCAGCGACTCGCCTTCCTTGACTCGGATCTCGGACATTGTATTCCCTCCCTCCAAAGTAACGGAGAGTCTCCATTACAAAAGGGCCATAATGATGGCTTTAACAGTATATTATTATATTCGCTCCGCCTTTTTCTGTCAAGGGGGGATTTGTGAACAAGTCTAAAACAAATGAGGGGGCTCAGCCTTTTTCCTGAAAAAATTCCAGTTCCTCCCCCAGCGGGCCGGTGCAAAAGGCGATCCGGATGGGATAGTCTCCGCCCAGATTCCGGTCGCAGGGCTCCATAATTACCGGGCAGCCGGCGGCGACAGCCAGAGAAAACACACCGTCCACATCCTCTGTACGAAATGCGATATGACGATACATCCCCTGGGCGTCCTGCTCCGGGATGCCGTTGGCCATCAGCTCCAGCATACAGTTGCCCAGCTGGATCATGCAGCCCCGGCCGTCCCCCTCGCCCCACTCCCGGGCCAGGGAGAAACCCAGGGTCTTCAGGTAAAAGGTCTTGGCCCGTTCGTAGTCCCGGGAGCCCTGTGCCTTCAGGCACACATGGTGGACGCCCTGCAGCAGGTTCTGTTCCATCCTTCTCACACTCTCCATAACGCTCAGGCCTTTGGCTTGAAGATCAGGCTCACCAGTCGGCCCTTGACCACCACGGACTTCACCAGGGTCATGCCGTCGGCCAGCTTGACGATCTTGGGCTCCGCCAGAGCGGCGTCCACGATCTCCTGGTCAGAGGCCTCTGCGGGCACCACGATGTTGGCCTTCACCTTGCCGCCCACCTGGACGGCCATCTGGACGGTGGCGGCCACCGTCTTGCTCTCGTCGTACTCCGGCCAGCCCTGCTGGCAGGCCATACTCCCCGTCTCCGCCGCGAAGCCCATGATCTCCCACAGCTCCTCGCAGATATGGGGCGCGAAGGGGGAGAGCAGCAGCAGCAGGGCCTTCATGTCCCCCCGGCTGGCGCCGTTGGCGTAGAAGTCGTTCACCAGGGCCATGAGGGCGGCGATGGCGGTGTTGAATTTCATGGCCTCGATGTCCTCGGACACCTTCTTGATGGCCTTGTGGACGGCGGCCTCGTTGGCCGGGGAATACTCCTCCCCGGAGTGCGCCTGCTCGGTGGCCAGATTCCACACCCGGTCCAAAAAGCGCTTACAACCCTTCACCGCATTTGTCTGCCAGGGGGCGGCCTTCTCAAAGTCGCCCAGGAACATGGTATACACCCGCATGGTGTCGGCCCCGAACTCCCGGATGACATCGTCGGGGTTCACCACATTCCCCAGGGACTTGGACATCTTCACGATGGGGTGGTCGGCCATCTCGCCGTACTTCTCCCGCAGGAACTGCTTGGCCCCCTCCTCGCCGCCATGCTCTTCCATGAGCTCTTTCTGCTCCGCCTCAGACAGATTGACAAAGCTGTGGGGATTCAGGCCCAGGATCATGCCATGGCTGGTGCGCTTCTGATAGGGCTCCTTGGTGGGCACCACCCCGATGTCATAGAGGAACTTGTGCCAGAACCGGCTGTACAGCAGGTGGAGGGTGGTGTGCTCCATGCCGCCGTTGTACCAGTCCACCGGGGACCAGTACTGGAGGGCCTCCTTGGAAGCCAAGGCCTTGTCGTTGTGGGGGTCCATATACCGCAGGAAGTACCAGCTGGACCCCGCCCACTGGGGCATGGTGTCGGTCTCCCGCCGGGCCGGGCCGCCGCAGCAGGGGCAGGTGGTGTTCACCCAGTCGGTCATCTTGGACAGGGGGCTCTCCCCGTCGTCGGTGGGCTCGTAGGAGTCCACCTCGGGCAGCAGCAGGGGCAGCTGGTCCTCGGGGAGGGGCTGCCAGCCGCACTTGTCACACCACACCATGGGGATGGGCTCCCCCCAGTAGCGCTGGCGGGAGAAGACCCAATCCCGCAGCTTATAGTTGACCTTGGCCTTGCCGATCCCCTTCTCCTCCAGCCACTGGGTGATGACGGGGATGGCGTCCTTCACGGTCAGGCCGTTGAGAAACTCGGAGTTGACCAGGATGCCCGTCTCGTCCTTGGCGGTAAAGGCGGCCTTCTGCACATCCTCGCCGCCGGATACCACTTCCACGATGTCACAGCCGAATTTTTTGGCGAACTCCCAGTCCCGGTCGTCGTGGGCGGGCACGGCCATGATGGCGCCGGTGCCGTAGCTGGCCAGGACATAGTCGGAGATGAAGATGGGGATCTCCTTCCCGTTCACCGGGTTGACGCCCTTCACCCCGTCCAGGCACACGCCGGTCTTCTCCTTGTTCAGCTCGGTGCGCTCCAGGTCGGACTTGGAGGCGGCGGCGGCCTGATAGGCGGTGACTTCGCCGGCGTTCTTCAGTAAACCCGCCTCCAGCCACTTTTTGAGGAGGGCGTGCTCCGGCGAGAGCACCATGTAGGTGGCGCCGAAGAGGGTGTCCGGCCGGGTAGTGAACACCACGATGTCGTCCCCGGTGGTGGCCTTGAAGGTGACCTCGGCGCCGGTGGAGCGGCCGATCCAGTTGCGCTGCTGGATCTTCACCCGCTCGATGAAATCCAGCTCATCCAGGTCGTCGATGAGCCGCTGGGCGTAGGCGGTGATCTTCAGCATCCACTGGCTCTTCTCCTTGCGGATGACGGGGGAGCCGCACCGCTCGCAGACCCCCTCCACCACCTCCTCGTTGGCCAGCACGCACTTGCAGGAGGTGCACCAGTTCACCGGCATGGTGGCCTTGTAGGCCAGGCCGTGCTTGTACATCTGCAGGAAGATCCACTGGGTCCACTTGTAATAGCTGGGGTCGGTGGTGTTCACCACCCGGTCCCAGTCGAAGGAATAGCCCAGCATGTGCAGCTGCCGGGAGAAATTCTCGATATTGTCATGGGTGACCTTGGCGGGGTGAATGTGGTTCTTGATGGCGTAGTTCTCGGTGGGCAGGCCGAAAGCGTCAAAGCCGATGGGAAAGAGCACATTGTACCCGTCCATCCGCTTTTTCCGGGCCACCACATCCATGGCGGTATAGGGCCGGGCATGTCCCACATGCAGGCCGGCGCCGGAGGGATAGGGGAACTCCACCAGCCCGTAGAATTTGGGTTTGCTCCCCCCTGTCTCGCAGGAGAAGGTCTTCTCCTCTCTCCAGCGCTGCTGCCACTTTTTCTCGATGGCGGTGAATTGATAGTTCACGATGATCACACTCTCCAAAAAAATGCGGGGCCGCCCCGGGTCGGGCCGCTCCCCGGTCAAATCTTTTTTATTATATCCGCCCTCGCCGCATTTTGCAAGGGCCCAGGGCAGATCGGGGGAAGTTTTCGGGGCAGAGAGGCAGGCCGCCGGGCTATGAAGGGCTTTCTTGTCCTCAGTCCACTTTCGTCATATCAACAAGATATTCAAAAGTTCTAAGTACGATAAGCTGAACATCCTCTACCGTCAATGCTTCTTCAGGATAGAAGCAGTAGTCATCGCTCAATTCAAATAGCCCAATCGATGCTGTAAACGCAATGGCAGAACTCTGATCTTCCGGAAGATCATCCAAAAAAAGTCCCCGATAGAACTGTGTTGCCATTCCATAGCTTCCGATATACTGCTCCAGCAGCACTGCCGCATCTCCACGGGTCAACGGCGCATCGGTCCACGGAATCTCCATTTCCCTCACCGGCACGATTTGGAACTGTGCCAGTTTCTCCTCCACTGGAATCAAAAGTTCCTGAAGGATTTGACCTGTAGCTGGCTCACTACCGGCATGATCTTCGCTCACAATACCCAGATGTTCCGCCCGCTGCAGCGGATCTGTCTGCCACTCAGAGTACAAAAACGGATTTGCAATGTAGCCTCTGTCTCCATTTTGCACCTCTACGCAAGCCACTCCCTCGGAAAAATTTCTGGCCCGCCGGAACTGGGGAGCAACCACCCAGTTCCCCTCCAAGTCCATATAACCTCGCAGTCCCATCCGGCCCTCCACGGTCAAAAGTCCTTCTGAATAACCATAGATATACCGATACTGAATGGGAACCACTACCTCATTCGCTGTCCAGTCCAGGCAGCCCCACTTCCCATTTTTCTCCACGATCGCAATTGTCTCTGTGACCGGTGTGAAGTGGTCGTACAAATCCGTAACAATGCCGGTATCCGGGTCGTAGCGCCCTTCCTTCTTGTTCCCATAGATACGATAAAAGTCGCCCTCGTCCCATTCCGCCGAGGCATATCCCCAAAACGGCTTCAGGCACCACTTTCCATTCAGGCCCATCAGTCCCCATCGAGTCAAATTATGCTTCCTCACCTGAATCATTCCCGCGTGGAACTCTCCCCGTACTTCCCCTGACTGCCAGTCAAGGCACAGGTTTCCTTCCCGGTCCAGGAAGTTGAACTTCCCGTCCTCCCGGACCACATAGGCATAGCCCTCCGAAAAGTTCCCCGCGTCAGCGAACTGAGGCTGGATCACCACCGTTCCGCTGGTATCGATGTATCCCCATTGCCCCTCGATCTTCACCGCGGACAGTCCTTCAGAAAAAGGCTGGACATCCTCATAAGGGCCGGAGAGTATGATCTCACCTGTTAAGTCAGCGTATCCATAGGTACCGTCTTCCTGTATCACAATTACATAGTCCTCTTCACAGGATATGACCTCATCAAACTGTGAAAAATCTGTCACCTCACCATCCTCTGTGACCAAAAAATATCCATAGTCACCGCTTCTCTGTGTATTATTGCCCACGGCAATAGAATATCCGTTTTCAAATGATGAGACATCATAATATCTGGGTCTGATTTCCCACAAATACTGGGAATTGACATATCCCCACCGCTCTTCATCTGCGGCACCTTTCAGAGGTTCGTCTGCCGAATACACTTTTGTAATGTCAGGCGGGTGCATGTCCAGCAGCTTCCCGCTTCGGTAAAGAAACCGGTCTTCTCCGTCCACTTCCACTAAACTCAGGCCATTCAAAAATTGCAGGGCGAAATTGTGAAATATTTTGATCTCCTGAAAAGTTTCATCACCCAAAAGTTCTCCATTTTTTTCAATATAGTAATATTGTCCTGCTGAGTTGTGCACTGCCGCCAGTCCGCAAGAAAAACCATATGCTACTTCCGCATCCTCAAGCTCTATGGCCCAGATGGGTTCCCGTGCCTCATCTGATATCGTCGGGGCACAGCCGGTAAGCAGCAGCGGGACTGCCGCGAACAGGAGCGCGGCCTAGAAAGCTCCGAATCGTTTGTTGAACATCTTTTCAAGCCAGTTCAGGACGCGCATTTCCTTCCACCTCCCGCTGTATTTTTATTATATCACCACGCTCCTCTCTATGGAAGCCTGTTTTTCCCACACTCCCTCCCCACAAGGAAAAGGGGCGGCCGTCGGCCGCCCCGTTCCTTATGCTCCGATCGCGCTCATCCCTGACGCTTCCTCGCCCTCCAGCGCAGCAGCAGCGACGAGTTGACGATGACCAGCACTGACCCGGCGTTGTGCACCAGGGCACCCACCACCGGATTGAGTACGCCGGTGATGGCAAGGATGATGGCCACGAAGTTCAGCGTCATGGAGAAGGTGAGATTGCACTTGATGGTGACCATCATCCGCCTGGCCAGGCGCAGCAGGTGGGGCAGCTCCCTGACCTCGTCGTTCACCAGGACGATGTCCGCGGCGTCCACCGCGATGTCGCTGCCCACTCCGCCCATGGCGATGCCCACGAAGGCCCGTTTCAGCGCCGGGGCGTCATTGATGCCGTCCCCCATCATGCACACCCTCTGCCCCCGGGCCTGGTACGCGTCGATGATCTCCAGCTTGGTCTCCGGCAGGCACTGGGCGTGGACCTCCCCGATCCCCAGCTGCCCGGCGATGGTCCGGGCGGCGCTGGCGTGGTCCCCGGTGAGGAGCACCGGGTCGATCCCCGCCGCCTTCACCTGCCGGATGGTCTCCGCCGCGTCCTCCCGCACGGTGTCCGCCAGGGCAAGGAAGCCCGCCAGCCGGCCGTCCACCGCCACATACACCACCGTACAGCCCTCCGCCAGGCGCTCCTCCGCCTGGTCCGGCGCTTTCAGCTCGGGGGCGGGCAGCTCCTCCCGCAGCAGCTCCAGGTTGCCCGCCAGCACCTCCCGGCCATCCACCACGGCCCGGACGCCACGGCCCGGGAGCATCTGGAAGCGCTCCGCGGCAGGGACCGCCCCCTGTCCCAGCTCCTCCCGGCAGCACGCCGCCACCGCCCTGCCCAGGGGATGCTCCGAACGGCCCTCCGCCCCGGCGGTGAGGCGGAACAGCTCCTCCCGGCTCACCGCCTCCGTCAGCGGGCACACCCGGACCACCCGGGGCTGGCCATAGGTGAGGGTGCCCGTCTTGTCAAAGGTGATCTTGGACACCGAGGCCAGCCGCTCCAGCGCGTCCCCCTCCCGCACCAGAAAGCTGTGCCGGGTGGCGTTGCCGATGGCCGCCATGATGGCGGTGGGGGTGGCCAGCACCAGGGCGCAGGGGCAGAACACCACCAGGATGGTCACCGCGCGGATGGGGTCGCCAGTCGCCAGACCGGTGACGGCGGCGGCCAGCAGGGCGGCCACCACGATCCAGGTGGCCCACCGGTCGGCGATCCCCACGATCTTGGCCTTGCCCGCGTCCGCCGACTGCACCAGCCGGATCATCCGCTGGATGGAGCTGTCCTCCCCCACCCGGGCGGCCTGCATGTCGAAGGAGCCGAAGCGGTTCACCGTGCCGCTGGACACCTCGTCCCCCGGGCCCTTGTCCACCGGCATGGACTCGCCGGTCATCACCGCCTGGTCGATGGAGGTCTCGCCGGACAGGATGGTCCCGTCCACCGGGACGGTCTCCCCGGGCAGCAGCCGGAGGATGTCCCCCACCTGTACCTGCTGGGCGGGGATGATCTCCTCTCCGGTCTCTGTCAGCCGCCGGGCCGTCCGGGGGGTAAGATTGACCAGCTTCTCGATCCCCGCCCGGGCCCGGGCCACTGTCAGGTCCTCCAGCAGGGCCCCCAGCTGCATGATGAAGGCCACCTCGCCGGCGGCAAAATCCTCCCCGATGAGCACCGAGGCCACCAGCGCGATGGACACCAGCACATCCGCCTTGATGTCAAAGGCGGTGACCAGGCCGATGACAGCCTCCAGGATGATGGGCACGCCGCACAGGAGGATGGCCACCCACGCCGCGTCAAAGGGCAGCGCGGGGATCAGGTCGAAAATGCTGACGATTAGCGCCGCCCCTGAGATCACCAGACAGGTGATGTCCTTCCTCACGCCTCCCCACTCCAAAAAAGGCTCCAATGCTTCCACAGCCCCCACGACCTTTCCCACATTTCTCACGCCCATTATACCTATGGGGGTATATGTTTGTCAAGGGAGCCGACGAATAACTTCAGCAAAAATTCGAATATGCCGCGCAGACGGCAGCCGGCCCGGACCGCTTGTGCGGTCCGGGCCGGTGATAACACAGATTCAGCCGATCTCCTCCCCGGCCATGAGCAGATACATCACGGCCTTCTGGGCGTGGAGGCGGTTCTCCGCCTCGTCGAAGATCTCCTGGGCGTGGTCCTCAAACACCTGAGCGGTGATCTCCTCCCCCCGGTGGGCGGGCAGGCAGTGCTGCACCATGCACTCGGGATGGGCCAGCGCCATCAGCTCCTCATTGACCTGATAGCCGGCAAAGGCCCGCTCCCGCTGGGCCTTCTCCTCCTCCTGGCCCATGGAGGCCCACACATCGGTGACGATCACATCGGCGTCCACGGCGGCCTCCCGGGGGGTGCGCACCAGGGAGAACTTGAACGCGGGATCGCTCCCGGCGAACTCCAGCACCTTGGGATCGGGGTCATACCCCTCCGGGCAGGCCACCGACACCTCCATGCCGCATTTCAGCCCCCCCACGATGAGGGAGTTGGCCATGTTGTTGCCGTCCCCGATGAAGCAGAGCTTCAACCCCTCCAGCTTGGCCATCCGCTCCCGGATGGTCATCAGGTCGGCCAGCACCTGGCAGGGGTGGCAGAAGTCGGTGAGCCCGTTGATCACCGGGATGGAGGCGTGTCGGGCCAGGGCCTCCACCTCCTCCTGGGCGAAGGTGCGGATCATGATGCCGTCGCAGTACCGGGAGAGCACCCGGGCGGTGTCCTCCACCGGCTCCCCCCGGCCGATCTGGCTCTCCTTGCCCGAGAGGAAGATGGCGTGGCCGCCCAGCTGGAACATCCCCGTCTCGAAGGACACCCGGGTGCGGGTGGAGTTCTTTTCAAAGATCATGGCCAGGGTCTTGCCCTTGAGGTACTCATGGGGCAGCCCGTGCTTCTGGTTGTATTTCATCTGGTCGGCCACATCCAGGATGTGGAGGATCTCCTCCCCGGACAGGTCCAGCAGTTTCAACAGGTCTTTTTTCACGATTCATTCACCTCTTGTTTGAGATAGGAGTGAGGAGATAGGAGATAGGAGATATAAGCGCGGTAAACTCCTATCTCCCATCTCATATCTTCTATCTGTCAGGAAAGCGCCGCCTTCATGATGGCCAGCCCCTTGTCCATCTCCTCCCGGGTGATGACCAGGGGGGGCAGCAGACGCAGGTCGGGCCCGGCGGTGAGCACCAGCAGCCCCGCCTCCACCAGCCGGGCGGCCAGCTGGGCGTTGGTGCGCTCCCCCTTCACCTCCACGCCGATCATCAGGCCAAGGCCCCGGGTGGCGCCCAGGCAGGGCAGGTCCAGCCCCTCGATGGCGGCGCGGAGATAGGCCCCCTTCTCCTTCACCTGCTCCAGCAGTTCATCGGTGAGGATATCCTGCACCGCCAGGGCAGCGGCGGCGGCCACCGGGTTGCCCCCGAAGGTGGTGGCGTGGGTGCCGGGGGTGAACACATCCCGGCACTTCTCGTTGGCCAGGATGCCGCTCATGGGAAGGCCGCCGGCGATGCCCTTGGCGAAGGACACCACATCGGGCTGGATGCCGTACTGCTGGAAGGCGAAGAGGGCGCCGGTGCGGCCGATGCCGGTCTGCACCTCGTCGATAAGCAGCAGCCAGTCCCGCTCGGCGCACAGCTTTGCCACCTTCTGTACATACTCCGCATCCAGGGGCAGCACGCCCCCCTCCCCCTGCACCAGCTCCATCATCACGGCGCACACATCGTGGCCCGCCACCTCCTCCAGGCTGCTGAGGTCATTGGCGTCGGCATAGCGGAACCCCTCGGTGAAGGGGAAGAAGTAGTTGTGGAACACCTCCTGGCCGGTGGCGGCCAGGGTGGTGATGGTCCGCCCGTGGAAGGAGCGGTTCAGGGTGATGACGGTCCCCCGGCCCTTGCCGTACTTGTCAAAGGACCACTTCCGGGCCAGCTTGATCATCCCCTCATTGGCCTCCCCGCCGCCGTTGGCAAAGAAGGCGTTGGACATCCCTGACCGCTGGCACAGCCGCTGGGCCAGGAGGATATAGGGCTCGGAGTAAAACAGATTGGAGATGTGCCCCAGCTTGGCCGCCTGCCCGTTGATGGCGGCCTGCCACGCCTCGTTGCCATAGCCCACCGAGTTCACCCCGATGCCGCTGGCGAAGTCGATGTACTCCTTCCCCGCCACATCCCACACCGTGGCGCCCTTCCCGTGGTCCGCAGCCACGGGGAAGCGGCCGTAGGTCTGCATCACATACTGCCGGTCCAGCGTCTGCAGTTCCTCAAAATTCATCGTCGTGTCCTCCTCCCGGTCATTGGATCAGCATGGTGCCGATGCCCTCGTCGCTGAGCAGCTCGATGAGGATGGAGTGGGGGATGCGCCCATCCAGGATGACGGTGGACTTCACCCCGGAGCGCACCGCCTCCACCGCGCAGTCCAGCTTGGGGATCATGCCCCCGGAGATGATCCCGTCCTTCACCAGGCCGGGGATCTGGGACATGTGCACCTGGTGGATCAGGGTCCCCTCGTCAGACGGGTCCATCAGCAGCCCCCGCACATCGGTGAGCAGAACCAGCTTCTCCGCCCCCAGGGCCACCGCCAGCTTGGCCGCGGCGGTGTCCGCGTTGATGTTATAGGCGGTGTCCTCATCCTCTCCCTGGGCCACGGTGGACACCACGGGGATGTACCCCATCTCCAGGGCGTCCACCACCGGCCGGGGATCCACCCCGGTGATCTCCCCCACCAGGCCGTACTTCTCGCTCAGCTGCCGGGCCCGGAGCATCCCGCCGTCCAGACCGCACAGCCCCAGGGCGCGTCCGCCGGTGCGGTTCAGGGTGGCCACCAGGTCCTTGTTCACCCGGCCGCACAGCACCTCCTGCACCACCTCCATGGTCTCCCGGTCGGTGTAGCGCAGGCCGTCCACAAAGCGGGAGGGCTTCCCCAGCTTCTTCAGCATGGCGGAGATCTCCGGCCCGCCGCCGTGGACCACCACCACCCGGATGCCCACCAGGTGAAGCAGCACGATGTCGCTGATCACCGCATGGCGCAGCTCCTCCGAGATCATGGCGTTGCCGCCGTACTTCACCACGATGGTCTTGCCGTTGTACTTCTGGATATAGGGCAGCGCCTCCGCCAGCACCCTGGCCCGGTCCGCCTCGTTAAAGGACATGTCGGTCCCTCCTTGGTCTTAAGATAGGAGTGAGGAGAGAGGAGATAGGAGATAGGAGTTATGGTGGCCGCGAAGCGGCCGGTTTTTGATCGGTCCGGCTTCGCCGGACCCCATATATATCTTCTATCTCCTATCTTATTAAGTGCGGTAGTCCCCGTTGATCTTCACATAGTCGTATGTCAGGTCGCAGCCCCAGCAGCTGGCCTCCTCGTTCCCCTCGTTCAGGTCCACCTCGATGACCACCTCGTCCTGGGTGAGCACCTTACGGGCCAGGTCCTCGTCGAAGAGCAGGCCGTCCCCCTGGCGGCACACCGCCACCTCGCCGGCGGCGGAGGAGAACTTGATGTCCACATACTCCGGGCGGAAGGGGGCCTTGGAATAGCCCATGGCGCACAGCACCCGGCCCCAGTTGGCGTCGGCGCCGAACATGGCCGCCTTCACCAGGGAGGAGCCCACCACAGCCTTGGCCAGGCGCTCGGCGTTCTCCTCGCTGCGGGCGCCCCGCACCGTGCAGGTGATCAGCCGGCTGGCCCCCTCGCCGTCGGCGGCGATTTTCCGGGCCAGGGTGCGGCACACCTGCTCCAGGGCGGCGCAGAAGGCCTGATAGCTCTCGTCCTTCCACTCGATAAGGGGGTTGCCCGCCATGCCGTTGGCCAGCACCACGCACATGTCGTTGGTGGAGGTGTCCCCGTCCACCGTCACCCGGTTGAAGGTGCGGGCCACGATCTCCCGCAGGCCGTCCTCCAGGATGTCCTGGCTGATGGCGCAGTCGGTGGTGATGAAGGCCAGCATGGTGCCCATGTTGGGGTGGATCATGCCCGAGCCCTTGGCGATGGCCCCGATGGTCACCGTCTTCCCCCCCAACTCCAGGGAGACGGCGGCAGACTTGGGCACCGTGTCGGTGGTCATGATGGCCGCCTCCGCCTGGGCGGAGCCGTCCTCGGACAGGGCGGCGGCCGCCGCGGGCATCCCGGACTGGATGGCCTGGATGTTGATGGTCTGGCCGATGACCCCGGTGGAGGCCACCACGAAGTCCTCCGCCTTCAGGCCGGTGGCCTGGGCGGCGGCGGTGCACATGGCCTCGGCATTCTCATGGCTCATGGGGCAGCAGGCGTTGGCGTTGCCGCTGTTGGCCACAATGCCCCGGCACACTCCGTCCTCCAGGTGGTCCATGGTGACATAGATGGGGGCGGCCTTCACCCGGTTCAGGGTGTAGGTGGCGGCGGCCACGCACTCGGTCTCGGACAGGATCAGGGCCAGGTCCTTCTTGTCCGGGCTGCTCCCCGCCTTCACGCCGCAGTGTACCCCCGCGGCCTTGAATCCCTTGGCGGCGCACACGCCGCCGGCGATCTCGCTCAGCATACTTTTTACCTCACTTTTATCCGTTCTGTGTTCCGTCCCGTCAGATAGGAGTGAGGAGATAGAAGTTATGGCGGCCGCGAAGCGGCCGGTTTTTGATCGGTCCGGCTCCGCCGGACTCCATATATCTCCTATCTCCTATCTTGCTCAAAGGTTCAGCCCTTCCGTCTCCGGCAGACCCAGCATCAGGTTCATATTCTGCACCGCCGCGCCGGACGCCCCCTTGCCCAGGTTGTCAAAGAGGGCGGTAATGGTGAGCTGCCGGTCGTTGCCCGCCACAAACAGGGCCAGCCTGTCTTTTCCGGCCATGGTCCCGCCGTAGAACTTGGAGCCGGGCTCGATCCCGCCCTCCTCGTCGGTGGGATCGCCGGCCACATGGACCAGGCGTTTGCCGTCGTAGGCGCCATAGTAGTCCGCCAGGAGCCGCCAGACCTCATGGAGAGTGGAGACCCCCTTCAACTGAGACATGTGCAGGGGCACCGTGGTGGCCATGCCCTTGTAGTAGTCGTCCACGATGGGGCAGAACACCGGCGGGGCGGCCAGGCCGCAGATCTGCTGCATCTCGGGCAGGTGCTTGTGGGCCTGGGTAACGCCGTAGATGCCAGGGGTGGAGAGGCGCGGCGGCCGGTCCGGCACCTCGTACTGGGCGATCATCTTCTTCCCGCCGCCGGAGTAGCCGGTGAGGGAGAAGCAGGTCAAAGGGACATCCGCCGGCAGGACCTCCGCCGCCACCAGGGGGGCGACGATGGAGATAAACCCGGTGGCGTGGCAGCCCGGGTTGGCCACCCGCCTGGCCCCGGCGATGGCCTCCCGCTGGCCGGGGTGCAGCTCGGGGAAGCCGTAGACCCACCCCGGGGCGGTGCGGTGGGCGGTGGAGCAGTCGATGATCCGGGTGTCTGAGCCCTCCAGCATGGCCGCCGCCTCCCGGGCAGCGTCGTCAGGAAGACAGAGGAACACCAGCTCCGCCTCGTCCATCAGCCGCTTCCGCTCCACCGGGTCCCGGCGTCTGTCCGGGTCGATGCGCAGCAGCTCGATGTCCCGCCGGTCCCCCAGCCGCTCATAGATCTGAAGGCCGGTGGTCCCCGACTCCCCGTCGATATACACCTTTGGTCTGCTCATAGTTCCACCCAGTCTCTGTACAGTATTTTCTCTTGTCAACAGTTGTGTCTTCAGACCTTAGGCTCCGGCCGGCGGGCCCCGATGAACTCCTCGATGAGCTCGATCTGCTTCCGGACCGATGCCTCTGCCGGGCCGCCGCAGTTCCCCATGGGAGCCCGCTCCCATGGGGACCCCTGATCTTATCTTCCTCGGCGGGAGTGAATCCCGCCTGCGGCCATTCTCCGCTTCGCTTCGAATGGACGCGCCAGTCGGCGCGCCCCGCCGATGGCGGGGTCAGGTCTCCGGCTCCGGCCGGCGGGCCCCGATAAACTCCTCGATGAGCTCGATCTGCTTCCGGACCGATGCCTCTGCCGGACCGCCGTAGACCTGGCGGCCGTTGACGCAGGTGGACAGTTGCAGGGCGTCATACACATCGCTGTCGAACAGGTCGGAGATGGCCCGGTAGTCCCGGAGGGTGAGGGTGTCCAGGGTATCCCCGTTTTTGATGCACATGTTCACCAGGCGGCCCACAATCATGTACGCCTCCCGGAAGGGCATCCCCTTCTTCACCAGGTAGTCGGCGCAGTCGGTGGCGTTGATGAAGCCGCCGGCGGCGGCCCTCTGCATGTTCTTCCCCTTCACCGTCAGGGTGTCCACCATGGCGGCGAAGACGGGGACGCACAGCTCCACGGTGTCGATGGCGTCGAAGATGGCCTCCTTGTCCTCCTGCATGTCCTTGTTGTAGGCCAGAGGCAGCGCCTTCATCACGGTGAGCAGGGTCATCAGGGAGCCGTACACTCGCCCGGTCTTTCCCCGCACCAGCTCGGCCACATCGGGGTTCTTCTTCTGGGGCATGATGGAGGAGCCGGTGGAGTAGGCGTCGTCCAGCTCCACGAACTTGAACTCCCAGGAGCACCACAGGATGATCTCCTCGGAGAACCGGGAGAGATGCATCATCAGGATGGACAGGGCGGAGAGCAGCTCGATGGCATAGTCCCGGTCGGACACCGAGTCCATGGAGTTGTCGGTGGGCTTGCGGAAGCCCAGCAGCTGTGCCGTGCGGAACCGGTCCACGGGATAGGTGGAGGTGGCCAGGGCGCCCGCCCCCAGGGGGCACTCGTCCAGCCGCTCCAGGCAGTCCTCCAGCCGGCCCACATCCCGGCGGAGCATATTGGCATAGGCCATCATGTAGTGGGCGAAGGTGGTGGGCTGGGCCCGCTGCAGATGGGTGTAGCCGGGCATGACGGTGTGGAGGTTGTCCTTGGCCTTTTTCACCAGCACGCCCTGCAGGTCCAGCACCTGGCCGATGATCTTGGGGATCTCCTCCTTCACATACAGCCGGGTGTCCACCGCCACCTGGTCGTTTCGGCTGCGGGCGGTGTGCAGCCGCTTGCCCGTGTCCCCAATGCGCTGGGTGAGCAGCGCCTCGATGTTCATGTGGATGTCCTCGTTCTCCAGTGAGAACTCCACCTGGCCCGCCTCGATGTCCGCCAGGATGGCCTGCAGGCCCTCCACGATCTTCTCCGCCTCGTGGGGCTCGATGATCCCCTGCTCCCCCAGCATGGTGGCGTGGGCGATGGAGCCCTGGATGTCCTGCTTGTACAGCCGGGCGTCAAAGCCGATGGAGGAGTTGAAGTCGTTGACTAAGGTGTCGGTCTCCTTCTGAAACCGGCCAGCCCATAGCTTCATAATGCATTACCTCACTTCATTCAAGATAGGAGTGATGAGATAGGAGATAGGAGATATTGCATCTGTGACACAACTCCTATCTCCTATCTCCTATCTCCTATCTGCCTTACAGCTTCCCCTGCTCCCGCAGCGCCTGTACCTTGTCGGGCAGGCCCCAGAGATTGATGAAGCCGGTGGCATCGTTCTGGTTGTAGTCGCTCTCCTCGAAGGTCACCAGGTTTTCGGAGTACAGGCTCTCCGGAGAGGTGACGGAGGAGGTGATGAGGTTGCCCTTGTAGAGCTTGAGCTTCACGGTGCCGGTGACATGCTCCTGGGTCTTGACGGCGAAGGCCTGCAGCGCCTCCCGCAGGGGGGTAAACCACTTGCCGTTGTAGATGAGGTCGGCGAAGTCCACGGCCAGCTTGGTCTTCATGTGCTTGGTGTCCTTGTCGATGGTGATCTGTTCCAGCACCTCGTGGGCCCGGTAGAGGATGGTGCCGCCGGGGGTCTCGTACAGGCCGCGGTCCTTCATGCCCACCAGCCGGTTTTCCACGATGTCCAGAAGGCCGATGCCGTTCTCTCCGCCCAGCTTGTTCAGCTTGCGGATGATGTCGCTGGCCTTCCTCTTCTCCCCGTCGATGGCCACCGGCCAGCCCTTCTCAAAGTCCAAAGTCACCACCGTGGCCTTGTCGGGGGCCTGCATGGGGGAGACGCTCATCTCCAGAAAGCCCGGCTTGTCGTACTGGGGCTCGTTGGCGGGGTCCTCCAGGTCCAGGCCCTCGTGGCTGAGATGCCACAGGTTCTTGTCCTTGGAGTAATTGGTCTCCCGGCTGATCTTCAGGGGCACATGGTGGGCCTCGGCATAGTCGATCTCCTCGTCCCGGCCCTTGATGGACCACTCCCGCCAGGGGGCGATGATCTTCATCTCGGGGGCGAAGCGCTTGATGGCCAGCTCAAAGCGCACCTGGTCGTTGCCCTTGCCGGTGCAGCCGTGGGCGATGGCGTCCGCCCCTTCCTTCTTGGCGATCTCCACCAGCCGCTTGGCGATGATGGGCCGGGCAAAGGCGGTGCCCAGGAGATAATCCTCGTACTTGGCCCCCATCATCATGGAGGGGATGATGACATCATCCACCATCTCGTCCACCAGGTCCTCGATGTACAGCTTGGACGCGCCGGTCTTGATGGCCTTCTCTTCCAGACCGTCCAGCTCGTCCCCCTGGCCCACATCGGCGGACACGGCGATGATCTCAGGGTCGTTGTAGTTCTCCTTCAGCCAGGGGATGATGATGGAGGTGTCCAGGCCGCCGGAATAGGCCAGCACCACTTTCTTGATCTCAGACATTGCTTCCTTCCTCCCAGTTGTATCCGGCCGGAGCACAGTCTCAGCCGGTTTTTGATCTGTGCCATTCAGTCTACCACCCTGTCGGCAGAATTTCAAGTATCGTTTTTGTATGAATATGCGTCTAAGCTTCAAAATATTTGGGTCATTTTCACAACGATATGAATATTATTCAATCTTATGTGGAATATTTCTGTATATTTCGCAGGCAAAAGCGGATATGACCAAAGGGGCGCCCCGGCGAACCTTCTCCGGCATGTTCTCCGCAGATCTCCGTTTTCTGTTCCGGTGCGATCTGCGTCTTTTCTTTTCCGCCGCAGTATGATATAATTATTTGAATTCGAATGACGATACGCAGTCCGGCGGCACAGCTGCCGGGCGGGGAGGTTTTTGTATGTCGATTCTTGTCACCGGCGGTGCCGGTTACATCGGGAGCCACTGTGTGGCCGCCCTGCTGGAGCGGGGCGAGGATGTGGTGGTGGTGGACAACCTGTCCAAGGGCCACCGGGCCGCGCTGAAGGGCGGAAGGCTGTATGTGGGCAATGTGGGCGACGCCGCTTTTCTGGACGGGGTGTTCTCCAGGGAGAGCATCGACGCGGTGATCCACTTCGCCGCCTACTCCCTGGTTGGGGAGTCCATGACGGTGCCCGACCGGTACTTCCGCAACAACTGCATGGCGGGGCTCACCCTCATCCAGACCATGGTGGCCCACAAGGTGCCCTATCTGGTATTCTCCTCCACCGCCGCCACCTTCGGGGAGCCGGACTACACCCCCATCGACGAGGCCCACCCCCAGGTCCCCACCAACCCCTATGGGGAAAGCAAGCTTATCGTAGAGCGGATGCTGAAGTGGTGCGACCAGGCCTATGGTCTGAAATATGTCCCCCTGCGCTATTTCAATGTGGCGGGGGCCTCCCCCGACGGCTCCATCGGGGAGGACCACCGGCCGGAGAGCCATCTGATCCCCCTGATCCTCCAGGTGGCCCAGGGAAAGCGGGACAAGCTCTCCCTCTTCGGCACCGACTACCCCACCCCAGACGGTACCTGCATCCGGGACTACATCCATGTGTGCGACCTCATCGACGCGCACTTCCTGGCCCTGGACTATCTCCGGGCGGGCAACCCCTCCGCCGCCTTCAACCTGGGCAACGGCAAGGGCTTCTCCAACCGTGAGATCATCCAGGCCGCACGCCGGGTCACCGGACATCCCATCCCCGTCTCCGAGGAGGGCCGCCGCCCCGGCGACCCCGCGGTACTCATCGCCTCCAGCCAGAAGGCCATGGAGGTGCTGGGCTGGAAACCCAGATATACCCAGGTGGAGGACATCATCGCCACCGCCTGGCGCTGGCACACCGCCCACCCCGACGGCTATGAAGGCTGACGGCGGGTCTGAAACTCTTCTGCTGTGAGGTTCCCTATGAAAAAAACGATCCCTCTTTTTCTGTGCGCCCTGTTGCTGGCCGCCCTGACCGGCTGCGGCGGCGGGCAGCAGCCGGCGGAGGGCGGCGATGCCGCCCTCTCCGTCACCGCCACCACCTACCCCGTGTACTGCTTCACCACCGCTGTCACCGAAGGGGCGGAGGGGGTGGAGGTCTCCCTGCTGGTCAATCAGCAGACCAGCTGTCTCCACGACTACACCCTCACCGTCAACGACATGAAGCTGCTGGAGGGCGCCGATGTGCTGGTGATGAACGGCGTGGGGCTGGAGGACTTCCTCAGCGATGCCCTGGGGCAGCTCACCGCCCAGGTCATCGACTGCTCTCAGGGCGTAGACCTGCTCCCTCTGGAGGACAGAGAAGGGGACGGACACAGCCAGAGCTATGATCCCCACATCTGGATGGATCCCCAGCGGGCCGCGGTGATGGTGGAGAACATCGCCGCTCAGCTCTCCCAGCTGGACAGCGGCAATGCCCAGCTGTATCAGGACAACGCCGCCCAGACGGTGGAGCAGCTCACCGACCTGTATCACACCTGGAGCGATATCTTTCTTCCCCTGGACGGCCCCAGTCTGATCACCTTCCACAACGGCTTTGCCTATCTGGCGGACGCATTCCACTTTGACATTCTCCGCTCCATTGAGGAGGAGGAGGGAAGCGAGATCTCCGCCAGGGAGATGGCGGAGCTGACTCAGCTCATCGAAGAATATCAGCTGCCCGCCATCTTCACCGAGGTCAATGGTTCCGACGCCTCCGCCCAGGCGCTTGCCCGTGACACAGGTGTCAAGGTATATACCTTGTCGATGGTGATGAGCGGCGATGAGAGCGGCATCCTCCCCTATCTCTCCGCCATCGATCAGAACATGGCCACCATCATGGAGGGCATGGAGGTCACTGTGTCATGAGCCCGCATCCCACTCTTCACGGCGGCTCCGGCTGCCATGACGCCTGCTGCCTCCAGGTCCGGGGGCTCACGGTGACGGCGGAGGACGCAGACCTTCTGAAGGATGTGGACCTGCACATCCACTGCGGCCAGATCGTGGCGGTCATCGGGCCCAACGGGGCGGGCAAGTCCACCCTGTTTCGGGCCATTCTGGGACAGCTCCCCTACTCTGGAGAGATCCGCTTTGAACGGGCGGGCGGACGGCGCACCCGCCCGCTGGTGGGCTATGTCCCACAGAGTCCCGCCTTTGATTCCGGCGACCCGGTGAGCGTACTGGACCTGTTCGCCTCCGCCATCGGCCGCTGGCCGGTGTTCCTCCCCATCCCCTCGTCTCTGCGCCAGCGGGTATCCGCCTGTCTGGACCGGGTCCACGCCGGCGAGCTCATCGACAAGCGGGTGGGCGCCCTGTCCGGCGGGGAACTGCAGCGGGTGCTGCTGGCCATGGCGCTGGAGCCCCTCCCCCATATTCTCATCCTGGACGAGCCCATGTCCGGCGTGGACATTGAGGGGGAGCATCAGTTGATGGACATGCTCCATGAGATCCGCAGCACCTATGACCTGTCCATCCTCCTGTCCACCCATGACTTCGCCACCCTGGAGCAGTATGCCGACAAGGTGGTGCTGCTGCGCCAGTCGGTGCTGAAGGTGGGAACTCCCCGGGAGGTACTTGCCTCTCCGGAATTTCAGTCGGTGTTCCATCTGACCTTTGGAAAGGGGGCGGAGTGATGGAGCTTTGGTACTCTCTGATCTCCCTGCTCCCCCTGGACTGGGCCCGGGCGGACGGGATGACTTTCATGAAAAACGCCCTGCTGGCCATCCTGGTGGTCTCCCCCCTGTTCGGACTGCTGTCCACCATGGTGGTCACCAACCGCATGAGCTTTTTCTCCGACGCGCTGGGGCACTCCGCTTTCACCGGCATCGCCATCGGGGTGCTGTGCGGACTGGCTGAGCCGCTGTGGTGCGCGGTGGTGTTCGCGGTGGCCCTGGCTCTGCTGTTCACTCTGGTACGGCGGCACACCAAGCTGGCCAGCGACACGGTGATCGGGGTATTCTCCTCCACCGCGGTGGCCCTGGGCATTTTCATCGCCACCCTGGGCGGGGGCAGCTTCACCCGGTTCAACGCCTATCTCATCGGCGATATTCTGTCGGTCGAACCCGTGAAGATCGCCCTGCTGGCAGTGATCCTGGTCCTGGTGCTGATCCTTTGGCTGGTCTCCTTCAACCAGCTGATGCTCGCCTCTGTCCATCCCGCGCTGGCGGACAGCCGGGGCATCCGGGTGGTGTGGCAGGAGGCGCTGTTCTCCTCCGCCGTGGCGGTGGTGGTCACCCTGTCCATGACCTGGGTGGGGCTGCTGGTGATCAACTCCTTCCTGGTCCTCCCCGGCGCCGCCGCCCGGAATGTGGCCCGGAACATGCGGCAGTACCACCTTCTGTGCGTGGTGTTCGCCCTGGCCGCCGGGCTTGCGGGGCTGCAGCTGTCCTATGTGTTGGGCTCCTCCACCGGGGCGTGCATCACTCTGTGCCTGGCGGTGCTCTTCGCCGCCTCCCTCCTGCTGGGCCGCCTGCGGCGGTGAGGGGTTGACACCGGCCGGCGTTTCTGCTATCATCCCGCTTAAGCCCTCAAAGGAAAGGAGCATCGGGATGGAAAAGTGGATTCCCTTTGAAAAGCTCTCCAAAAAGAAGCAGCGGGAGCTCAATGCCAAACGGCGCGGCAGCTGGCACGGCTTCAACCCCGTCACCCGCAAGCCCGCCCCCTCCAAAGCCTATCAGCGCCACAAGGCACGGTCCTGGAAGAACGACCTTCCGGAACCGTGCCTTGTGTGTTGTAGGGCGTCCGTCCGCGCACGCTTTGACGCGGTTTACTGTTCCGCCTCGTCTGCCCAGCGGGCTATCGCGCGCCAGAGAAATTCCGCGCAGCCGTTGACCGCCCGGTCGTAATAGGCGGTAAAACGGCTGTCTCCTGTATAAAGCCTGGCCAAAGCCCTGTGCCTGTCCGCGTCGCAACTGCCGCCCACTGCTGTCAGCCATCGACGGTGGAGCTGCGTGATCTTCCGTCCTTCCAGGCTGTCCGGACTGCACCCGGCACGGACAGCCGCCTCCAGACTGCTCCGGATCTCTTCCTCCAATGCTTTCCACTCCTGGTACTGCTCCGCTGTCAGGTCCCGTACCGCCTGCTGGGCAGCGTCCACCAATCTGTCTCCGTACTGTTCCCTGGCCTCCCGGCCATAGGTCTGCTCATGCTGAGTCACTATCTTCTGCTTCAGCGCCTCAAATTTTTCCCGGTCATCCATCACACTCTTCCTTTCCTGTGCCCATATGGTCCTTTTTACCGACTGAATCAGTCCTTCCAATCGCTCCCGTTCCTGTTCCAGCGCGGACAGGTGGCCGCGAAGGGCGGTCAGCCGGTCAAAGGAGGGATCGTCCAGGCAGGTCTTGATCCGGGCCAGCTCCACCCCGAGGGCCCGATAGAACAGGATATCCTGCAGCCGGTCCACCTCTGCCGGACCATAGTAGCGATAACCGTTTTCCGCCACCCGCCCCGGCTTCAGCAGACCGATCCTGTCGTACCAGCGCAGGGCGCGGGTGGTCACCCCGGACAGGCTTGACAGCTGATGAATGGAATATTCCACTCCCGTCACCTCCTTGACCTCATCCTACCAGTTGACGCTGCGTCAAGGTCAAGCACTTTTTTCTGTTCAACCGGAGAAAAATCTGATACACGAAGAAATGAGAAGAGATCGGAACGGAAGTCGTGCTGTGCCGGACCACCGCAAGACTTCCAGAATAAGAAAGACAGACATGGCGTCCGTTTTGCGGGCCGCCTGCCTGTCTTTCTGTTTTTCCCGTCCCCCTCACGGCACCCGGCTGGCGCTGCAGGTGAGATAGAGGATCTGCCGTGTCTCTCCCAGCCGCTTCAGCAGGTCCAGGGCGGTACGGACACGGCCGTCATCCAGGTTTACGAAGGGATCGTCCAGAATGAGAAAGGCGTCTCCGTCGGGGAAAAGCGCGTCCACCAGGGCCAAACGCAGGCACAGCATCACCAGGTCCGCCTGTCCGGCGCTGAAATACCCCAGTTCCCGGGCCGCGCCGTGCCGCGCCAGCCGCACCTGCAGCTGTCCGTCCAGAAAGATCGCATCCTCTCCCTCCTCCATCAGGAGGGACATATAGTGGGAGAAGCGCTGCCGGATGGTCCCCAGATAGGTACCGTTCATCGTGTCCCGGGCCTGTTGCAGCAGCTCCATGGTCTTGTCCAGCAGGCGGCATCGCTCCAGCTCCTCCGCTTTCCGGTCCTGCCACTGTGCCAGCTCGTCCCGGAGGAGCGTCAGGCGCTCCCTCTGCCGGTTCAGCCGCTCCGCCTCGGCGCGGACAGATGCCAGTTCCCTTTCCGCCGCCCGCTCCTTCGTCCGCAGTGCCTCCTGCTCCGCCCGCAGGCGCTCCGGAGGCTCCCCCGCTTCCCCGCTCTCTTCCATTGTCTGCGGGTGCTCCCGGGCAAAGTTCTCCGCAGCGGCGGTCTCCTCCCTCAGCCGGGCTTTCAGTTCCGCCTGCCTGCGCGCGTCGTCCCGCAATGCCCGGGCGTCCTCACCGCAGGTCATGGGGCGGGGCAGGCGCCAGGTCCGGGTGAACTCCTCCACCTGAAGCGTGAGGGCGCGCAGCTCCGCCATCCGGCGCTCCTGACGCTCCGCCCGCTGTTCCATCTGCTCCGACGCGTGACGGTAGGCGTCGGAGGCTTGCCGCAGCTCCTCCAGAGCGGCGGCGAAGTCTCCCGGCGCACCCTCCCGGTCATAGGGGGCCAAAAAATCAGACAGCTTCCGCGACAGCGTCTCCAGACGCTCCTCCAGGGCGGCGGCACGCTCCTCCAGCGCGCGGCGGCGCGCGGTCAGCGCCTGATGCTCTCCCCGCAGAGCCGCCAGGTGGTCCGCCTCCCGCCGCCCGGGCCGGCGGGAACGAAGGAGGACCGCCGCGGCAGCCAGCGCCGCCGCCAGAATCAGCACCGCACTGCCGGGGGCCGGTCGGGCCAGCGCCAGCAGCGCGCCCCCCGCCGCCGCAGAGAACGCCGCCGCCAGCAGCAGCAGCGCCGCGGTACGGCCCCTTCCCCGGCCCGCGGCAGACGAGGTCTCCGCCCCACCGGCGCAGAGCTGTTTCTCCAGCTGGGCCAGCCGGTCCGTCTCTTCCGGAGTCAGGCGGCACTGCCGCCACTGGCTCTCTCCCGCCAGATATTCATCGCACCATTCCCGGGCGGCCAGCAGCTCCTCCCGGGTCGGAACTCCCGCGGCAAACCGCGCCGCCCCCTCCCGCAGCGCCGCCTGGGCCGCCGCCTCCGCCGGTGTAAGGGGCTCCGGCACACGGAGCAGCGCCATCTGATCCAGGAGTGAGGACAGCTGCGCCGCTTCCCGCTCCGGCGGCAGTCCCCCGGGATACGCCTTTTGAAGGGCATCCAGCTCTGCCGCCGTCCTCCTCCGGCGCTCCTCCAGCTCCTCCCGGACACTCTGCCCGACTGCCAGGGCCTCCCGCTCCCTCAGGCTGTCCTGCCGCTTTTGAAGTTCTGCCAGGCGCCCGTTCAGCTCCCTCTCCCGGGCCTGCGCCAGCTCCAGTTTCGCCGGCGTCTCCTCCAGGCTGTCCAGCTCCTTCTGAAGGGCGGTGATGCGGCTCTGGGCCTGGCGGACGCTGCCGCCGTCTCCCCGGTAGGATACCAGGGCGCTTCGTTTCCGCCGCAGCGCCTCCATGGCCTTTTCAAAATTGTGCAGGTCGTCTGTGTCCTCCATCAGGTTGCTCAGCCTGGTCTGGATGCCGGCGGTGCTCAGCGCGCCGCCCTCCCGCAGCTGCGGGAGATAGACGCTGCGCAGGAAGGAATCGCTGTCCAGCCGGAACAGCTCCTCCCCCAGCCGCGGGGAGAACTTGCCGCACGGCACGCCGCTCTCCCCCTGATACAGGGCGAAGGTGTCCTGCCTGGGCGCCTCGCCGAAGAAGCGCTCTACCCGGTAGAGCTCCCCTTCATACCGGAAAGTCAGATTTCCCCCATATCTTCCCCCCTGCCATGGGGTATACTTCCTTCGGCTGTTCCGCTCCAGCGCTCTTCCGGAGTGGGGAAAGCCGTAAAACATGGCGCGGATGAACTCCGCCAGCGTGGTCTTGCCGAGGCCGTTGAGCGCCTTTACCACAGTGAGCCCCTCCCCAAACTCCTGGGAGACATGGGACAGCCCGCCGAAATTTTCGATGTAGCAGCGGATGAGCTTCACAGTCACAGGACGATCTCCTCCCCCCGCAGGGCCCGCAGGCCCAAGCAGATGACCCGGTCCCGCTCCTCCCCGCTCAGCTCAGAGGCCAGCACCCTTCGCACAAACTCCCCCTTCAGGGAGATGTCGTGTGCAAAGTCCTCCGCCCGCAGGCGCAGGCGGCTCTGATCCGCCACAGCCGCAAACCAAAACCTCTGGCCCATCAGCTGCCGCAGGAAGGGCAGATCCTTCTGGGTGTCCGGCTCAAACTCCCCTGTCAGGGTGAACTTCACCAGGCTGTCGGGGGACAGCCCCTCTGCCGCGGCCCCCATGGCGCGGCCGATCTGGGTCACGGTGGTCAGCCCGGTGAGATCCACCGGGACCTCCCACAGGGTGCGGCGGGCAAAGGGGACAAAGCCGGCGCGCAGCTGTCTTCCGTCGGTCTCCAGCAGGACGAAGCCCTTCTCTCCGCACTCGTCAAAGCCCCGCCCCTCCAGGCATCCGCAGTAGCAGTACTCCCCCTCCTCGTCCAGCCGCTCCCGCTGATAGCTGTGGAGATGTCCCAGGGCCAGATAGCGGATCCCCTTCCCCCGCAGGGCGGGCAGACACACCAGCCCCTCCCCCGTCCGGGCGGAGGTCTGTCCGTGTAAGGTGACGATATTCATCCGTTCCCGATCCAGCTGCAGTCCGTCCCAGAAGGCCGCCGGGTCGCCGCCCCACTCCCGCCCCGCCACCGTGACGGGCCCCAGGTCATAGCGGGTCCACGCTGTGGAGAAGGTCTTCAGATTCTCCGGCATGGTCCGGCCGGCGAAAGCCCGGCTGCCCCCATCGTGGTTTCCCCGGAGGTAGAATACCTCCACCTCCGGCGCGCCGGCCACTGTGTCCAGTACGAAGTCCGCTGTCCGGGCCGTCACCCGTTCCCCGTCGAACAGGTCGCCGGCGATGAGGATGGCGGACACCTGTTCCCGCCGGGCATAGGCGACCATGCGGGCAAAGGTGGCGCACAGCTCTCCCCCCCGCTCCCTGGCCCGCTCCGGCGTAAGGTGGGTCTCCATTCTGGAATCCAGGTGGATGTCCCCGCAATGGATCAGCTTCACGGCCGCTCCCTCCTTTTCTGCTTCTTTTATCACATCGGATGTCCCATAGAACGGACTGTCTGTCCTGCCGGGGCAGAAAACCAGGGCGGCGCCGCCGATGCGGCCCCGCCCTGGTCCCTCTTCTTTCCCGTCTCTCCAGCGGTCACTTCAGGCGATTCCCGTCCTGGAAGGCGCGGCCCACCACCTCGCCCAGGCGGCGGTAGGTGCTGTGGATGGGGTCAAAGGTGATGGGCTGGAGCTTATCCGGGTCAATGCTCCCCTCTCCGTCCAGCACCGACTCATCCGCGCTGACATTGACAATCTCCCCCACCAGGCGGCAGCTGTCCGGGTCATAGCTGACAAGCCGGCACTCCACCGCCATGGGCAGCTCGTCGATCAACGGCGCGTCCACAAAGGCGGCGGGGCTGGTGTGCAGTCCCGCCCGGGCCAGCTTGTCCGGCGTCCGGTTTCCCGACACGATGCCCACATAGTCACACTCCGCCATATGCGCCACATCCGCCATGCTCACGGTGAACGCCTTTCGCTCCAGGATGTTTGCCGTGGTCTTGTGCCCCGCGCTGATGCAAAGGGTCAGCTCATTCTCCTCACTGATCCCGCCCCAGGCGGCGTTCATGGCATTGGGAACGCCGTCCCTGTCGTAAGCTGCCAGAATAAACACCGGCTGGGGGTAGGTCCAGGGCTTCACGCCGAAATTCTTCCGCATATCATTTCCTCCTTGTGTTTTTGCGTGGCGCGCCTCCGGCGGCGGCCGGGGCTGTGCGTCTGTCTTTATTATGATACATCATTCGGCGGACAATGAAAAGAGAAATCCTGCGCCATGATTCTCTCCGCCGGTTCTCCTGCGTTCTCTTCCATCCGGACTTGCCCGCTCCGCTCCAGTCTGCTATCATGGACCAAAAAGGGGGGCTGACCATGGAGCTGCTGTGTTATGGCGATTCCAACACCTATGGCTTTGATCCGCGATCCTACCTGGGCGGCCGCTACCCGCCCCAGATCCGGTGGACGGGGCGGATCGCCTCCGCCACCGGCTGGTCCGTCCGGGAGGCGGGGGAAAACGGCCGCACCATCCCCCGCCGCCCGTGGGCGCTGAAGGAGCTGCTCCGGCTGGCTCAGACTGCCCAGCTCGTCGTCGTGATGTCGGGCTCCAACGATCTGCTGCTGGACCCCCATGTCACCGCAGAGGCGGCTGCCGCCCGGATGGGGGAATGTCTGGAGGTTCTGTTTCGGGAGCGGGACCCCCGGTCGGTGCTGCTCATCGCGCCGCCGCCCATGGCGACCGGCGCCTGGGTCCCGGGAGAGGAGACCCTTCTCCAGTCCGCCCGTCTGGGTGAGTGTTACGCCGCCCTGGCCCGGCAACTGGGCGTTCCCTTTTCCGACGCCGGGCAGTGGCAGGTGGAGCTCGCCTTCGACGGCGTCCACTTCTCTCCGTCAGGTCATCAGGCTTTTGCCCGGGGACTGCTTCCCCTTCTGCGCCGGATGGCTGACGGCGCTTCTCCGCATATTACAGCATAATTCTCCGGAAATCATCAGGAGGACGGCGCCGAATCCGGCGCCGTCCTCCGATGCTGCTTGATGGTCTTCTCCGAACAGGCGGATCAATAGTTCTTGCCCCGCAGTTCGAAATAGGCCTGGGGATGCGCGCAGACGGGGCACACCTTGGGCGCCTCCTTGCCCACATAGACATGTCCGCAGTTGCGGCACACCCAGATGACCTCTTCCCCGCGCTGGAACACCAGATGGTTCTCCACATTGCCCAGCAGGGTGAGGTAGCGCTCCTCGTGCTCCTTCTCGATCTTGCCCACCGACTCGAACAGATAGGCCAGGCGGTCGAAGCCCTCCTCCCGGGCGGTCTCGGCCATCTCCTTGTACATGGAGGTCCATTCCTCGTTCTCACCCTCGGCGGCGGCCTTCAGATTGGCCGCGGTGTCGCCGATGCCGCCCAGCTCCTTGAACCAGATCTCGGCGTGCTCCTTCTCGTTGGCGGCCGTCTCGGTGAAGATGGCGGCGATCTGCTCATACCCCTCTTTCTTCGCCACACTGGCAAAGAAGGTGTACTTGTTTCTCGCCTGGGACTCCCCCGCAAACGCCTTCCACAGATTGGCCTCGGTCTTGCTGCCCTTCAGTTCCATAAAAATCAGCTCCTTCTTTTTTAATAGGAATTATTCTCAAATTTAATGTACCACACTTTTCCGGCAGATGCAAGAGGTTTGATCGAAATTCTTCGTAAATTTTCTCCTGCTCATCCGGATTGTCCATGCTGCCGGAAAATTTTTGGGTGAAAGGAACGGTTTTGCCGGCGCATACTACTCCATGGATCGAGGTCCGCATTTTTCAAGAAGGAGGAAGGCCGTATGAAACGCACCTGGATCGGAGTCCTGCTCTCTCTGATGCTGATGACCGCTCTGGCCGGATGTTCCAGCAACGATCACCGCGACCCCGCAAACTCTCCCAGCGTGTCGCCGGAGAACACGGTGGCCGACGACCTGCAGCGGGCAGGAGAGGACATGAAAGAGGGCGTGGACCGTATGGGGGACGACCTGTCCCGCGCCGCCGGCGACATGAAAAGCGACTTTGACCGCATGGTGGAAAACGGAAAAGTCGGCTGATGCCACAGACACGGAGGCGGCGCCGCAGACCGGCGCGGCCTCCGTGTACTTTGGCTCAATGCCGTCTGCCCCCCTGCCGCGGTTTTCCGGCGCTGCGGGACGGCGTTTTTCTTCCCCGTCCATTCTGTCTGCTTTCCGCGTCCTTTTTTCTGCCGCGGTCCGCTTTCCCGGATGAATGGGCACCTTTTCCCGCACCTGCCGTCCGCTGTCTGCCCCGGGGTGTCTCCTTTTCCCGCCGTCCGTCCTGGGCGCACCCCTCGGGACGGACCAAGCAGTGCTTGCCGTAGCCGATCAGATCCTCCCGCCCCGCCCTGTGCAGAGCCATAAGGATCATCCGGCGCTTCTCAGGCCGCTTCCACTGCATCAGCGCCCGCTGCATCCCCTTCTCCTCCGGGGTCTTGGGGACATAGACCGGCTTCATGGTCCGGGGATCCAGGCCGGTGTAGTACATACAGGTGGACAGGGTTCCCGGTGTGGGATAGAAGTCCTGCACCTGTTCCGGCTGTGTGCCGTGGGCGTGGAGCCACTCCGCCAGCCGGATGGCGTCCTGAAGGGTGCAGCCCGGATGGGAGGACATCAGATAGGGGACCAGAAACTGATTTTTGTCATAGCGGGCGTTGAGCTTCTCGTACTTGCGGCGAAACGCCTCGAATGTCTCGATATGGGGCTTGCCCATATAGTCCAGCACACTGTTGACACAGTGCTCCGGGGCCACCTTCAGCTGCCCTGAGATGTGGTGCTTCACCAGCTCTGCAAAGAACTCCCCGCCGGGGTCCCGCATCAGATAGTCATACCGGATGCCCGAGCGGATGAACACCTTCTTCACCCCGGGAATGGCCCGGAGCTTGCGCAGCAGATTGAGATAGTCCGTGTGGTCGGCGTCCAGATTGGGGCAGGCGGTGGGGGCCAGGCACTCCCGCCCCCTGCAGCCCCCGTGCTTCAGCTGGTTTTTACAGGCGGGCCGCCGGAAGTTGGCGGTAGGCCCCCCTACATCGTGGATATACCCCTTGAAACCGGGGTGATGGGTCAGGGCGGTGACCTCCCGGACGACGCTCTCGTGGCTGCGGGAGGTGATGATCCGCCCCTGGTGAAAGGCCAGAGAGCAGAAATTACACGCCCCAAAGCAGCCCCGGTTGTGGGTCACCGAGAAGCGCACCTCCTCGATGGCGGGCACGCCCCCCATCTCGTCGTACATGGGGTGAGGCTCCCGGACATAGGGCAGCTCCGCCACCGTGTCCAGCTCCTCCCGGGTCAGAGGCATGGCGGGCGGATTGACGATGAGCACCCGGTCCCCGTGGCGCTGGAGCACCGCCCGGCCCCGCACCGGATCGTGCTCGTCGTACTGGATCATGTTGGCCCGGGCATAGGCCCGCTTGTCCCGGGACACCTCCTCAAAGGAGGGACACTCCACCATGGGGAAGGCGCACTCCCCGGGACTGTGCCCCAGAAAGCAGGTGCCCCGGACATCGGTGATCTCCCCCACCGGGGTACCGGAGGCCAGGCGGGCGGCGATCTCCCGGCTGGCGGTCTCCCCCATGCCGTAGGTGAGCAGATCCGCCTGGGCGTCCAGGAGGATGGAGCGGCGCACCTTGTCCTCCCAGTAGTCATAGTGGGCAAACCGGCGCAGAGATGCCTCCAGTCCGCCGATGATCACCGGCATCTCCCGGCCGAAGGCCTCCCGCACCCGGTTGGCGTAGACGATGGTGGCCCGGTCGGGCCGCAGCCCTGCCCGCCGGCCGGGGGAATATGCGTCGTCGTGGCGGCGCTTCTTGGCCACGGTGTAGTGGGCCACCATGGAGTCCAGGTTGCCCCCCGAGATCATCACCCCCAGCCTGGGGCGCCCCAAGGCCGTAAAGGAGGATACCCTGCGCCAGTCCGGCTGGGCCAGCACTGCCACCCGGTAACCCTCTGCCTCCAGCACCCGGCCGATGACGGCGGGGCCGAAGGAGGGGTGGTCCACATAGGCGTCTCCGGTGATGAGGAGAAAGTCGTACCACTCCCACCCCCGGCGGGCCATATCCTCCCGGGAGACAGGGAGAAAGTCGTCCCGGTCAAAGCTCACCGCACCGCTCCCCCTTTCCGGGCGTCACGGACGCCCATAGCCGATGTACTTCTCCATAATATCCAAAGGCACAGCGCTGTCTCTGTCCTCCCCGATCTTCTCAAACCCATAGCGGCGGTAAAACCGCTGGGCCACGGCGTTCTCCGGGGCGCAGCGCAGACGCAGTTTCTCACGCCCCCGGCCGCGGAAGCGGGAGACTGCCTCGCCGATGAGCTGGATGCCCATCCCCTGCCCCCTGGTCTGGGGGAGCATATAGCAGAAGGGGATCCACCCCGCCCCCTGGTCGGCGTCCCGCCGGAAGTCCAGCTGCAGCACCCCCGCGGGGTCATCCCCCAGCATGCCGCACACCAGACTTTCCCCGTCCTCCGCCAGGTTCTTCTGCGCCGCCCGGACAAAGGCGTCCCCGTCAAAGTGGTCCATGGTCCCGTGGCTGGCCAGCCAGCCCTCCCGCCGGCAATCCCGGTAGAACAGCTCCTCCGCCGCCAGGTCCATGGGGCGGAACCACAGGTTGGTATCCGCCATGGCCCCCCGCTTGTCCCGCCACCAGCGCTGGCTGGAAAAAGTGGACAGGGAGGCGCTCAGGTGGGAGGCGTCGCTGTCGTGTACCATCTCCACCCGCTCCCCGTCGGTGCGGAAGCAGGCAACCCCGGTGTTGTCCGAGTGGGGGATCTCCCGCATCCCCTCCAGGGGCAGGCCGTGACACTTGGCCAGGATGGTGCGGATGGCCATGCCATGGCAGAACACCGCCACCGTCTGCTCCGGGTGCGTCCGGGCGATGTCCCGGAGCGCGCCCCAGGCCCGGTCCTGCACCGTCTGGAAGGACTCACTCCCCGGCACATCTCCCCAGAGGGGAGAGCCCTCTGTAAACCATTTCAGCTTTTCAGGCGCTATGCGGGCTACCTGGCCCCAGGTCAGGTCCTCCCAGACCCCCATGCCCGCCTCCCGCAAAGCGGGGGTGGTGTGCAGTTCCAGCCCCTTGGGCACATAGACCGCCTGAGCGGTCGTGCAGGTGCGCAGCAGATCGCTGGAGTACACCGCGTCGATCCGGATATCCCGGAAGCGCTCTTTCAGCGCCTGGATCTGACGGAAGCCCCGTTCCGTGATTTTGGAGTTATACCAGCCGTGCACCCGGCGGTACAGGTTGCCCTCCGCCTCCGCGTGGCGGATGAGATAGATGGTGGTCATGCTTGCTGTTCTCCTCTGAATGCAATTTGAAATGAATGCGTCTTTCCCCTCCATTGGTCCGGGAAATCCCGCCCCGCCATTCACGGTTCTTGTCACCACGGGCGCACTGCACCTGTCAGGCTTCTGACCTTGTCAAGTCCCTGTCGGGCGGCGATGTCCCGCAGGCCGTCCCGCACCTTCAGCGGAGCATAGGGGTCGGCGAACAGCGCGGTGCCCACCGCCACGGCGGAGGCCCCCGCCAGCATCAGCTGGGCGGCGTCCTCCCCGCCGGACACCCCGCCCATGCCCAGGATGGGCAGGTGGGGGACGGCCGTGTGGACCTCCCACACCATGCGCACCGCCACGGGGAGCACCGCGGGGCCGGAGAGCCCCCCGGTGTTCATCTTCAAAATGGGCCGGCGGGTGTCCACATCGATGCGCATCCCCCGCAGGGTGTTGATGAGGGACAGCGCGTCCGCCCCGGCGTCCGCCGCCGCCCGGGCGATCTCGGTGATGTCGGTGACATTGGGGGAGAGCTTCACCATCACGGGGACCTTCCCCGCGTGGCGCTTTGCCTCTCCGGTGACCTCGGCGGCCAGCTCGGGCCGGGTGCCGTAGGCCAGCCCCCCCGCCTTCACATTGGGGCAGGAGATGTTCACCTCGATGAGGTCCACCCCCGCCGCCGAGAGCTTTTCGCACATCTCGCCGTACTCCTCCGGGGTATTTCCCGAGATATTGGCGATGACCCTGGTGTCGAACTGCCGCAGGAAAGGCAGCTCCTCCGCGATGAAGGCGTCCACCCCCGGATTCTGCAGCCCCACCGAGTTGAGGATGCCCATGGGGGTCTCGGCGATGCGGGGGGCGGGGTTGCCCTCCCGCCGGGTCGCGGTGAGCCCCTTGACACAGATACCCCCCAGCTCCCCCAGGTCATAAAATTGTCCGTACTCCCGGCCGAAGCCGAAGGTGCCGGAGGCCGCCACCACCGGGTTTTTCAGCTCCACCCCCGCCAGGGAGACGCGCAGATCCACCTCAGGCATCCCAGTCCACCTCCTCCGCGTCAAAGACGGGGCCGTCCTTGCACACATGCTTCCGGGTGCCGTCCGCCATGTCGCAGGCGCACACCAGGCAGGCCCCCACGCCGCAGCCCATGCGCTCCTCCATGGACACCTTGCAGGGGACGCCGAACTCCCGGGCCAGCTGCGCCACGCTCTTCAGCATGGGCCGGGGGCCGCAGGCCAGCACCGCGGTAAAGTCCCGGTCCGTCTCCAGGATCTCCCGGGCCACCTGGTCCACAAAGCCACGCACCCCCATGCTCCCGTCGTCACTGGCCACCCGGACGGAGGCGCAGCAGGAGGCAAATTCTCCCAGCAGCATGGCCCGGTCCCCGCTGCGGAATCCAAGCACGGCGGTACAGTTCCCGCTGGCGTTGCGGGCACACCCCAGCAGAGGCGGAATCCCGATGCCGCCCCCCACCAGGAGATAGCGGCCCTTGGCGTTCGTCTCAAATCCGTGCCCCAGGGGGCCCAGCACATCCAGGTACTCCCCTCTCCGGCGCTCTGCCAGCCACGCGGTTCCCTCTCCCCGCACCTCGAACACAATGCGCAGCAGTCCCTCCTGCCAGTCGCAGATGGAGATAGGGCGGCGCAGCAGCTGGCCGTCGCCGCACTTGATATGAAGGAACTGTCCCGTACCCGGGACCATCTCCCCCACCTCCAGAACCATGGATACCGCATAGGGGTTCAGCCGGCTGTTCTGTACAATTTTGCACTGTCTCTGCATCGGCATGGACGCAGCACCTCTCTTCCTCTTAAAACTCCCAGTCCGGCTTGTCCTTCTTCCGGCCGAACCAGCCCCGGCGTTCCTGCTTTTCCTCCGGTTCAGGCCGTTCCGCCTCCTCCGGCGGGGGCTGCGGGGCCGCATCCGCCTCTCCCCGGGACACTTCACGAGCCGCTTCCGTCTGTTCCACATAGCGGGGGTCATAAAACTTGAACTGACCGCAGGTCTCGCAGAAGAATACCGACATCTCCTTGGAGCCCGACAGCAGGTTGCCCAGATCCCCGGTGAAGAAGCCGTAGCTCCCCAGCTGGAACTCCAGCTTCCCGCAGTAGCGCATGGCCTGGCCGCAGCAGGTATATTTCCGCGCCCGCTCCTCCAGAAGCGCCCGGAGCTGCGCGGCGCCGGCCGCCACCTCATCCCGATGCTCCAGGGTCTCCGAGGCCAACAGCTCCTCCAGCAGTTCCAGCCGGGCGCGGTCGTCCGCCTGCCGAAACCGCTTCTCACAGTCCCCGCAGAGGATCACATTCGTCTCACCCACCCGCACCGCGGTGGCACTCAGCGCCCACAGGTCCCTGCCGCACAGCTCGCAGTGATAGTCCGCCATCTCTTCTCCCTCCCCATCAAAACTCCCAGGGGGGCTTGGAGCCGGAGGTCTTTTCCCCGTTCTGCTCCGTTCCGCCCCTGGAACGGCTGCCGGAGGCCGCCTTCACCGCGCAGGTGGGACAGCCCACCAGGCTGCTGTGCTGGGTGCCGCAGACGGGACAGGTCACCATCTCCCCCGGGGTCTCCCGGAACTGGGCGTCCCGGTCCATATCCTCCGGCAGGAAAAATTCCGCCCGGCCGCAGCCGCAGCACCGGAGGATGTCCACCTTCATCCAGGAGGCCATCAGCCCGTCCCGGAACACAGGGCCCAGCAGGCCCTCGTCCCCCAGCTGGATGGGATACCGGCCGCACTTCAGCATCTCGCCCCCGCACCGCAGGCAGGTCAGGCCGGTACTCCTGGCCTGCCGGGCGGCGGCGGCCCGCTCCTCCGGGGTACGCAGAAGCTCCCGCAGCCGCTCGGGCTCCTCCGGCTGCCCGAACTGGAGCAGCTGTTCCGCCATCTCCCGCATGGGAAGGGCGCCGTACTTTTTCCGGCAGTCCTGACACACCGTCTGCCGCACATCTCCGCACATCAGGTCCTCCTGCTCCAGGAAGCGCAGGCTCTTTCCGCAGAAGGCACAGGGCTTTGCCATGACCATCCCTCCTGTCCGGCTGTCAATCGTCCTTTTCTTTCACACGATGGTGACGAAGCGCTTGATGTCGTCCCGCATGGCCTCGGCGGCCGCCCGGGCGGCGTCCTGATAATCCATCCCGTCCTTCCCCGTCTTCTTCCAGGCGCACATGATGCTCCGGGAGGCGTTGATGACGGCCCCGTGGCCGTACCGGTCAAAGGCGTACTGCACATCCTCCGCGGTGCCCCCCTGAGCGCCGTATCCGGGCACCAGGAAGAAGGTATGCTCCAGCCGGCGGCGCAGCTCCCGCAGATCGGAGGGATAGGTGGCCCCCACCACCGCGCCGGCGCAGGTGAAGCCGTACTTGTCCTCCGTCCCCTTGCCCAGCCGCTGGGTGAGGTCCCCCATGGCCCGGTAGACCAGGCGGTCCCCCGCCAGCAGGTCCTGAATCTCCCCGGAGGAGGGGTTGGAGGTCTTCACCAGCACGAACAGGCTCTTCCCCCGATTTTTGCACTCCTCCAGGAAGGGATTCACCGTATCCGATCCCATATAGGCGTTGATGGTGACGCAGTCGGCGTCAAAGGGGGCGTAAACTGTCCCTCCAATGTCCACCGACCCCAGCCACGCCTGGGCATAGGCCTCGGCGGTGGAGCCGATGTCCCCCCGCTTGATGTCCGCGATGACATACAGTCCCTTCTCGTGGGCGTAGCGGATGGTCTCCTCCATGGCGGCCATTCCGTGCCAGCCCAGCCGCTCGTAATAGGCGGCCTGGGGCTTCACCGCCGGCACCACATCGCACAGGGCATCCACCAGCCCCTTGTTGAAGGCCAGCACCGCCGCCGCGGCCCCCTCCGGGGTCTCTCCGAAACGGCCGAAGCTCTCCTTGAGAATGTGAGGCGGGATGTATTCCAATTTGGGGTCCAGCCCCGCCACGGTGGGATTTTTCCGTTTTCTGATCTGGTCCTGCAGTACTTCAAAGGACATGGTCTCTCTCCTCCTCATAAATGATCTCGCCGCCCACGATGGTGTACTTCACCCGGCCCTTCACCGTCCGGCCCGCGAAGGGGGTGTTGCGCCCCTTGGAGGCAAAACGCTCCGGGTCGACCACCCACTCCTGGTTGGGGTCAAAGATGGTCACATCTCCGTCCGCGCCGATCCCCAGGCGGCCCTTGCTCTGTCCCAAAATAGCGGCGGGGTTGACCGTCATCTTCTCAATGATATCCACCAGGGTCATTTTCCCGCTGTGGTACAGCTCGGTAAGGGTGACCGCCAGGGCGGTCTCCAGTCCCACCATGCCGCTGGGCGCCTTCTCCAGGGGCTTGGCCTTCTCCTCAGCGGAATGGGGGGCGTGGTCGGTGGCGATGGCGTCGATGGTGCCGTCCATCAGGCCGGTGATGATCCCTTCCACATCTCCCTCGGTGCGCAGGGGCGGATTGATGCGGGCCATGGAGCCCTTCTCCAGCACCGCATCCTCAGTCAGTGTGAAGTACTGGGGGCAGGTCTCGCAGGTGATATGTACCCCCCGCTCCTTCATCCTGCGGATGATATCCACCGAGCGGGCGGTGGACACATGGCAGATATGCACCGCTCCGCCGGTCTCCTCCGCCAACATGGCGTCCCGCATCACCATCAGTTCCTCGGCGATGGCGGGCCGCCCCTCCAGCCAGAGCTGCCGGGAGATGCGCCCTTCATTCACCGCCCGGCCGTCCACCATGGTGGCGTCCTCACAGTGGGAGAGGATGGGCAGACCGCACCGCCGGGCCATGATCAGCGCGTCCCGCATCAGATTGGCGTTCTGCACCGGCACTCCGTCGTCAGACAGGGCCACCGCCCCCGCCTCCTTCAGCGCCTTGGCATCGGTGAGCTCGCCTCCGTACTGCTTGACAGACACCGAGGCGATGGGCCAGATGTTCACCCCGCAGGCGGCCGCCGCCCTCTCCTGGATCAGGCGTACCAGCTCGGGGCTGTCCACCACCGGTCTGGTATTGGGCATGCAGGCGATGGAGGTAAACCCTCCCCGGGCCGCCGCCAGGGCGCCCGTTTCAATGGTCTCCTTGTATTCAAAACCGGGCTCCCGCAGGTGGACATGCATGTCCACAAGCCCCGCACACACCACCATACCGTCTGCGTGGATGGTCCGGTCCGCATCGGTGATGATGTTGCTTCCGATCTGGACGATCCTGCCGTCCTCCAGCAGGAGGTCCATCACGCCGCCGATCCCGCCCACCGGGCTGACCAGCCGGCCTCCCTGTATCAACAGCTTCATTGCCGCGCTCCTTTCTCAAGGGGTCGTTTTCATAAAAACAGGGCAGAGTGTCCCCCGCCCCAGCCACAAAATCTCATCCGGTTTCATTATAGCTGAAAGAGAAATTTTTAGCAACGAGTTTTTGCGGAAAACTGCGCAAAATACCCCCGTGACCGGAAAGGAGGGGAAATACAAGATGAAAACGCAGAATATGATCCTGGGCATGGGCCTGGCCGCAGCGGCCGGCGCGGCGGCTGCCATGGCGCTGTCCAGCCATCAGAAGCCCATCAAAAAGGCCGCCGAAAAGGCCGCCAAAAACATGGGCGAGGCAGTAGAGCAGTTCACCCAGCATCTGTCCATGTGAGGCCCGCCGCCCGGCGGGGCGCCGTCTGTGTGCGCTCCGCCGGGCAAGCATTTTTCCACTCCCGTAAAATTTTTACTTGCCAAATCCCAGAAACTGTGTTATGGTAAGAAAAACAAGTGAATTTCATTGACTCCGAGCAAAGGCGGCTAAAGGTCTCTACCCATGCCGCTGCGCCGAAGCGTTGCGCTTCCGGGGCGCCGTCCGAAAGGGCGCCGCCTTCCATCGTTGAGAAGGGGTCGCCGGTATGATCCGGCGTGCACTGCGCGGAGGCTGTCTGTCCATGACATGCCTCTTTTTTCATCTCTATCCCCCGCTTCAAAAAAATATCTGTCTATCTCTGCTCCGAGCAAACGCGGCTAAAGGCCACCTGCCCACGCCGCCGCGCCGCGGCACCCATGCCGCCGGGGCCCGCCAGGAAACAGGCCGGCCTTCCCTGGGAAAAGGAGCTCGTCCGAACATTCTGCTTCGGGGAGCTGCCTTTCTGCGGCTCCCCGCTTTTTCGTTTGGTCCGGTTTCACGCCGTTCCAAATACATACACCGCACCATATAACCGAGAAAAGGAGAAATCAACCATGAAGAAGCTTTTGTCTCTCTTGCTCTCCTGCGCCATGCTGCTGGCCCTGGCCGCCTGCGGCGGCGGCACCGGGGACACCCAGGAGTCGCCCAGCAGCTCCCCCGCCGCCGAGAACACCGAAAGCAGCACCCCCGAGGCCGAGCCCGTGGAGCTGATCGTCTTTGCCGCCGCCTCCATGACCGAGACACTCACCGAGATCTCTGAGCTGTACAAAGAGGTGGCGCCCAATGTCACCCTGACCTTCAACTTTGACTCCTCCGGCAAGCTGGTAGACCAGATCGAGGCGGGGGCGGACTGCGACATCTTCATCTCCGCCGCCCAGACCCAGATGAACGAGATCGACAGCGCCCAGGGAGAGGACACCAATCCCGAGGGCTATGACTTCGTGCTTCAGGGCACCCGCATCAACCTGCTGGAGAACAAGGTGGCCCTGGCGGTGCCTGAGGGCAATCCCGCCGACATCACCTCCTTCTCCGATCTGACCACCGACAAGCTCACCCTGCTGGCCATCGGCAACTCCGATGTCCCCGTGGGCCAGTACACTCTGGAGATCCTGGAGTATCTGGGCACCAGCGCCGAGGAACTGGAGGCGCAGGGCAAGCTCACTTACGGCGGCAATGTGAAGGAGGTCACCACCCAGGTGAAGGAGGCCGCCGCGGACGCGGGCATTATCTACGCCACCGACGCCTTCTCCGACGGGCTGACCGTGGTGGATACCGCCACCACCGACATGTGCGGCCAGGTCATCTACCCCGCCGCCGTGCTCAACATCACCCAGCACGAGACCGAGGCCCAGGCTTTCCTGGATTATCTCCAGACCGACGAGGCCATGGCGGTGTTCGAGGCCGTGGGCTTCTCCCCCGCGGAGTAAGCGCCCCGCCTCTCTATGTTGTTCCTTCGGGAAGAATTCTATCTCCTCTTATTATTCCTCAAAATCCCTCAGAATGAGAAACAGCACCGGACTGCTCATCCGGTGCTGTTTCTCATTTCCCCGAAAATTTAAAATTTATTCCTGCGGCGCCTCCTGGCCCAGCACCTCACGGACCACATCCAGGAACAGGTGGGCGGTGGGGTTGACGCTCTGCCGGTGCCAGGCCACCACATAGGTGCGTCCGGCGCAGTCGATCCCCCGGATGGGAATGGCCTCCACATTGTCGGAGAAAAAGACCTTGGTAATGGCCTGGGGCAGAATGGAGATCCCCAGCCCGGCCCCCACCGCCAGCAGCACGGTCTCCGCCGTATCGTAGCGGTTGGTGATCTTGGGGTCGTAGTGCATGGCCTCGCACACCTTTTTGATCTGATTGTACAGCGCGGGGCCCTCCGCCTCCGAGATGGAGATAAACCGTTCCCCCTTCAGACGGGAAAAGTCCAGGGGCTGGTCCGCCATGGGATGCCCCTTGGGCAGGGTAAGACACAGCTGGTCCACATTGGAGATCAGATAGTCAAAGGTCTCTCCGGTGGGCACCATGTCCTTCATGGCGAAGTAAAAGTCATATTTGTTCTCATTCATAGTGATGGACTGTCCCCGGCCGGTGGTAAAGCTGATATCCACCAGGATGTCAGGATATCGCTTTGCAAAGGCGGAGAGACATTTGCTCAGGGTCTCGCTGGCAGTGGTCACGGCGGCGATGGCCACATGTCCCTTGGAGCCGTCCTCCGTCTGCTTCACCCGGCAGATGGCGTCCTGCGCGGTCTCCACAATCTCCATGGCATAAGGGAGGAACTCCCGTCCCGCGTCCGTCATGGTGACGCTGCGCCGGTCCCGAAGGAACAGCCGGGCCCCCAGCTGCTTCTCCAGCTCGCTGATATGATGGCTGATGGAGGGCTGGGTGATGCCGTTGCGCTTGGCCGCCTCGGTGAAGTTCAGGGTCTGCGCCACCGAGATGAAATAGTTCAGCTGATTCATGTCCATGGGGTTATTTTCTCCTCTTCTCTCCCGCAGTCCGCCCGGAAAAAGTCAGAAGCAGCTCCGCTGCGGATTGCGTTGTTCTTCCGTTTCTTTATTATATTATCTCTTTTTTCAATCAGCCGTCAATACTCTTTCCCCTGGGGGAATCTACACATTTTCGTTTTCTTCTACAACCGCCCGGTGCTTTTCTACAACCGTTTCGATGGTTGACTATGCCGGACTGTCATGATAACATAGTTTTACCACCCCCGTATCATTGTTTTGCACCGGGTGGATGAGGATCTAAGGAGGCAGCATCGTCATGATTAACAAGTGTTCCATCTGCGGCGGAAAATTGGACGCCCTGTTCCCCCTGCTGGCCGAGCACCCCAACCACAAGATCTGCTCTACCTGCAGCATCCAGAAGAGCTACATTGTAGACGCCGCCAACCGCAACGACGCCCAGGCCCTGCATGAGGCAGCGGACGCCTTTTTGGCACGCACCTATGTGGGCACCACCGACGAGGTAAAGGCGGACATGAATGTCATCATCAAACGCTATGAGGGGATGCTCCTTCAAAACCAGGAGCAGGACAGCTTCTCCGCGCTGAATGAGCTGCCCACCACTGCCAGCGATCATATCGAAGGGCATAAGATCACCAAATACTGCGGCACCGTGGGCTCCAACGCCGCAGTGCTCATTGACGCCATTCAGCCTGGCCGTGAGAGCTCTCCCCACATCGCCAAGCTGAACAACCGGCAGCAGATGCTGATTCAGGCCAAGGGCCTGGGCGCCAACGCGCTGATCAACTGCTCGGTCTCCTACACCCCGCTGAATGCCAAGTATCTGCTGGTCACCAGCACCGCAGATGCCGTGGTCATCGATTGATTCATCTGTTTTCATCCTGTTTTCCCGAGCCGTCGGCAAATGCCGGCGGCTTTTTTTCGTGTCTTTTCCCTCCTTGTCCGACTCTGCGCCGTTTGCTTTTCTCCTTCCTCCGCCTGTTGCCTCCGGCAATTGCAGATTTGCATGCATTTCCCTCTGCCTTTCTGGAAATCATAAGCCAAGCGGCAATGGCTGCAATTTTTGACAATTGAGGAAGTGATCCAATGAACCCCTCCCCCATCCAGGTGCGGTCGGAGATTGGTCCTCTCCGGCGGGTGCTGCTCCATCGGCCGGGGCAGGAACTGGAAAACCTGATGCCGGACACCATCCAGCGGCTGCTCTTCGACGACATCCCCTATCTCAAGCTGGCCCAGGAGGAGCACGACCAGTTCTGTCAGGTGCTTCGGGACTGCGGCGCCGAGGTGGTCTATCTGGAGGACCTGGCGGCGGAGTCTCTCACCGACGAGGCTGTGAAGCGCCAGTTCATCCTGGACTATATCCGTCAGGCCGGCATCCACGGTGAGAAGCGTACCGGCATGATCGCCGACTATTTCGCCGGCATGTCCTCCAAAAACATGGTCCTGAAGATGATGGCGGGCATCCGAAAGTCGGAGGTCCGGGGCTATGGCAGGAAAAATCTCACCGACTACCTGGACGACTACTATCCCTTTGTCATTGATCCCATGCCCAATCTCTACTTCACCCGGGATCCCTTCGCCTGCATCGGGGACGGGGTCACCATCCACCGGATGTTCTCCCATACCCGCCGGAGGGAAACCCTGTTCGCCCGGTATATCTTCCAGCACCACCCGGAGTACAGCCGGATCCCTCTGCTGTACTCCCCCGATGAGGAGCACCCCATTGAGGGGGGCGACATTCTGGTGCTCAGTCCTCAGGTGATCGCCGTCGGCATCTCCCAGCGCACCCATCCGGTGGCCATCGAACTGCTGGCCAAGCGCCTGCTGCAGGAGGCGGCGGGCTTCCGCCAGGTGCTTGCCATCGATATCCCCAAGGCCCGCAGCTTTATGCATCTGGACACCGTATTCACCATGGTGGATACGGACAAATTCACCGTCCATCCCAACATCAGCCGTGAGCTTCGGCTGTTCGTGCTGGAGCGCGGGGAGCATGGCCGGCTGGCCATCTCCGAGGAGCACGGCACCCTGGAGGAGCTGCTGCGGGAACACCTGGATCTGGACAAGGTCACTCTCATCCCCTGCGGCGGGGGCAGCCCCATCGACGCCGCCCGGGAGCAGTGGAACGACGGCTCCAACACCTTCGCCGTGGCCCCCGGAAAGGTCATCGCCTACAACCGCAATCATACCACCAATCGAGTGCTGGAGGACCACGGCGTCCAGGTCCTCACCATCCCCAGCTCAGAGCTGGCCCGCGGCCGGGGCGGCCCCCGGTGCATGACCATGCCCCTGCGCCGCGATCCCGTGTGATCCAAATATCTGAAAAGGAGTGCAGACCATGCCTGTCAACATGAACGGAAAATCCTTTCTTACCCTGATGGACCTCACCCCAGGGGAGATCCGCCATCTGCTGGACCTCTCCCATGACCTGAAGGCCAAAAAACGGGCCGGACTGTCCGGTCATGCCTTAAAAGGGAAAAACATCGTGCTGCTGTTCGAAAAGACCTCCACCCGCACCCGCTGCGCCTTCGAGGTGGCGGTGCACGACGAGGGGGGGCATGTCACCTTCCTGGACCCCGGCAGCTCCCAGATGGGGAAAAAGGAGTCCATGGAGGATACCGCCAAGGTGCTGGGCCGTTTCTTTGACGGCATCGAGTACCGCGGCTATGACCAGGCGGTGGTGGAATGCCTGGCGAAGCACAGCGGGGTGCCGGTATACAACGGCCTGACCGATGTGGACCACCCCACCCAGATCATCGCCGACATGATGACCATGGAGGAGCACCTGCATAAACCGCTGAAGCACAGCAAGGTGGTCTTTGTGGGAGATGTGCGCAACAACATGTGTTATGCCTGGATGTACGGCTGCTGCAAAATGGGGGTGGATTTTGTGGGATACGGTCCCCGCGCCCTCATTGACGGCGCAGACCAGCAGGTGCTGGAGCAGGCGGGTCAGGAGGCCCGCCGGAACAGCTGCACCATCACCCTCACCGACGACCCCTCCGCCCTGAAGGGCGCGGATGTGCTCTACTCCGACATCTGGGCCTCCATGGGGGAGGAGGATCTGATCCCCGAGCGGGCCAAGCTGCTCTCCCCCTTCCGCATCGACCAGGCCATGCTGGAGGCCACCGGCAACCCCGATGTGCTGTTCATGCACTGCCTGCCCTCCTTCCACGACGAACACACCCAGCTGGCCGCCCAGTGGCTGGCCCAGGGCGTGGACATCCGCGAGGTCACCGACGAGGTGTTCCGCGGTCCTCACTCGGTGGTCTTTGATGAGGCGGAGAACCGGATGCACGCCATCAAGGCCATCCTGGTGGCCACCCTGTGAGCGGGGCAGCGCCGGCCGCCGCCAAGGTGGTGGTGGCCCTGGGCGGCAACGCCCTGGAGGACAAGAGCCTCCCCCCTACCGCTCAGTCTCAGCGGCAGGTGGTGGAACGCACGGCACAGCACCTGGCCCGGCTGTCCGCCGCGGGGTACGAGCTGGCGGTGGTCCATGGCAATGGTCCTCAGGTGGGCCGCATCCTGCTGGCCAGTGAGACGGCCGCCTCTGTCACCCCGCCCATGCCCTTCGATGTCTGCGGCGCCATGAGCCAGGGATATATCGGCTACCACATCCAGCAGGGGCTGCGCCGTGCTCTGAAGCAGCTGGGACGCGACATCCCGGTGGTCACCGTGGTCACCCAGGTGGTGGTGGACCGGGAGGACCCCGCGTTCCAGCGCCCCTCCAAGCCCATCGGCCCCTTTTACACCCGGGAGGAGGCCGAACACCTGGCCGTGGAGCAGGGCTACGCCATGCGGGAGGACGCCGGCCGGGGCTGGCGCCGTGTGGTCCCCTCCCCCCGGCCCCTGCGCATCGTGGAGATCGGCACGCTGCGTACCCTGTGGTCCACCACCATCACGGTGGCCTGCGGGGGCGGCGGCATCCCGGTGGTGGAGGAGGCGGACGGCGCCCTCTCCGGGGTTTCCGCCGTCATCGACAAGGATCTGGCTGCCATGGAGCTGGCGGTGGAGATGCATGCCGATATTCTAATGATTCTTACCGAAGTAGAGGCGGTGGCGCTGCACTTCGGCACGCCGGAGGAGCGTGCATTGACCCATGTCACGCCCGGGGAACTGGACCGATATACCCAGGAGGGCCATTTTGCTCCGGGGAGCATGCTTCCCAAGGTCCAGGCCGCAGCGGATTTCGTCCGTTCCGCCCCCGGCCGCCGGGCGGTGATCACCTCGCTGGACCGCTGTCTGGACGCGCTGGAGGGCAAGTGCGGCACCTGGGTGACCGCCCCCTGACCGGGGGAGTCCGCCCGCCAAAAAGGAGGAGCCCATGAAACGATTCAAAATGCCCACGGCGTACACCATCCTGCTGGCCATCATTCTGGTCATCGCGGTGCTCACCTTTGTACTGCCCGCCGGGCAGTATGAGTACAACGCAGAGGGGGAGCCCATCGCCGGCACCTATCACACCATCCCCTCCAACGGTCAGGGCCTGGACGCAGTGGTGCTCGCCCCTCTGCAGGGGCTGTATGAGGCCATCGAAATCGCGGTGTTCATTCTGACGGTGGGCGGCTTTTTGGGGGTGATGGGCAAGACGGGCGCCATCGATGCCGGCATTGCCGCCATCATCCGGAAGCTGAAGGGGCGGGAAAAGCTGCTCATCCCCATTCTGATGTGCGCCTTCGCCCTTGGGGGGACCACCTTCGGCATGGCGGAGGAGACCATCGCCTTCTATCCCCTGCTGCTGCCCGTGATGCTCTCGGCCGGGTATGACGCCATCACCGCCGTGGCGGTAATCCTCCTGGGGGCGGGGGCGGGGGTGCTGGGCTCTACCGTCAATCCTTTCGCCACCGGCATCGCCGCCGGCTTTGCCGGGGTATCCCTGGGGGAGGGCATCGTACTGCGTCTGGTGATCCTGGCCGCCAGCCTGGTCGTCGCCATTTTCTTCGTCATGCGCTATGGTGAACGGGTCCGGGCTCATCCGGAAAAATCCCTCCTCCGCCGGCAGCGGGAAGGGGATATCCGGCGCTTCGTCACCGCCCAGACACCGGATGCCGCCGTCATGACCCCCCGGCGGCGCGCCGCCCTGATCCTGTTCGGCCTGACCTTCGCCGTCATGATCTACGGCGTGATCCCCTTTGAAGACATGGGCATCACGCTGCTGCCCACCTTAGGCTGGTGGTTTCTGGAGCTGTCCGCTCTGTTCTGGGTGGCCTCCGTGGTGGTGGGTCTTGTATACGGCCTTCCCGAGGTGGACATCGCAGAGGGCTTTGTCCACGGCGCTGGGGAGCTGCTGGGGGTATCCTTTATCATCGGCATCTCACGGGGAATCACCGTGGTGATGAACAACGGCGGCATCACCGACACCATCCTCCACTGGGGGGAGGAGAGTCTCACCGGGGTGGGCAGCGTCCCCTTCGTGCTGGTGAGCTATCTGATCTATCTGGTGCTGTCCTTTCTCATCCCATCCACCTCCGGACTGGCCACGCTGTCCATGCCCATCATGGCACCGCTGGCGGATTTCTCCGGAGTGGGCCGCGATCTGGTCATCACCGTATTTCAGTCCGCTTCCGGTCTGGTCAATCTGGTCACTCCCACCTCCGCCGTGGTAATGGGGGCCCTGGCCATTGGCCGGGTCCCCTATCATCAGTGGCTGAAATTCGTCTGGAAACTCCTCGTTCTCTTCCTTCTTCTGTCCATTTTGCTGATGGTCCTGCAGGTCCTGCTGTAACCGCTGACTCTCCGGCAGAGTTTGGTGACTCTGCCGGAGTTTTTTTGTCCTCCTCCTTCTCTTTTCAGTGATATGGGAAAAGATTCCCCCTGCCGGCCCGGTTGGTCTATTTTTGCTCTTGACTTCTCCCGCTTCCCCTCTATAATAGATATATTAGTTCCATATGAAACTTTTTTCCGTCAAATTGGAGGCGACATATTTGGATTCCAGGTCCCTCTCCATCGCCCATGAGATCCACGCGCTGAACCACCTGATGATGCGCAGTTTCCTGCTTCAGACGCGCAGCGCCGGGCTGGACGAGATCGCCGCAAGCTGCAGCTGGGTCCTCTCCTATCTCTATGATCACCGGGGACAGGACATCTTTCAGAAGGACATTGAGGCGGAATTCTCCATCAGTCGCTCCACCGTCACCAACATCCTCCAGCGCCTGGAGGGCCGGGGGTTGGTCCGGCGCCAGTCCGTCGGAAGCGACGCCCGGCTGAAGAAGCTGATGCTCACCTCCGCGGGGATGGAGGCGCACCTGTCCATCGTTCCGGTCCGCAGGTTGCTGGACCAGCAGATCACCGCCGGCATCTCCCCCGTGGAACTGAGCGCCTGCCACACGACGCTGCGCAAGCTGCGGGACAATCTGACCAAACATTTAGAACTGCAGGAGAATCAGACATGATCAAAACGCTTATGAAACAGATCGGGGAGTTCAAGCGCGACTCCCTGCTCACCCCAGTCTTCATGGTGCTGGAGGTCGTCATGGAGACCATCATCCCCCTTCTGATGGCCTCCATCATCGACGACGGCGTGGAGAAGGGGGATATCCGCCACATTTACATGATGGGCGCCGTCATGGTGGTCATGGCCGTCATCGGCCTGATCGCCGGCGTGGGAGGCGGCACCTTCGGCGCCCGGGCCTCCGCCGGCTTTGCCCGCAATCTGCGTCAGGCCATGTATGACAACATCCAGACCTTTTCCTTCGCCAGCATCGACAAATTCTCCACCGCCAGCCTCATTACCCGTCTGACCACCGATGTCACCAATGTGCAGATGGCCTACCAGATGATCCTGCGCATGTGTGTGCGGGCCCCGGTGAGCATGGTCTGCGCCATGGTAATGGCCTTCTTCCTCAGCCCGGAGCTTGCCTCGGTCTATCTTATCGCCGTGGTCGTGCTGGCGGTGGTCCTGGCCGTCATCATGCGTCGGGCCACCATCTATTTCCAGCAGGCTTTCCCAAAATATGACGACATGAACGCCTCCGTCCAGGAGAACATCTCGGGCATCCGGGTGGTAAAGGCCTATGTCCGGGAGAAGTTTGAGACCTCCCGCTTTATGACCGCCAGCCGCAACATCTTCAATATCTTCGTCAAGGCGGAGCGTCAGCTGGTCATCACCTTCCCCCTGATGTTCGCCACGGTGTACGCCTGCATCCTGACCCTGAGCTGGCTGGGGGCCAAGCTCATCGTCCAGAGCGGACAGACCGCTCTGACCACCGGTGAGCTGACCAGCCTGCTGTCCTACTGCATGAGCATCCTGATGAGCCTGATGATGCTGGCCATGGTATTTGTCATGATCACCATGTCCATTGCCAGCGCCCGCCGTATTGCGGAAGTGCTCAATGAGAAGAGCGAGCTGAAGGACCCCGACGATCCCATTTACGAGGTACCCGACGGCTCCATCCGCTTTGATCATGTGTCCTTCCGCTATAACCAGAGCTCCGAAAAGCCGGTGCTTCACGATATCGATCTGGACATCCGCGCCGGGGAGACCGTGGGCATCGTGGGCGGCACCGGCAGCGGCAAGACCAGCCTGGTGAATCTTATCAGCCGTCTGTACGATGTCTCTGAAGGGGCCATCTATGTGGGCGGCCACGATGTGCGCAGCTATGACATGGAGGCGCTGCGCAACCAGGTGTCGGTGGTGCTGCAGAAAAATGTGCTTTTCTCCGGCTCAGTGCTGGAGAATCTTCGGTGGGGCGATGAAAACGCCACCCGAGAGGAGTGCGTGCGTGCCTGTCAGCTCTCCTGCGCGGACGAGTTCATCTCCAAGATGCCGGACGGGTATGACTCCCATGTGGAGCGCGGCGGCGCCAATCTCTCCGGCGGCCAGCGGCAGCGGCTTTGTATCGCCCGGGCGCTGCTGAAGAAGCCCAGGGTGCTCATCCTGGACGATTCCACCAGCGCGGTGGACACCGCCACCGACGCCAGGATCCGCACCGCTCTGTCCACCCAGTTGGCGGACACCACCAGGATCATCATCGCCCAGCGCATCTCCAGCGTCCAGGCCGCGGACCGGATCATCGTCATGGACGACGGCACCATCAGCGGCATCGGCACCCACGAGGAACTGCTGGAGCACAACGAGATCTACCGCAGCGTCTATGAGTCCCAGACCCAGGGCGGCGGCGACTTTGACGAACATGGAGGTGACGACTGATGTCCAAACAGACCCAAGATACCCGGCGGCCCGTTCGGCCCAAAATCCAGGTGGAGAATCCCGGGGCGCTCATCGGCCGTCTGCTGGGCTATATCGGAAAAAAATATCTGGTCCAGTGCATCATCGTGGTACTGTGTATCTTTGTCAGCGTGTTTGCCATGGTGCAGTCCACCCTGTTCACCAAGACGCTCATTGACGACTATATCACCCCCCTGCTGCTGTCCGAGGCCCCTGACTTCGCGCCCCTGGCGGCGGCCATCATCCAGGTGGGGATATTCTGCGCCTGCGGCATCATCGCCGCCCTGGTGCAGCAGCTGGTCCTGGTGTATCTCACCCAGGGCACCCTGCGCAATCTGCGCGACGACCTGTTCGCCCACATGCAGAAGCTGCCCATCCGGTATTTTGACACCCACTCCCACGGGGATATCATGTCCATTTACACCAACGACATCGATACCCTTCGTCAGATGATCAGCCAGTCTCTCCCTCAGATGCTCAACAGCGTCATCTCCATCGTCAGCGTGCTGGCGAGCATGCTGGTCCTCAACCTGCCCCTGACCATGGTCTCCCTGGTCATGGTGGCGGTGATGGTCCTCTGCTCCAAAAAGCTTGTCGGCCTCAGCGGCACCTACTTTTTGAAGCAGCAGCGGGACATCGGCGCCGTGAACGGCTATATCGAGGAGATGATGGACGGCCAGAAGGTGGTCAAAGTGTTCTGCCACGAGGAACAGGCCAAGGCGGACTTCAAAATCCTCAACGACCAGCTCTTTGACAGCGCCTACAACGCCAACCGCTTCGCCAACTCCTTCTTCCCGGTGGTCATCCAGCTGGGCAACCTGAGCTATGTGGTGTGCGCCGTGGTGGGCGGCATCATGGCCCTCAGCGGCTTCTGGGGCTTCACCCTGGGCGGACTGGTGAGCTTTCTCACCTTCAACCGCAGCCTCAACTCCCCCATCGGCCAGATCAGCCAGCAGCTCAACTCTGTGGTCATGGCCCTGGCCGGCGCTGACCGCATCTTCCGCCTTCTGGACGAGGAGGAGGAGCAGGACGAGGGCACCGTCTCCCTGGTAAACGCCCGCTTCCGCCAGGACGGCGTCCTGGCCGAGTGCGAGGAGCGCACCGGCCTGTGGGCCTGGAAGGTGGTCCATTCCGACGGTTCTGTGGAGTATATCCAGCTGAAGGGCGATGTGACCTTCGACCATGTGGACTTCGGCTATGTGCCGGAGAAGATCGTCCTCCACGACATCTCTATGTACGCCACGCCGGGGCAGAAGATCGCCTTTGTAGGCTCCACCGGCGCGGGCAAGACCACCATCACCAACCTCATCAACCGGTTCTACGACATCCAGGACGGCAAGATCCGCTATGACGGGGTGAACATCAACAAGATCCGCAAGGGGGACCTGCGCCGCTCCCTGGGCATGGTACTGCAGGACACCCATCTGTTCACCGGTACGGTGATGGAGAACATCCGCTTCGGCCGGCTGGACGCCACCGACGAGGAGTGCATCGCTGCAGCCCAGCTGGCCAACGCCGACGGGTTCATCCGCCGGCTGCCCGATGGGTATGACACCGTCCTCACCGGCGACGGCGCCAACCTCTCCCAGGGGCAGCGCCAGCTGCTGTCCATCGCCCGGGCGGCGGTGGCTGACCCGCCGGTGCTCATCCTGGACGAGGCCACCTCCTCCATCGACACCCGGACGGAGAAGATCGTCCAGGACGGCATGGACGCGCTGATGACCGGACGCACCACCTTCGTCATCGCCCACCGGCTCTCCACCATCCGCAACAGCGACTGCATCATGGTGCTGGAGCAGGGCCGGATCATCGAGCGGGGCAGCCATGAGCAGCTGCTGGAGGAGCAGGGCCGCTACTACCAGCTCTACACCGGCAACAAGCCAGCAGATCAGAAGAAGGACTGAAAACCGCAGTTTTCCAAAGCGCGCCGGGCCCCTCTCGGGACCCGGCATTTTTTGCTTGACATACCTTGTATTTCAATGTATCATATCAGTAGAGTTACGAGGTATCGAGAGGAGGCGGCCGCCATGCGCGGAAAACAGTCTTTGGCCCACACCTCCCTGCTGGTGCTCAGTCTGCTGTCCCGGCAGGATATGTACGGCTATCAGATGATCTCCACCCTGGAGCAGAAGCTGGACCGCACCTTCGCCCTGAAGGAGGGGACCCTCTACCCCATCCTGCGGGAGCTGGAGAGCCAGGGGGCGGTCTCCTGCTATGAGCAGGAGGTATCCGGCCGGGTGCGGAAATACTACCACCTGACCCGGAAGGGCAAACGGCTGCTGGCGGAGGAGCGGGAGCAGTGGGATCGCTACGCCCGCGCCATCAACACGGTCCTGGAGCTGTCCTGAGGGCGCCGCCATGGATCTGTATGACAGCTTCTGCCGGGCGGTCTGCGCCCACATCCCCCGGGCCACCGCCCGGGAGCGGGAGGACATCGTCCGGGAGCTCACCCACCACATGGAGGACCACGCCCGGCAGCTCACCGAGGGCGGCACGGAGGCGGCCGCCGCCCGGGCGCAGGCGGTACGCGCCATGGGGGACCCGGTGGAAATCGGCACCAAGTGGAACCGGCAGCTCTCCCCCTTCTGGCTGTGGACGGAGCGGGTGCTCCGGGCCGCCGTCACATGCCTGACGATCCTCATCGCAATCCCCTTCCTGATAGAGTACGGCCCCAATCTGAACAGCATTCTGGTCCGCGTCGGGTTTACGGAGTCCCTCTCGGAGTCCATGTGGCTGACCCTGCGCCCGATCGGCCAGCAGCCGCTGGAGCTGCGCTGCCCGTATGGGGACAGTGTCATCTACTTCTACGATCTTGTCGTGGTCCAGGGCCGCCACGACCCGGAGGACCGCGCTGTGCAGGTGTCCGCGGCTCCTATCACCAAAACCCGTGCCGGCAGTCCGTCGACCTGTCCACCATCACCTACGGCGGCGGCGTCTGGATCTCCCACACCATCTCCCCCACCCCCGGCGTGAGCTATGCGGAGCTGACCGTCCCCCTCCCCCGGGGGGAGCGGCCGGAGTCCGTGACCATTACCGGATCCAGCTTCGGCAATTCATTCCAGGCCGTCATTCCCCTGGACTGGGAGGCGATCCTATGAGCGGGAAGAAGAAGCTTCTCACCCGGCGGCAGCGGGCGCTGCGGGCGGGGCTGTCCCTGGCGGTCCTGGCCCTGCTGACCTTTCTGATCCCCCTCTATCATGTTTTTCCCGGTCAGGCGGTCCAGGCGGTGGGGGACTGGTACGGCCTGGCTCCCCTCCGGACGGTGCTCACCGCCCGGCTGGAGGAGCCGCTCTCCGGGGCGGACCGGCTATACCTGGCGGAAAACGAGGACGCACTGGTGGCCGCCCTGCTGGAGTTCCGGCTCCTCTCCGGGTGGGACGCCGCCCTGTACGAGGCGGTGGACTGCTCGGGGTCAGACTCCCCCTGGTGCGGTCTCATCCGCACCTATGCCCTCCCCTACGCCTATGTCTTCGGGCGGGTGGATGATCCGGATGTAAAGGAGATCACCTTCCGGGCCGTGTACCGTCCCTCCCTTTACAGCTCCCTCTCTCAGGAGACCGTCCTCACCGTGGACCGGGCCTCCGCCAAGGGGGTGGAGCGGGACTGGTATTTTCTCTCCCCCCTCCCCGTCTCCACTGCCTTTGACGACCCGCTCCTGTGCGCCGTCTACTGGCGGGCGGAGGGCGGAGCGGAGACCCTGCTCTGGGAGCTGGGCGGCTGAAACCCCTGCAAAATCTGCCCACGCAACCGTCCGTTGTCAAATTGGACACTCCTTTTGGTTGCGCCGTCCGGAGATTTTTGCTATGCTCAGGGCACCGAAGCGCGCAAGGCAAACATCATCAACAGGAGGTCTTTCCCTTGGAATTTCAGCACAGACTGTACGACCTGCGCAAAAAGGCGGGCCTGTCCCAGGAGGAGCTGGCCGGGCTGCTGAATGTCACCCGTCAGGCGGTCCAAAAGTGGGAGGCGGGCACCTCCCGGCCGGACATGGACAACCTCACCGCCCTGGCCCGGTACTTCAATGTCACACTGGACTGGCTCATCACCGGGCAGGAGCCCCTCCCCCCGGAGGGCGGCCCGGTGACCCAGACGGTGATCAACAACTACTACAATGAGTGGCACTATGAGTACAAGAGCAGGCGCACCCTCTTCGGCCTGCCCCTGGTGCACATCCACCTGGGCCGGGGCCTCCAGCGGGCCAAGGGGATCATCGCCATCGGGAATGTGGCCACCGGCGTGGTGGCCCTGGGCGTTTTTGCCGCGGGGTTGGTCTCCGCCGGCTGCCTCACCCTGGGCGTCCTCACCCTCGGGTGCGTCGCCCTGGGGCTGGTGGGCCTGGGGTGCATCGCCATCGGACTGCTGGCCATCGGGGGCATGGCCCTGGGGGTGCTGTCCATCGGGGCCCTCGTCGCCGGCGTCTGGTCCATCGGCGGTGTGGCCCACGCCGCCCAGATCGCCATCGGCGCGGTGGCCAGCGGCCCTCTGGCCATTGGGGACGAGGTCAGCGGCGCGGTGACCCTGCTCACCGACGGCTCGGTCTCCCGGACCCAGATTGCCGCCGCCATCCAGCAGGCCCTGGGCAGCGGCGGCCCGCTGGCCGACTTTCTCACCTTCATGGCCGCCCATATCCACTCCACACCCCTGCAGTGACCGCAAAGAAAACCGGGGGCCCCGCATCCTGCGGGGCCCCCGGTCAATGTTTCAATCTTTTCGGTACGCCTCCCGGCCCGTTTCATACAGATTGCCCCCGACGCAGTCGATGGCGACTGTCAGGGGGAAGTCCTTCACAGTCATCCGCTTGACGGACTCGCACCCCAGGTCGTCAAAGGCGATGACCTCCGCCGTCTCGATGCAGCGGGCGATGAGCGCCCCCGCGCCCCCCACCGCTGCGAAATAGCAGGCGCCGTTCCTTCGGATGGCCTCCCGCACAGCGGGGCTCCGGTCCCCCTTGCCGATCATGGCGGTGAGCCCCAGGTCCAGCAGCCGGGGAGCATAGGGATCCATCCGGCCGGAGGTGGTAGGACCGCAGGAGCCCACTGCCATCCCCTGCTGGGCTGGGGTGGGGCCGGCGTAGTAGATCACCGCCCCCTTCATGGAAAAGGGCAGCTCCGCGCCATCATCCAGCAGGGCAAACAGACGCTTGTGGGCCGCGTCCCGGGCGGTGTAGATGGTGCCGCTGAGCACCACCCGGTCCCCCGCCCGCAGCTGGGAGACCATCTCAGGCAGCTGGTCGGTGTGCAGCTGATACTCCATCAGTTCTCCCCCTCCTGGTACGCTTTGATCAGCTCCTCCAGGCGCCGGTCATAGGTCTCGAAGTCCGCCGCCACCCCCTGGAGAGAGTGCTGCACCCGCTCCAGTTCATTGGCGGTGTGGGAGACGGTGGCATCCATGTCGGTGCGCAGAAGGTCGTACCCCCGCTCCAGCCGCTCCAGCCACTGGCGGGTGTCCGCCTTCAGCTTGGCGGCCCGGTCCTCCGCCCGGCGGGTGATCTCCTGGGCCCGGCGGTGGGCGTCCAGCTCGATGCCGGCGGTGCGGTCTTTCACCGCCTCGTACGCCTCGGCGGAGGGGCGGAACCGCTCCACCTGCGTCCGCAGGGCGGCGGTCTCCTTCTCCAGCTGATCCAGCCGCTGGCTCTTGCGGGCCAGCTCCTGCTGCGCCGCGGCCAGGGCGGTCTCGCTCTGCTGGAGCGACTTGGTCAGCCGCTGGTTCTCCGCCCCCTTGGCCCCCTGCTCCGCCACGGTGCGCTCCAGCTCCTGCCGGGCCTGCTCCTCCCGGGTCAGGCTGGCGCGCAGCTCCTCCAGCTCCCGCTGGTGAGCCTGTTCCATCTCCTCGATACACCGCAGCACATCCTGGCGGTTGAACCCGCCGAACACCGCGCCCCGGATGGGTCTGTTCACTTCACTCATGGGTATCCCTCTCTTCCGCCCCGCAGGGCGTTTCAGGCTTGTACCTGGTACTTTATCATATTTTTCGTCGAAAGACAATCATTTCTGAAAAAGCTGTGAATCCTCCCCCCTTTTCATTGACGAAGCGGGGGGAGGATGCTATACTAATTAGGTTATTTCAGACTGGGGAGGTGTGCCCTGATGTGGATCTCTGACAAGTGGAAAGACTATCGTCTGCTGGACTGCGGGCGGGGAGAGAAGCTGGAGCGGTGGGGAGACTATACCCTGGTGCGTCCCGACCCCCAGGCCATCTGGAACACCCCCCGGACCGATCCCGCCTGGCGGCACCCCTCCGCCCGGTACGCCCGCTCCTCCTCCGGCGGCGGGCAGTGGGAGAAAAACGCGCTGCCCCCCCGTTGGGAGGTGCGATACCGGGAATTGACCTTTCAGATCAAGCCCATGAACTTCAAGCACACCGGTCTGTTCCCCGAGCAGGCAGCCAACTGGGACTGGGCCATGGAGCGTATCCGGCAGGCGTGCCGGCCCATCCGGGTACTGAACCTGTTCGCCTACACCGGCGGGGCCACCGTGGCCTGCGCCGCGGCGGGGGCCAGCGTGTGCCATGTGGACGCGGCCAAGGGGATGGTCCAGTGGGCCCGGGAGAACGCCAAGAGCTCCGGGTTGGAAGGGGCCCCTATCCGCTGGATCGTGGACGACTGCGGCAAATTCGTGGAACGGGAGATCCGCCGCGGCCGGAAGTACGACGCCGTCATCATGGACCCCCCCAGCTACGGCCGCGGGCCCACCGGCGAGGTGTGGAAGCTGGAGGAGAACCTGTATCCCTTCGTGGAGCTGGTCTCCGGCGTGCTGTCCGACGAGCCGCTGTTCCTCATTCTCAACTCCTACACCACCGGGCTGGCCCCGTCGGTGCTCACCTATATTCTGGAGACGCTGATCTCCAAAAAATTCGGCGGACACACCGTCTCCGACGAGCTGGGCCTGCCGGTGGAGTCCACTGGGCTGGCCCTCCCCTGCGGGGCCACGGGCCGCTGGCTCCGTGATTAGATAGGAGATATGAGATAGGAAATAGGAGCTATCCACTTCTACGGTGTGCGCTTTCTCCAATATCTTCTATCTCCTAACTCCTATCTCAATTTCTGGGGGGTTGTTATGAAAGACGCGATCATCAAAACGGAGGACCTCCGCTTCTCCTACACCACTGCCGAGGGGGTCGCCCCCATCGTGCTGGACGGAGTGACGCTCAACATTGAAGAGGGGTCCTTCGTGGCGGTGCTGGGACACAACGGGTCTGGGAAATCCACCCTGGCCAAGCACTTCAACGCCATCCTGCTGCCCACCGGGGGCAAGGTCTATGTGGCGGGGATGGACACCACCCAGGACGACCTGCTGGCCATCCGCAGCACGGTGGGTATGGTATTCCAGAACCCGGACAACCAGATTGTGGCCAATGTGGTAGAAGAGGATGTGGCGTTCGCCCCGGAGAACCTGGGCGTTCCCCCCGAGGAGATCCGCCGCCGGGTGGACAAGGCCCTGGCCATGGTGGGCATGAGCCAGTACGCCACCCACGCCCCTCACCTTCTCTCCGGCGGCCAGAAGCAGCGGGTGGCCATTGCCGGCGTCATCGCCATGCGGCCCCGGTGCGTGGTGCTGGACGAGCCCACCGCCATGCTGGACCCCATCGGCCGGCGGGAGGTGCTGTCCACCATCAGCCGGCTGAACCGGGAATCCGGCACCACCGTGGTGCTCATCACCCATCACATGGACGAGGCCGCCCAAGCCGACCGCCTCATCGTCATGGCCAAGGGGAGGGTCATCGCCGACGGCGCCCCCCGCCAAGTCTTCCAGGATGTGGAGGGCCTGCGGGCAGTCGGTTTGACTGTGCCCGACACCATCCAGCTCCTTTGGGAGCTGCGCCAGGAGGGACTGGATGTCCCCCTGGATGCCATGACTGATGACGAATGCGCGCAGGCGCTGTTCAGCCTGCTCCGCAGCTGACTGCCTTCACCGGGCGCGAGCCCCCGGGCCGCGCACCATCACAGAAAAGGAAGTAGCCTATGCAGCCCATCCTTGAAACCAAACAGCTGTGCCATGTGTACAGTGAGGGGACGCCCTTTCAGCAGACCGCCCTGCATGATGTGGACTTTACCGCCTATGCCGGAGAGTACCTGGGCATCATCGGGCACACCGGCTCGGGGAAGTCCACCCTGATCCAGCACCTCAACGGCCTGCTGAAGCCCACCTCCGGCCAGGTGCTCTATGACGGCACCGATATCTGGTCCGACCCCAAGGTCACCCATCAGACCCGCTTCCATGTGGGACTGGTATTCCAGTATCCCGAGTATCAGCTCTTTGAGGAGACGGTATACAAGGACATCTCCTTCGGCCCCAAGAACATGGGGCTGGACGAGGGGGAGATCGACCGCCGGGTGCGCCGGGCGGCGGAGTTCGTGGGTCTGACCCGGGAGCAGCTGGACAAATCTCCCTTCGAGCTGTCCGGCGGCCAGAAGCGCCGGGTGGCCATCGCGGGCGTCATCGCCATGGAGCCCTCGGTGCTTATCCTGGACGAGCCCACCGCCGGACTGGACCCGGTGGGGGTGGAGGCCATCCTGGGCAACATCCGGGACTATCACCAGGCCACCAATGCCACCATCATCATGGTCTCCCACTCCATGGAGGAGGTGGCCCGCTCGGTGGACCGGCTGGTGGTGGTCAACGACGGGACGCTCCCCTTCTCCGGCACCCCCCGGGAGGTGTTCCGCCACGGGGACGAGCTGGAGGCCATGGGTCTGGGCGTCCCTCAGATCACCCGGGTATTCCTGCGCCTGCGTCAGCTGGGGGCGGACATCGACCCGTCGGTATACACCATCCAGCAGGCCAAACAGGCCATTCTCTCCGCGGTGCGGAATCGGGGAGGTGTCTGAGATGGCGCTGAAAGACATCACTCTGGGACAGTACTTCCCGGGAAATACTCCCATCCACCGTCTGGATCCCCGCACCAAGATCCTGCTGACCCTGTTTTATATTGTTGCGCTGTTTCTGGCGGACTTTCTGGTGACCTACGGCCTGCTCTTCCTGGCCCTGGCAGCTGCCATCGCCATCTCCAAGGTGGGGGTGCGCAACATCCTCCGGGGCATGAAGCCGGTGGTGCTTATCGTGGTGATCACCACCCTGCTCAACCTGTTCTACACTCCGGGCACCCCGCTGGTCACCATCGGTTTCCTGCGCATCACGGCGGAGGGCATCTGGGCCGCCTTTTTCATGACGGTGCGTATCCTGATGCTCATCACCGGCACCTTCCTGCTGACCTACACCACCTCTCCCATCCTGCTCACCGACGGCATCGAGAGCCTGTTGGGTCCCCTGAAGAAAATCAAGGTCCCGGTGCACGAGCTGGCCATGATGATGTCCATTGCCCTGCGCTTCATCCCCACCCTTATCGAGGAGACGGACAAGATCATGTCCGCCCAGAAGGCCCGGGGCGCCGACTTTGAGACGGGCAACCTGATCCAGAAGGCCAAGGCCCTGGTCCCTCTGCTGGTCCCCCTGTTCATCTCCGCCTTCCGCCGGGCCGACGAGCTGGCGGTGGCCATGGAGTGCCGCTGCTATCACGGCGGCGAGGGGCGCACCCGCCTGCGGCAGCTGAAGTACCGCCGGGCGGACTGGGCGGTGATCCTCCTGGGGCTTGTGTCCTGTGTGGCCATCGGCGTGATGGGCCACTTCGGCCTTTGACATGGGAGGTGCCCGGATGGAACGGAACATCGCCCTGAAGCTCATGTATGTGGGCACCGCCTACCACGGCTGGCAGATCCAGAAGAACGCCGTCTCGGTGGCGGAGACCTTGGAGAAGGCCCTGTCCTCGGTGGTGTGCCACCCGGTGCGCTGTGTGGGGGCGGGCCGCACCGACGCCGGCGTCCACGCGGAGGTGTATGTGGCCAATTTCCACACCACCTCCTCCATCCCCCTGGACCGGCTGCCCCTGGCGGTGAACACCCGCCTGCCCGACGACATCGTGGTGGTGAAGGCCACCCAGGTGCCTGACAGCTTCAACGCCATCGGTTCCTGCCTGAAAAAGGAATACACCTACCGCATCTATAACTCCCGGCTGGGCAATGCATTTTATGTCAACCGGGCGTGGTTTTACCCCCGTCACCTGGATGAGGGGATCATGCAGCAGGCTGCCAGCCAGTTCGTGGGCACTCACGACTTCCGGGCGGTGCGCTCGGTGGGCACCGAGACCCGCACCACGGTACGCACCGTTCACTATTTCGACATCACCCGAAGCGGCGAGCTCATCGAATGCCGGGTGTGCGCCGACGGGTTCCTCTACAACATGGTGCGGGCCATGGTGGGCACCGTGGTCTACGCCGCCGAGGGAAAGCTCTCCCCCGATGACATCCCGGCGATTCTGGCCTCTGGGAACCGCACCCTGGCCGGCCCCACTGTTCCGCCGGGCGGCCTGTATATGACCAATCTGTGGTACCGGGAGCCTGTTCTATCACAGAGCGCGGAGGCATAAGGATGAAGGACCCCACTCCCCGTAAAAAACCGAATATCCTGCTGCGCCTGATCACCTTTCTCCTCTCTCTGGCAATCCTGCTGGGGGCGGTGGCCCTGGTGGTATACCGGGACCGGCTGAATCTGGACGCGCTGGTGCGCTGGGTACAGTACCGCACGCTGGAGACCAACGAGACCGGGCAGGCGGAGCCCTTCTTCTACGGCGGGGGTACCGCCGTGGATTTGGGCTGTCTGGACGGGGCGCTGCTCTTTTCCTCTCAGAACGGCGTGCGTCTGTTCACCAATCTGGGCGACGAGCTGGTCAACGATGTGTTCACCCTCTCCAACCCGGTGCAGAACACCAGCGGCCGGCTGGGCGTGGTATACGACATGGGCGGACAGGAGCTGCGCGCCTATGACAGCCGGGGTCAGGTGTTCTCCCTCACTCTGGAGGAGGGATACGGCCTGCTCTCCGCCCGCCCCAACGACGCCGGCTGGCTGGCCGTCACCGCACAGCAGAGCGGCTGGCGCGGGGTGGTCACGGTGTACAACAGCGAATTCTCTCCCCAGATGTCCCTGCGCTACTCCAGCTCCTTCGCCATTGACGCCGTTCTCTCCCCCGACAGCGGCACGGTGGCGGCGGTCACCATGGGACAGGACGGCACCTCCTTTGAAAGCCAGCTGGTGCTCTACCATGTGGGACAGGAGGAGCCTGCGGCCACGCTCTCCCTGGGGAATACCACGGTGCTGGACCTGGCCCACAGCGGCAGCGCCGTGCGGGTGCTTGGGGAGTCCTCCCTTCTCCTGGCCGCTTCCGACGGCAGCCAGGTCGTCAGCTATAATTTCTCCGACCGCTATCTCAAGGGGTACGACCTGGGCGGCGACGACTTCTCCCTGATCCTCCTGGGCCGCTATCGGGCGGGCACCGCCAGCGAGCTTCTGGTCATCGGGGACGACGGTCTTCTCATCTCCCGGCTGGACCCTGACGCCCAGATCCTGGACCTCTCCGCCGCGGGGCGCTATTTCGCCGTGCTCACCTCCCAGCGGCTGGACATCTATACCAAGGACCTGACCTTATATGCCAGTCTGGAGGATACCCAGGGCGCCCAAAGCATCCAGCTGCGGGATGACGGCTCTGTCCTGCTGGCCGACGGGGAGAGTGCCTGGCTGTATCTTCCCTGAATCTTTGCTGAGGTAACCTGTCATGAATATGCTTGTGTATGATGTGATCATCCTGGTGATTCTGGCCGCCTTTGTGCTGCTGGGAATCAAGAAGGGCTTCGTCCTCTCTCTGTGCGGCGCGCTGGCGCTGGTGGTGGCCCTGGTGGGCGCCTCCATCGGAGCCCGGCAGCTGGCCCCTCAGGTCTCCCAGGCGCTGGAGCCACGCTTTGCCGCGGCTATCGAGGAGCAGCTGAATCAGGAGATCGCCTCCTCCATTCAGGATGGACGCACCGACTTTGAGGAGAACACCCTCACCGGTCTTCTGGGCTTTCTCCGGGACCTGGGACTGTATCAGGAACTGGCGGATGCTGTGGAGCAGGCCGTGGAAAGCGGCATGACCGCAGTGGCCGCGCAGACCGCCGCCACCGCCGCAGCAGCCCTGGCAGAGACGGTAGCCTACCCCCTGATTTTCCTGGTCATCTTTCTGCTGGTACTGCTGATCTGGAGCGTGGTCAGCCACCTGCTGGACCTGGCTTTCCGCCTTCCGGTGCTCAATACGCTCAACCGCCTGGGAGGCGGCGCCTTCGGACTGTTAAAGGGTGTGCTGGTGGTTTTCGTGCTGGTGTGGCTGATGCGGTGCTTCGCCCTGCTGCCCGCACAGGAGGAGCTGGCCCAGACCACTCTGCTGCGTTTCTTTGCCAATACCAACCCTCTCACTCTGTTTTTATACGGTCAGGGATAATTTCACACTCATTTCCTCGGAAAATTCATACGGGGTTCATAATTTCGTGTTAAATTATTTTTCTGAGAGTCCGACGGCTGCTCCCGCTTCGGACCTCCGCCTCCCCGCGATACCGGGATCCCCCAAAAGGGGGACAGTTCTCAGTCATACAAAGGAGTGATTGACAATGCAATCCACACTCTGTTCCCGCTGCCACAAAAATGTGGCCGTGGTTTTCATCTCCAAGATCGAGGGCGGCGCCACCAGGAACGAGGGACTGTGTCTCAAATGTGCCAAGGAGCTGGGCATCAAGCCCATTAACGATATGATCCAGAAGATGGGGATCTCCGATGAGGATCTGGAGAACCTCACCAACGAGATGATGACCGCCTTCGGCGGCGCCGAGGGCATGGAGGGCCTGGTCCCGCAAAACGACAACGACACAGAGGAGGAGGACGGCCGCACCGCCACCTTCCCCTTCCTGAACAAGCTCTTCGGCGGCGCCAACGGCGCTTCTCCCGCCATGAACGGTGAGCGCCCCGCCCCCAACGGCGGCGAGCGCACCACCGCCAAGCCGGGCAAGGACGCCCGGCCCCCCAAGCGCAAATTCCTGGAGACCTACTGCATCAACCTCTCCCGCCGGGCGGCAGAGGGAAAGCTGGACAAGATCATCGGCCGGGATGCCGAGCTGCAGCGGGTCATCCAGATCCTCAACCGCCGGCAGAAGAACAACCCCTGCCTCATCGGCGAGCCCGGCGTGGGCAAGACCGCCATCGCCGAGGGGCTGGCCCTGAAGATCGTCCAGAAGCAGGTGCCCTATAAGCTGCTGGACAAGGAGGTCTATCTCCTGGACCTCACTGCCCTGGTGGCGGGCACCCAGTTCCGCGGCCAGTTCGAGAGCCGGATGAAGAGTCTCATTGAGGAGATCGGCAAGCTGGGCAACATCATCCTGGTCATCGACGAGGTGCACAACATCGTGGGCGCCGGGGACGCCGAGGGCTCTATGAACGCCGCCAACATCCTCAAGCCCGCCCTCTCCCGGGGGGAGATCCAGGTCATCGGCGCCACCACCCTCACCGAGTACCGCAAGTATATCGAAAAGGACACCGCCCTGGAGCGCCGCTTCCAGCCCGTCATCGTGGAGGAGCCCTCCATGGACGAGGCGGTGGACATTCTGCGGGGAATCGCCCCCTATTACGAGAATTACCACCGGGTGGTCATCTCCCCCGAGATGTGCCGCCTGGCGGTGACCATGAGCGAGCGGTATATCACCGACCGCTATCTCCCCGACAAGGCCATCGACCTGATCGATGAGGCCTGCTCCGAGGTCAACCTCCAGAACAAGTCCCTGGCCCGTCTGGCCGAGGTGGAGCGGCAGCTGGCCGACCTGGACCGGGAGCGGGAGGCCATGGTGGCCGACGGCAGCGACGAGGCCTATGAGCACCTGGCGGTGCTGCGCAGCCGGCAGCTGCAGCTGCAGCAGGAGAAGGACGGACTGGACCACATGGAGCGTCCTGCCCTGACGGTGGAGCATCTGGCCCGGGTCATCGAGCTGTGGACCAAGATCCCCGCCACCCAGATCCAGGAGCAGGAGTACGAGCGGCTGGCCAAGCTGGAGGAACGGCTGAAGCAGCACATCGTGGGCCAGGACGAGGCGGTCCACGCCGTGGCCGCCGCCATCCGCCGGGGCCGGGTGGGCATCTCCCCCAAGCGCAAGCCCGTCTCTTTCATCTTCGTGGGCTCCACCGGCGTGGGCAAAACCGAGCTGGTCAAGCAGCTGGCCAACGACCTGTTCAACTCCCCCGAATCCCTGATCCGGCTGGACATGTCCGAGTTCATGGAGAAGCACGCGGTGTCCCGCATCATCGGCTCTCCCCCGGGCTATGTGGGCTATGACGACGCCGGCCAGCTCACCGAGAAGATCCGGCGCAAACCCTATTCCGTCATCCTCTTCGACGAGATCGAGAAGGCCCACCCCGATGTGTTGAACATCCTGCTCCAGATTCTGGACGACGGCCGCATCACCGACGCCCACGGCCGGGTGGTAAACTTCGAGAACACCGTCATCGTCATGACCTCCAATGCCGGCAGCGAGCACAAGGGCGGCTCCCTGGGCTTTGACCGCACCGCGGATCAGCAGACCAAGGAGAAGGCCATGCAGGCCCTGCAGCAGTTCCTCCGCCCCGAGTTCATCAACCGGGTGGACGATGTCATCTGCTTCAACCACCTGACGGAGGAGAACTTCAAGGCCATCGCAAAGATCATGCTGGAGGAGCTGAAGCAGACCCTGGCGGACAAGGGACTCACCTTTGTCTACGGGGACGATCTGCTGGACTACCTCACCAAAAAGTCCTACTCCCAGACCTACGGCGCCCGAAATCTGCGCCGCCTGATCCAGCGGGAGCTGGAGGATGCCATCGCCACCCGCATCATTGACAGCTATATGGCCCCCATCACCCATCTCCAGGCGGTGGTGGAGGACGACAAGCTGGAGCTGGTCTCCCTGTGACCCTCCTCTCCAAAACGGCCGCCGGCCGGCAGAATTCTCTGCCGGCCGGCGTTTTTTCCTCTTTCCGCCCCTGTTCCCCATGTGGTGGAGCGTTTTATACAGTTGTCTGCTTCAGCGGATATAGGTGACCAGATCGGTTTTCTTTTCCGGGCACGGGGGATACTCCCCCTCGTAATAGCCCAGGGCCACGGTGCACACGCACTGATAGCCTTTCGGGATCTCCAGCGTCTTTCTGAGCTGCTCTCCCTCCGGGCTCTGGAACATGAACAGCGAGGAGGCGGTAATGCAGGAGGCCACTCCCAGCTCGGTGGCGGCGGCGGCAATGAGGCCGGCAGCGATCCCGCAGTCAGTATGGACATGGAAGCTGCTTTTCAGATCTCCCGACACAAAGATGACCGTAGGGGCATGATGCAGGGGAGAATACCCGGGGGCGGACGCCTTTTTCCGCTGGGCCTCGTTGCCCTGGAGCATCATCTGCCGGATGTTCTCCGCCATGCGGTCCAGCAGCGCCTTGTCCTGTACCACGGTGAAATGGTACAGCTGCTTGTTGTGGGCGGTGGGGCCATCGGTCACCACCTGGAGAATCGCCTGCAGGTCCTCCTCCGCAATCTGTCTGGGTTGATAGCTGCGCACACTGCGCCGCTCTTTCAGCGCCTGAAGTCCCTCCATGGATCGAATCATGTCTGTGTCCTCCTCTGTATCGTTTTATTTCCTTTGGTCATGGTCTCTTTTCTTTCGTCTCCCATTCTGCCGGGGGCGCCTTTCCCTTTTCTTCGATGTCCACAATTGACACTTCAAGCCCCTTGCGCATAGCATAAAGCAGGGTCTGCATCGTACCCCCCGGCGTACCGTCATAGGCCGCCACGATCAGGGCCGAGTGATCCACCATGTACCGGTTGCGCCGCTGCATACATCCCCGGTCATAGTGGTGCTGCACCATGGTCTCAAAGTCGCACTGGTCCAGCAGACGGCGGTAGCGCTGTTTCTCCCCTTCCGGCCAGCGGTCCGCCTGGCTCTCACAGGGGATCGCCGCCTCCACCGTGACGCCTGGGCGCATCTCCCGCAGGGCCAGCACCGCCTCGCAGAAGTACAGATCACATCCCCGGGCCATCCCGCAGATGAAGTGCCGCATCCCCCTGTCATAGGCGGAGAGCACCGCCGCCGCCAGCCGCCGCTTCAGATCCAGGCACAGAGGATTCCCCTCATCTGTGCCCCAGGGGAGCTTCTCCGGGCGGTGCCCGGTAAAGCAGCAGGTGGTCTCCCGTTCCATGTCCTCTCCTCCCTCTTATCTGTTTCATTGTAGTATACCTGTCCCGGGAAGTCAACGGTCCTCTGACAAAGCCGCGGGACTTCCAAAAAATCTCCTTGCATTTCTTTTTTGCCGTGCTATAATAGGAACGACACAACTGGATATACTGTCTTCAGGGCGGGGTGAAATTCCCCACTGGCGGTACAGTCCGCGAACCGGCGCACGCGCCGGCCGACCCGGTGAAACTCCGGGACCAACGGTCACAGTCCGGATGGAAGAAGATGTGTTGATATTTCGCGCACCCTCTGATTTAAGGTCAGCACCTGGAAGGCAATGCTTCTCCGGCTGTCGATCTCATTTCAGGGAGTGTTTTATTATGTCAACTGAACAAACCACCGTACACATCCAGCCGCCCGCCTCTGTTCCCCGCAGGCGGGTCAGTGCCTATTCCCTGGCGGTGACCGCCATGCTGTCTGCCATCGCCTTTGGGCTGATGTTCCTGGACTTTCCCATTCCCTTTCTCATCCCCAGCTTCGTGCAGATGGATGTCTCCGAGCTGCCCGCCCTGCTGGCCTCCTTCAGCCTGGGGCCCGTCTACGGTGTGGCGGTATGTCTGGTGAAAAATCTGATTCACCTGCTCATCACCACCACCGGCGGCGCCGGCGAGCTGTGCAACTTTCTCCTGGGCGCCTGCTTTGTCCTCCCCGCCGGAATCATCTATCGGAAGCTGAAGTCCCGCCGGGGCGCTCTGCTGGGGGCGTTGATCGGGGCGGTAATCATGGCGCTGCTGTCCATTCCCCTGAACTACTACATCTCCTATCCCATCTATGCCAACTTCATGCCCATCGACGCCATTCTGGAGATGTACCGCCAGATCCGCCCCGGGGTAAACGGCCTGCTGGAGTGCCTGATGATCTTCAACGCCCCCTTCACCCTTTTAAAGGGACTGCTGGTCACTCTGCTGTGCTTCCTGGTCTACAAGCCCCTCTCCCCCATCCTCCATGGCAAAAAGCGCTGACCCCTGATCGCTGCGGGACGGAGCTTCAGCTCTGTCCCGCAGTTCTTCCTCCTCGAAATCGAACATTTGTTTGACTTCCTCTCTGTTCCGTGATATACTCTTCCCAAAAGGAGGGAAGCGGAGTGGACCGGATCATTCTGCACTGCGATCTGAACAGCTTTTACGCCTCGGTGGAGCTTCTGGAGCACCCTGAGCTGCGTAATACGCCCACAGCGGTATGCGGCGACCCCAGGCTGCGCCATGGCGTCATTCTCGCCAAGAACGAGCCTGCCAAGGCCGCCGGCGTACGCACGGGCGAGTCGGTGTGGCAGGCATTACAGAGCTGTCCCGGCCTACAGCTGCTCCCCGCCCACCACGAGAAATATCGCTCCTATTCCCGCTTGGTCAATGAGGTCTACCAAACCTATTCCGACCGGGTGGAACGGTTCGGCATCGACGAGAGCTGGCTGGATGTCACCGGCACCCTCCATCTCTTCGGCGGGGATGCCTGCGCCCTGGCAGACCGCATCCGGGCCCAGGTGAGGGATTCCTTCGGCCTGACTTTGTCCGTGGGTGTCTCCTTCAACAAAACCTTTGCCAAGCTGGGCAGCGATTACCGCAAGCCGGACGCCACCACCCCCATTCCCCGGTCCGCAGTCCCCTCGCTGGTATGGCCCCTGCCGGTGGACCAGCTGCTGGGCGTGGGGCCCGCCGCCGCAGGTCAGCTGGCGCGGTGCGGCGTGCAAACCATCGGGCAGCTGGCCCACGCCCCGCGGCAGACCCTGCAGCTGATGCTGGGGCGTCAGGGGCCCCAGCTTCAGGACCTGGCGCTGGGGCTGGACCGCAGTCCGGTCACCCCCGCCGGCTCCACTCCGCCCCCCAAGTCGGTAGGCAACGGGCTCACATTTCCCAGAGACCTGGTGGGAAAGGAGGAGCTCCGCACCGGCTATACCCTGCTGGCCGACCAAGTGGCCGCCCGGCTGCGTCGCCACGGGCTGAAGGGGGCCACCGTACAGGTGGCCATCCGGGATCCCCAATTCCGTACCATTCAGCACCAGCGGCGGCTCCCGGTGCCCACCTTTCTCTCCTCCGAGCTGGCTCAGACCGCCATGGACCTCACCGGGGAGCGCTGGAACTGGCGTCTCCCCGTCCGTGCGCTGACTCTCACAGTCTCCGGTCTGGTCCCCTGGGAGGAGGCTGGAGAACAGCTGGATCTCTTTCACCCCGGAGACACCGCCCGGCGCAGCCGCCGGGAACGGCTGGAATGGACAATGGACGACATCCGTGCCCGCTATGGAAATGCTTCCATCACCCCTACCTCCCTGCTTCCCCGGCCATCCCGGGAATAAAGCCTCCCCATTCCCCGTAGAATGGGCGGGGGTGGTATTTCATGGAGAACGGCGGACTGACGCTTCTCTGGTCTCTGATGCTCCAGCAGCCGCCTCTTGCACTGGCGGTGGTTCTCACCTTAGGTGTGGCCTTTGTCAACGGATGGACGGACGCCCCCAATGCCATCACTGCGGCAGTGTCCTCCGGTGCGCTCTCCTTCCGCCGTGCTGCGCTTCTGGCTGCGGGATGCAGCCTGTTGGGCAGTCTGCTGGTCACCGGGCTCCACGCTGGAGTCGCCCGCACCATCAGCAGCATCGCCGTCTTTCCCGCGGAGCCCCATACCGCCCTCACCGCCCTGTCCGCCGCTATGGCGGCGGTGATCCTGTGGGGAACGGCGGCATGGCTGTGGGGCCTCCCCACCAGTGAAAGTCATGCGCTCATCTCCGCCCTGTCCGGTGCTGCGCTGGCCCTGGGCAGCGGACCGGAGGTCCTCAATCCTTGGGCCTGGGGACGGGTCCTGGCAGGCCTTCTCCTCTCCACGGGAGTGGGCTTTGGGGCGGCCCGGCTGCTGTGGACCTTTCTCCCCGCCGCCGGCAGAAAACGGCAATACCGCCGGCTTCAGATCCTCTCCGCCGCTGTTATGTCCGTTCTCCATGGCGCCCAGGACGGTCAGAAATTCATGGGTGTCCTCCTGCTCTGCCTCTCTCTGGCCCTGGGTCAAGGCGGTGTTCCCTCTTTCCATCTCACGCCGGGAATCGCTCTTCTGTGCGCGGTGACAATGGGGCTTGGCGTCTGCCTGGGCGGCAAGCGGATCGTCCACACCATCGGCATCCGTCTGGTACAGGTAGATCTCCGGCAGGGGGCGGCCGCAGACCTGGCCGGGATCTGCTGTCTGGCGGCCGCCACCGCCCTGGGACTCCCGGTGAGCACCACCCATACCAAGACCGCCGCCATCTGGGGCGCAGGCACGGCGGGCCGCACCCAGGGGGCAGACCGCGGAACGCTGTCCCGGTTATGGCTGGCATGGCTGCTCACTCTCCCCTGCTGTGCCCTGCTGGGCTGGCTGCTGACTGTCCTGATGACATCGCTGATCTGAGCGTCTTCCCTTCCCCGGCATGGAGCCGCTCCTCCCGGTTGTCCGTTTTCCCCCTCTCTGGTTGTAAAAAATATACCGCATGGCAATTGCCATGCGGTATATTTGCAGTTTGGAATGCTGTGGTTGGCTCAGAATCAGTTGGCCAGGGTCTTCTTGCCCTTGCCGGCAGCCAGGCCGATGAACATGATGATCAGGCCCACCGCGATGCCCGGGAACACAGCGTCCAGAGGCATGTCGATCACGCCCAGGATATTGCTCATGATGCCCAGCACCAGCGCCACCAGGGAGCCGCCCAGGATGGAGGCCAGCGCGTACTTGCCGTCCACCTTGCCCTTTGCCCAGATGAGGAAGCACAGGGGGGCGAACACCGTGCAGCCCCGCAGGCCCATGGACATGAAGGCAAAGGTGAGGATGGTGTCGCCGATAGGGGTGCAGGAGATTAGGGCGGCAACACCCAGGACCACCACGATCAGCAGCTTGTTGATGGTGTCGGGGCTCATCTTGGGCACATTCTTGCCCTTCTGAATCAGCTCCCGATTGATGATGGTGGCGATACCCAGGGCCAGACCGGCACCAGTGCCCACCGTGGCGATGAACAGTGCACCCAGAACCAGACCGGCCACGATGGGAGGCAGTCCGGAGTAGTCCAGGATAAAGCTGGTCAGCGCAGTATTGGTGACAAAGGTAGCAGGATCGGTGACCGTGCGCATGTACAGGCCCACAATGATGCCGAAGATGCCGATGATGGGAATCAGAATGGCACTGATCACCGCACCGCCCCTGGCGTGGGAGGTGGACTTGGCGGACAGGATCGCCTGGGCATAGGTCTGGGTGGTCAGCACACCCAGCAGCAGGCTGATGCCGGAACCCAGGTCAGTGCCCACACCGCGGCAGAAGGGGTTGAACAGATTGCGCCCCAGTTCGGCATTAAAGCCCTGCACCGTGGTCATCAGGCCGTCCATGCCGCCCAGGAGGGACAGCGCGATCCCGCCGCAGACAATCATGGACACATACAGCAGGACTGTTTTCAAAATTCCCACGATGCCGGCGCCCTTGGTACCGCCGAACACCACATACAGCACCATCACCACAGCGGCGATGACAATGGTCACCGGAGTGCCCATGGTGGGCCACACCACCAGCACCACCGCAGAGGCGGACAGCAGCTGGGACAGAATGTTGATGAAGGTGCCCACCGAGTTCATGATGGACGCCGCAAGACCGGCGGAGGGTCCATACTCTTTGGCCACCATACCCACCAGAGTGGGCACGCCCTGTGCCCGCAGCGGCTTGACATAGATAAATGCCAGCACCAGGCAGGCGATGCCGCCGCCCAGGGTGAACCACCAGGCGCTCATACCATAGTTATAGGCCAGCTGCGCGGTACCCACGGTGGAGGAACCACCCACCAGCGTGCCGATGATCAGGCCGGCCACCACCGGAGCGCCGATCCCCTCCGCCTTTTTGCCGGAGGACTTCTGCATACCGGTGAAGATTGCAAGGCCGACGATCAGCGCGATGGCGATGATCAGGCCAACATAAACCATAACATCCATGTTTCAAATCGGGGCTGTATTCTTCTGTGAAGTGGCCCCTTGTCTCCCCTCTTTCTGAATCTCAAATATCTGTTGGAACACAGCGGCCGCCCGCGCCACACGGGCGGCCGCAATATAATTTTATGCAGTCAGAGCCGCACTCAAAGCATGCAGCCGACCTTCTCGGGAACAATCAGCTTGGCGCCGGTCTTGGCGACCACTTCCTCCACAGTGGTGTTGGGAGCGATCTCCTCCAGCACAGGACCCTCAGGGGTGATGTGGATCACCGCCAGTTCGGACACGATATAGTCCACCACATGCCAGCCGGTAAGCGGCAGCTCGGTCTTCTGCACGATCTTGGGGTTTCCGGCCTTGTCGCAGTGGGTGGTCATCACAATGGTGGTCTTGGCGCCGGTGACCAGATCCATGGCACCGCCCATACCGGCAGCGGCCTTGCCGGGAATCATCCAGTTGGCCAGGTTGCCCTCGGCATCCACCTCGTAGGCACCCAGCACGGTGGCATCCACATGTCCGCCGCGGATATAGCCGAAGGAACGGAAGCTGTCGAAGCAGCAGCCGCCCACGCGCATCATGGAGGGGCGTCCGCCGGCATCTACAACATCCGTAGGAACAGGATCCCCTTCATTGGGCGCACCGATCAGGCCGATGACGCCGTTCTCGGAGTCGAACCAGACATCAATGTCATCAGGGATGAAGTCCAGACACAAAGTGGGCATACCAATACCCAAGTTCACCAGATCGCCGTCCTTGAAGAAACGGGCAGTACGGCAGGCAATGATCTCTCTTGCATTCTCAGGCTTTTTCATTATTCCGCATCCTCCATTACAGCAGGGACGACCAGGTCGACCAGGGCGCCGGGCGTCATGATTTCGTCGGGATCCAGGCTGCCGACCTCCACAATGTGCTCAGCTTCCACAATCACAAAGTCAGCGGCCGTAGCGAAGATCTCGTTGAAGTTGCGGGCGGTGCGGTGATACTGCACATTGCCCATCTTATCAGCCTTATAGGCATGGACAAAGCAGACATCCGCATGAAGGGGGAGCTCCAGAATATAGCGCTTGCCCTTCACAGGGTCGGCGTCGGTCACGAACTTATACTCGCCCTTCTCGTTGTCCCACTCCAGAACCTGCTTGCCGTCCTGCATGGGGGTATGCAGGCCGGTGGGAGTCAGAATCCCGCCGATGCCGGCGCCGCCGGCACGCACCTTCTCACAGATGGAGCCCTGAGGAACGAAGGTGATGTTGATCTCGCCGGCCACTACCTTCTCCACGGTCTCGGTGTTGTTGCCGATGTGGGAGCAGGTCAGGTGCTTGATGCGGTTGTCATGCACCAGTTTGCCGATGCCCTTCCCTTTGACAGAAGTGTTGTTGGAGATCACATGCAGATCCTTGATGCCAGCCTTCATCAGGCCTTCAATGAGGGTCTGGGGAACGCCGCAGTTGACGAAGCCGGGCAGCATGACGGTCATCCCATCATAGCAGTGCTCCATGGCCTGTTCAACTGTGACAACTTTGGACTTGGGAGTCTTGGACATGTCGTTCTTTCCTTTCATTTCAAAATTCAGTAGGAACTGTGTCCCTCTGCTCTATTCACCGATTCAGTGCCGGAAAACAGAGAATCATACTCGGGACAGCACATTCAGCAAAGCAGAGCTGAGGTCCCTGAAGGCCTCAACTCCGCTTTGCTGATTTTGCGGTCAGACTGTTGGATCAGCCCTCGTCGCGCAGGCAGTTCCGGGTAATGCCCAGGATCTTGCGGGCCTCCTCGGCAGTCGCGATCTTACGGCCAGCCTCCTTGGCAATGCGGACGGTGCGCTCCACCAGCATCTTATTGGTGGCGATGATCTTGTTGCCGTTGTCGTCCTTGCCGTACATGACATTGTCCTCCAGGCCGACGCGCAGGCCGTCGCAGCCCAGAGCCAGACCGGTCAGCACCATGGGCAGATGAGCCTTGCCGATACCGGAGACGGACCACAGCGCGCCGTCAGGCAGCTTGTCGACCAGGAAGGCCAGGTTGCCGGGGGTGCCGGGCATAGCGCCGCCCACATTCATAATGAACTGATAATAGGCGGGCTGGGGGATATTCCACTTCTTGCAGTAGTAGTTGACACTGTCGATGTGACCGGTGTCAAACACCTCAAACTCGGGCTTGATGTCCAGCTTGACAACTTCCTCGCTGAGCTTGTTCAGGAAGCGGGGGCTGTTCTCGAAGATGTAGCTGTTGGCCCAGTTCAGGGTCTGAGGATCGAAGGAGCACATCTCGGGCTTCAGGGCCTCCAGATGCTGCAGGCGCTTGTAGTCCTCATACTCGCCGCCGGAGGTGGTCAGATTGATGATGACATCAACACCGGCCTCCTTGCACTTCTTGCGGCTGAGCTGCACAGCCTCGGTGAACTTCTCGATGGCCATGGACTTGTAGCCCACGATGACCTTGCCGTCCACCTCAGTGTCCTTGCGGACATGGATGTGCACGGTGGCAGCGCCAGCCTGAGCCACCTCGACGACCTGATCGGACAGCTCCTCGGGGGTATAGGGCACGGTGGGGGCCTGCTCCTTGCGGGTACCGGCGCCGCACAGGCAGCAGGAGATGATCACAGGGTTATTGTTGACATAGTCAAGGAACTTCTTGGGCATTGTAATTACTTCCTTTCTAATGAAATCATTTTTTAAATAAAGCGTCTTCCCGCCCGGCCCCAAAGGGCCGGGCAAAGAGCGCATTATTTACCTCAGTCGCACAGCTCCAGCACAGTGGCCTGGCCCATGCCGCCCGCGATGCACAGGGTGGCCAGGCCATACTTCACGCCGCGCTTCTTCATCTCGTTCATCAGGGTGATGATGATACGGGAGCCGGAGGAGCCCACGGGGTGACCCAGAGCCACGGCACCGCCGTTGACATTGATGATGTCCATCTTGTCCTCCCAATGCAGCTGCTTGATGCAGCCCAGGGACTGGGCGGCAAAGGCCTCGTTCAGCTCGATCAGACCGATGTCATCCATGGAGATGCCGGCGTTCTTCAGCGCCTTAGGCACGGCCTGCACGGGACCCAGACCCATGACCCGGGGATCCACACCGGCGGTACCCATGCCAATGATCTTGGCAATGGGCTTCAGGCCCAGCTCCTTGGCCTTGGACTCGCTCATCAGCAGCAGGGCGGAGGCGCCGTCGTTACGGCCGGAAGAGGAGCCGGCGGTAACGGTGCCGGTGAGCTCGGAGGTGCCGAACACACGGCCCTCGGCATCCTTCTTGATGTTGAAGCAGGGCTTCAGCTTGGCCATCTTCTCCTCGTTGGTGGTGCGGTTGGGGAACTCGTCGGTATCAAAGACAATGGGGTCCTTCTTGCGGCCCTGAGGAACCACCACGGGGACGATCTCATCCTTGAAACGGCCGGAATCCACAGCGGCGATGGCCTTGCGCTGAGACTCCAGGGAGAAGGCGTCCTGCTCCTCCCGGGTAATGCCCAAAGTCAGAGCGATATTCTCAGCCGTGGCGCCCATGTTGTACTTTCCGTACATCTCCTGGGGCTGGCTGCGGAACTGACCCTCGGTCAGGGCGTCCACCAGATCGGTGTTGCCGGTGCCCACACCCCAGCGGGCGTTGCGGATGTAGAAGACGGCGTTAGACATGGACTCGGTACCACCGGCCAGCACCACATCATTGATGCCGCTCATAATGGCCATGGCTCCGTTCTGCACAGCAGTCATGCCGGAGGCACACTGACGCATCACGGTGTAAGCGGGGACGGAATCGGGGATGCCCACCTTCAGGGCAGCCACACGGGCAATGTTGGGCTCGTCAGAGGTCTGGCGGCACTGGCCCATAATTACCTCGTCAATGATAGCAGGGTCGATCTTGGTACGGTCCAGGATGCCCTTCATCACGGCGCAGGCCAGGTCATAGGCGCTCAGCGGCTTCAGAGAGCCGCCCATCTTACCCACCGCAGTGCGGCAGCCGTCCACGATAACTACATTTTCCATGGTGTTGATCGCTCCTCAATTAAAAATTTATATCTGGAATTCATTTTCCATTCGATTTTGACCGCCTGCAGCGGTCGCGGCCCACGGCGGCCTGACCGGTGTCTGACACGACCCGTCCGCCGTGGTCAGCCACCGCTGCAAGCTTTGCCAGGGAGAACGCAGCCGCCGAAGCGGCCGCGCTCTCCCTGCGCAGCTGGAGCATCAGGCCTGCTCCAGATAAGTGATCCCCACATAGTGGTCGGCCTGGGTGCCGACTCCGGTGGCGGTCTCGATCACCACGGGCTTGAAGCCGTCCATGGTGATCTCCACGGTGAACTTCTTGTCTCTGGGCAGGTTTTCAACCTCCCAGTCGCCGGCCCAGTTGGTCTCGGTCTCAAAGACCTTGTTGCACTCGACGCAGGTCACCTTGACCTTTGCACCGATGCAGACCTCCTCCAGCTCCTTGGGATAGGCCACGGTACCGGCCAGGAACGCGGTGGGCACATTCAGGTGCACCACGCTGGTCTCCATGCCCTCCAGGCCCTCCAGCGGAGTTACCCGGTTGGCGGCGATCAGCTTGCTGATGTTGCTCTCGGGATCGGCCAGATCGCCGAACACCAGGGCCTGGTTGGGGCAGGCCTCAACACAGCGGGGCTCGAAGCCGGGATAGTCGGGATCGTCCAGCAGCTCGGCACACATGGTGCACTTCTGGGCCAGCTGGAGCTCCTCGTTCCAGTAGATGGCCCCGATGGGACAGGCGTCCACAATCTGCTTCTGACCCACGGCCTTGTCCGGGTCAATGATCACGATGCCATCGTCACGCTTGTACACAGCGCCGTCCTTTGCGGCGGCCATGCAGGCGGGGTTGGCACAGTGGGAGCAGGGGGTGGGAACAGTAGCGGTCTTGATGTGCCGCTCGTTGTCGCCGCGCTCCCACTCTTTGATGTTCATCCAATACTGGCCCATCTCAGGCTGAGACTTGGACAGGGCGGTATCCCAGCCGCAGTGCTCATCCTTGCAGGCCATAAAGCAGGCATAGCAGGCCATGCACCGGGCGGTGTTGACGGCAATGCCGGGCTTCTTGATTCCGGGTTTCAGCATGATCAACCCACCTCCTTATTTTCTCTCTCACCGAACAGGAGATCCGCCTCAGCAGAGGTGCGGATGGGCCGCTCGGTCTCCAGCTGCTGCTTATCCACGGCATCCAGGATGTGCTCGAAGCCCTGGCCATAGTTGGGATCGGGCTCGGCCTTCTCAATGTCGATGTTGCAGCTGTACGGGGACATGGCGGGGACATAGTCGCCGATGAGGCGGCCCGGGGTCAGCACATTGATGCTGCCGCCCTTGTCCCAGCTCTTGTACACGCCGTACTCGATGGGGTTGTAGATACCGGAAGAGGTATAGGCGTGGATGGTTTCAGGATACAGACGATAGGTCACGCGGGCCACCAGCAGGACGCTGCCGCGGTCGTTGAACATCCGGACCACATCGCCGTCCTTGATGCCCTTCTGCTCAGCCAGCTTGTGGTTGATGTGGCAGACCAGGTAGGGGTTGCCGTTGATGACCACACGGTTTTTGGGGATCTCCCACAGCCACTTGGCGTGCTGATTGTAATGGGTATGATAGTCGAAGCGGGGGTGCGGGGAGATCAGGCCGTACGGATACTTGTCCGCGGACAGGGACTTAAAGCCCTCCCAGGAGTCCTGATACTGGGGAATGGGGCGGCGGGCCTCATCGTCGGGCTCCCAATACAGCAGGGACTCGGAGACAAACTCGAACTTGCCGGAGAAGGTACCCAGTCTGCCCTCCTCCTGGAACACCTTGTGGTTCATGGTGTCGCAGGGGCGGTTCTCCGCGAACCACTGGAAACCGGGATAGCGGTCCCAGTTCTGGTACAGGCCGGTCTTGGGATCCTTGTCCTCCTCCTTGTAGGAGACAGGCGGGATATAGTAGCCCTTCTTCTTGAAGTCCTCCCAGGAGATGTGCTTGGGCAGATCGGAGAACTGCCAGAAGCGCTTGGCCCACTCCTCCTCGGTGCGGCCCTCGGTGAAGCGCTCGCCCCAGCCGAGACGGGCGGCCACCTGGGAGAAGATCCAGAAGTCAGAACGGGAGTCCCACAGAGGCTCGATGGCCTTGTCCTGGAACACGATGACCTGCCAGCTGTTGCCGGTCTGAGAGTGAGAGCAGTAACCGCCGTTGCCGGAGTTGCCCACCTCGCCGATATCCACGCGCTCCAGGTTGGAGCAGGCGGGCAGAATCACATCGGCATGCCGGGTCTCGGGGGTCATATAGATGTCCTGGTTGATGACGAACTCCAGCTCGGGGCTCTTGTACATCTTGGCCCACTTGTTGGTGTCCAGCATGGTGCCGAAGAAGGAGCCGCCGTAACGCCAGAAGCAGTGGACCTTGTTGTAGCCGGGCATGGGGTAGACATGACGGGTGAACTCCAGGTCGACGCCGCCACCGCAGAAGCCCTCGCCCAGCCACTCGTAGTGGCCGTCCAGGATGGCATCAGGCACATTGGGACGATACAGCACCTGCTCCACGGTGTTCACAGGCACCTCGTCGCAGATGGGGTAGCCGGCGATGGAGGACAGGGGATCGGAATAGCCGCCGAACCAGAAGTTATAGTTCATGGGGCCGCCGCAGGCGGGAGACCAGAACGCACGGCCGGGCTTGCCCATGCCCTGCATGGCGGACAGCAGAGTGTGCAGACGGGCATACTCCGTGCCGTTGGAGTGACGGCAGGCGCCGCCGAAGCCGCCGCGCATACCGGAACCGCTGGTGGTCACAGTGCTGGCCCAGCGGCGGGCGATGGCCTTGATGTCCATGGCGGGCACCAGGGAGATTTCCTCCGCCCACTTGGGAGTCTTGGGAGTGCCGTCGGGGCCCAGGCCCAGGATGTGGTTCTTGAACTCCTCGAAGCGATGGCCATGCTGAGCCACATACTCCTTGTCGTAGGTGCCCTCGGTGATCCACACATAGGCAATGGCCTCCATGATGGCGGCATCAGTGCCCATGCGGGGGCCGATCCACTTGTCGGCATGCTTGACAGAGGTGTAGTTGTTGAAGGGGTCGATATAGATGAACTGAACGCCCATCTCCTTCAGCCACCAGCGCCACAGAGCGGACTCCTGCGCGGAATAGCCGCCGCGGCTGGTGTCAGGGTCGGTGGACCAGCAGACCATGGTCTCCACATTCTGCATGGCCATCTCCAGCATATCATAGGGCTCGGGTCCGCCCAGACGCCAGTAGTAGCCATAGGAGTGAGGAGTACCCCAGTGGAAGCCCTCCCAGGAGTCGGGGTTATCCGCGATGCGGGTATAGCCCATCATGGAGAAGAAGCGCTTGAACAGGGAGATCTTGTAGCCGACCAGACCCCAGCTGTGGTGGGAGGAGGTGCAGGCGGTGATGGTCTCCTTGCCGTAGGTCTTCTGCAGGCGCTTGATCTCGCGGGCCACCAGGCTCAGCGCCTCATCCCAGGAGGCACGGCGATAGCCGGACTTGCCGCGGTTTTCGGTGTTGCGGTTCTTGCCGTCGGGAGTCTCCACGAAGTCCTCGCGGATCATGGGGTACTTCAGGCGGTCGTAGGCATAGGTCTTATCCCGCTCGCAATAGCCCAGCAGGGACATGGTGGTCTTGCGCTGGGGGGTGTATTCCTTGCCGCGGGCCTTGATCACCCAGCCGGCGGGATCATCGTCGGTCAGGACGATGGGACGGACACGGCGAATGACTCCATCAATGGTATGCAGCGTCATCGGACCGCCAACGCCCACACTGTGTGTGATGCGTTCTCTCTTGCTGTCAGAGCGCATAGCGATTTTTTCCATACTGCATTCCCCTCCTTACTTCACTTCAATCATCTGACGGGCGTAGTCAGAGCGGGGATCGATCTCCACCATATTGCCCACATACTTCCCGTCCTTGCGCTCGAAACAGCGCATATCAAAGTCCTCGATGACAGGGATCCAGAACACCCGGCCGTCAGGTCCCTGATAGTGGCGGCCCAGGTGGAACTGGTGCTGCAGCATCTCGACATCAGGGCCAACACCCTTCCAGGTCTTCTGCGCCTCGGCATAGTGCAGATTCAGGAAGCTGGGGTCGACAACGCCATACAGCTCCCAGCGCATGGCGCCGATATCCTTCCAGTCATCGGTCATGGAGCGCATGGTCTCCACGATCACATCGTACACATCGGTGCCCGGCATTCCGCAGCCCTCGAAGCCCTCGTACCAGACGCGATAACCGTTCATATGCTCACTGGGATGATCCTTCAGGAATTCCTTGACCCGCTGCACAATCTCTTCCTTCTGCAGCGTGACAACTCCCTCGGGAAGACGGAGAACATACTTCTTGATCATGTCCATAAGTTCTTCCTCCTCTTATCGGATAACATGGTTGCCGACCAGGTCGCCGATGGAGGCCGTGTCGCCGCTCTTGCGATCGTCGCCGTAACCATAGCTCCAATCAACAGGGAGCTCCGCAGTCTTGGTCAGCACAGGCTTGCCCAGCACAACGCCGGAGCCGTGGTACTTCTCGTCCAGCTTCTTGGCCGCCAGGACCTCAGCCTCAGCCTCGCTCTCAGCGTAGACATAGCATCTCGCCTTGGCACAATAGACATAAAGGGGCTCAGTCGGCTTCTCCAGCTGCTTTTTCTGGGCCTCATAAAAATACTTTTTCATCGGGCAAGTCCTCCTTACGGCATCCGCACATCGGGGATATATTCCGCATTGATGTAGGGATCATATTTGGCCATGAAGTTCTTGTCGTCACCGGCAAACTCATACTGGCCCAGCTCAGAGGGATGGACATACTTGAACTCGGTATACACATCGCTCTTGGGCTCCATCTGCCACTTGTTCACCGCTTCGTAATAGCAGTGGAAATTGAACTTGAAGTTGGTGTTGTGGGTGATATTGCCGCAGGCAATATGCTCCACATACCCATCCTGGGGCATCTTTCTGCCGATCATGGCCAGCTTGCCCACGGTGGCCTTCACGCCCAGCACTTCCCAGCAGACGCGGGCGGCGGCTTCCTCTTCTGTCTCATTGGTGCGGACGGTACCGTTGGGGAACTCCCACACGCCATCCTTATTCTTGCAAATCAGCACATCCCCGGTGGGACCGGCATGATGCTGAAGCAGCACAGAGATATACTTCATACTGTGTCCACCTTCTTTCTTTCCCGTTTACAGCGTATACTGGTGCTCTTCCATCTGGTAGCCTTCCGCCTCCAGCTCGGCACCTACCCGCTCACGGAACTGACGGACGGTCTCCATGGTCACATCCCGGTCGATCCGTCTCACTTCTTTCCCGTCTTCGCAGACGCTGGCCCACTCAGTAAAGCCACCACGAGTACTTCTACATACAAACTTATAGGTTTTCAAGTGTCCTTACCTCCTCTGTTCTCATCCGCCTGGTCGCCATCCCGCCAGTCCATAAAGTCGAAATCTTCCGCAGGCAGCTGCCCGGTGGCATCCAGGTACGAGATGATTCCTCTTTCTGCCGCAACCATGACCCCCATCGGGTCCATGTCGCTCTTCGGCGTGATCTCAAAGATCTGATCGGCCATTGCAGGCAGATTTTTCAGCATGGCGGTATTCCGTTCGTCTATCTTCCAGGATTTGTGCCGTCCCTCTTCTGCATCCAGCTGGTGAATGAAGCACTGGTACTCGCCCCGGAAAATAAAGACATACATGACCTCGCTTTTCGAAAGCACGCCGATCATCTTCGCGCTGTTCAGCGCGGTCATCAGCTTATCGCCATCCTTCGCCAGGAGCCGAAGGCCCACATCCCGGTCGTGGTTCGCCCGTTCCGTCCGCTTCCTGCTGTCCCCCGGCTTCTTGCTCTCACCCATATTCTCTACCTTTCCACACCTCGCTTCCGTCCTCACATTTCGGGAACTCCTGTTTGGGATCTCTGGGCATGAAAACACCCAGCACCCCCGTTTCCTTTTCAAAATGGATGGCTGGGGGGTTTCCCCCCGCAACCCCGAAAGCCGCAAGGCATTTGGCCCGAAGACCATAGGCGTTCGCCCGTAGGTGCAAGGAGCTCGGAAACGATGTGTCGATCTCTTGAGCGGTATCAAGTTGTACCTGCCTTACATCGGATTTCACCGATCATAACAGCATGGTTATTTTACCTCTCTCTCCTTAGAAAAGTCAACAGCAATTATTGTTTTTTGTATGAGAATATTAAATTTTTAAATCAGACCGGCCAACACACCGGTCAGCCCGGCACTATCTCCGCCCCTTGTCGTAGGGAATCCCCTCCGCTTTGGGCGCTCTGGACTTTTTAGAGGTAAATGCCAGCACCACCAGAGTGATGAGATAGGGCAGCATCCGGTAGAAGTGGGGGCTGATCCCTGCCTCCGCCAGAAGGAAGATCCCGTCGCCGTTGATGTCGATGCTGGAGTAGGAGGCGGCGACGCACTTGAACAGGCCGAACAGCAGCGCCGCACCCGCGATGTTCAGCGGCTTCCAGTTGCCGAAAATCATCACCGCCAGGGCCAGGAAGCCGAAGCCGGCCACATCGCCGGTGGAGGCGCAGTTCGCGGTGGTCAGGGCGTATACGAAGCCGCCCATACCGGCCAGAGCGCCGGAGATGGTGGTGCCGGCGTAGCGCATCTTATAGACATTGATTCCCAGGGAATCCGCCGCCTGCGGATTTTCGCCGCAGGAGCGCAGCCGCAGGCCAAAGCGGGTCTTATACAGCAAAATGGACAGGATGACAAACACCAGAATGCAGATATAAGTGGCAATGTAGGTCTTATCAATGAAGGTGGAGCCGAAGAAGCCCATCTCATCATTGCGTCCATAGCCAAAGAAGCTTTTTTTGATCATGAACCAGCTGGCGGCGTCGCCGCTGGCCATCTGCAGGGTGTTCTGGTTGGCGATGATACGGATGAAGAACAGCACCAGGGCGGGTGCCAGCAGGTTCAGTGCAGTACCGCCGATGGTCTGGTCCGCTTTCAGGTTGACTGAGGCGAAGGACAGCAGCAGGGAGAATACCGCCCCCATGATGGCTGCCGCCACCATGGCCATCAGCTCAAAGCCCTGCAGCGCCACCCAGTTGTTGGCCTCCTTGGCCGCGTCGAACACACCGGCCTGCTGCACCAGATTGACAAAGAGCACGCCGATGAAGGCGCCGAAGATCATGATGCCTTCCAGGGCCAGGTTGATGATACCGCTGCGCTCGGCGAACACGCCGGCCAGCGCCACAATCATCAGGGGGATTGCATACAGCAGCGTCTGTTGGATCAGGAATGTCATGCTTTCTCCCCTCCTTTCCCAGGCTGTTCCCCTTCGTCTCCGGGGGAGCTCTCCTCCGGAGACGGGGCGCTCTCCTCAGGCCCCTGCGCCGGTTCTGCCTCCGAAGCGCCCGGCAGGACCGCCGGTTCTCCGTCCTGTCCGAAGGATACGGTCTCTTCCCCATCGCCCGGCAGCTCGCCGTTCTCCTCCTCTTCGGCCGCGGCCCTGCGCTTTTTCCGTCCGCTGAGAAGCATCTTGATTACCAGGGAGAACGCACTGAGATAGACGATGGTGGCGATGATCACATCGGTGATGTACTCATTATAGGCCGTCAGGTTTGTGATCTGCTGCCCCACGATGTCCAGCATGGACATAAAACAACCTGTAAACACCACCGCGATGGGGTTGCTGGCCGCCAGCAGCGCCACGGGGATGCCGTTGAAGCCGATGGCGGGCAGGGTCTGATAGGTGGACCAGAAGAACTCGGTGTTCCCCGACAGATAGTACAGGGCGGCCCCCGCGCCGGACAGGCCGCCGGCGATGGCCATGGACAGCACGATGTTGCGCTTGTCTGCGATGCCGGCATACCGAGCCGCATGGCGGTTGGCCCCGCAGGCCTTCAGCTGGTAGCCCAGGGTGGTCTTGCTCATCAGGATCCAGACCAGAATGGCGATCACAATGGCCACCACAATGCCTCCGTTGACCTGGGAGTTGGGGAAGATCTGGTCCAGCCCCAGCTTGGCGGTCTCTACATTATTAAAGCTGGTCTTGTAGATATAGCCGCTCTTGGTGTTCTCCACCAGGTTGCGGAAGTCGCTGCCGTCAAAGACCCAGGTCACCAGGTTGGCGGCGATCCAGTTGGTCATGATGCAGGCCAGCACCTCGTTGATGTTGAGGAATGCCTTCACCAGTCCGGGGATACAGCCCCACAGGGCGCCGGCCAGAGTGCCGCCCAGGAAGGCGATAAGCCAGATCAGAGCGGGGGGCACCGTCTCGGAGGGGATGCCCAGAGCCAGCATCAGGGTCACTGCGGTACCCATCAGGTACTGTCCCGGAGCGCCGATGTTGAACAATCCGGTCTTAAACGCCACCGCCACCGACAGTCCGGTGAGAATCAGGGGGGTGGCCCGGAACAGCATGTCTCCTATATTCACGGGATTGAACCCAAAGGTCAGCGCGCCCGACGCGTCACGACCGGTGCTGAAAAGCCCCAGGAACGCCAGTCGGATTCCCTCCCAGGCGCTGTTCAAACCCAGTGTGGAATTGGCCAGGCCTACGATGAGGATGATGACGCCGCCCACCGCCATACCGATGAGGATGGAGATCAGGGAGGCCAGCACCGACTTCGTCCCGTCCCGTCCCCACAGTTGGGAAAGTCTCTGATTCACGCGCCCTCACCCTCCTTTGCCATCCGCTTTGCACCGGCCATGTAGAGGCCAAGCTCCTGCACATCGGTGGCGGCGGGATCCAACTCCGCCACGATCTCCCCCTCATACATCACCAGGATGCGGTCGGACAGGCTCATCACTTCGTCCAGCTCCAGGGAGATCAGCAGCACCGCCTTTCCGCGATCCCGCTCTGCCACCAGCTGCTTGTGAATGTATTCGATGGCGCCCACATCCAGGCCCCGGGTGGGCTGCACCGCCACGATCAGCGGCTTATCCCGGTCCACCTCCCGGGCGATGATGGCCTTCTGCTGATTGCCGCCGGACATGCTGCGGGCGACGGTCACCGGCCCCTGGCCGGAACGCACATCATACTGCCGGATCAGCTTCTCCGCATACTGCCGCACCGCGTTTTTCCGGATAAAGCCAAGGTGCTGAAACTGCGGTTCCCGGAAACGCTGAAGCACCATATTTTGTTCCAGCGTAAAATCCAGGACCAGGCCGTGCTTGTGCCGGTCCTCCGGGATGTGGCTCATGTCCTCTCCCCGCTGGCGGATCGAGGCATGACTGATGTCGTGGCCGCAGAGGGTCACACTGCCCGCCGCGCATTTCTCCAGTCCGGTCAGACCGTAGACCAGCTCGCTCTGGCCGTTTCCGTCAATGCCTGCGACACAGACGATCTCTCCGGCACGCACCTGAAAGCTGACATCGTGAACCGCATCCCGCTTGTGGGTGCGGGAGTGGACGCACAGTCCGTCCACCTGGAGCACCGCCTCTCCGGGTTTTGCTTTCTCCTTGACCACTTCCAGCTGCACCGGACGGCCCACCATCATGTTGGACAGGGATTGCTTGTCCGTGTTTTTGGTCTCCACAGTGCCGATGCACTTGCCCTTGCGCAGCACGGTGACCCGGTCCGCCACCGCCATGATCTCGTTGAGCTTGTGGGAAATGAAGAGGATGCTCTTCCCCTCCTTGGCGAACTCCCTCATGGTGTCCATCAACTCGTCGATCTCCTGCGGGGTGAGCACTGCGGTGGGCTCGTCAAAAATCAGGATCTCGTTGTCCCGGTAGAGCATCTTCAGAATCTCCACCCGCTGCTGCATGCCCACGGTGATGTCCTCCACCTTGGCATCCAGGTCCACCTTCAGGCCATAGCGCTGGGAGAGCTCCTCCACCCGCCGCCGGGCCTCCTTTTTCTGCAGGAAGCCCAGCTTCACCGTCTCCGCGCCCAGGATGATATTGTCCAGCACGGTAAAGACATCCACCAGTTTGAAGTGCTGGTGGACCATGCCGATGCCCAGGGCGGTGGCGTCGTTGGGGCTGTTGATCTTCACCACCTGGCCGTTCTTCCGGATCTCTCCCGCCTCCGGCTGATACAGGCCGAACAGCACGCTCATCAGGGTGGATTTTCCGGCGCCGTTCTCTCCCAAAAGCGCATGGATCTCTCCCCGCCGCAGCTGGAGGGTGATGTCGTCATTGGCGATGATCCCGGGAAATTCCTTGGTGATGTGAAGCATTTCGATGATGTTCTCAGGCTCCATGTTCTCATCCCGCTTCCTCCATAGTTTTGCGGTTTTATTATATAATAGGCCTCAGGAAAAAACAAGGAATTTATCCCTTTGCGACAAAAAAAGAGCGGCGGAGCGCTTCCTGCGCTCCGCCGCTCTTTTTCAGAACAGCAACGATCAGATGATGTTCAGGTTCACATTGCTCCACTCGGTGGTCTCCAGCTTGGAGAAGTCGTTGTCCACCACCAGGGTGCCGTCCAGCACCGCCTGATACATGGCCTGGTAGTCATCCACACTGAAGCTCTCAAAACGCCAGGAGCTCTCGTCGGTGGGCAGACCCACAGCGTTGTCCTCCACACCCAGAGAGGTGCCGGTACCGCCGATCTCGGTGAAGGTGCCGTCATAGACATGGCCCACAGCCCACTGCACCGCGTCGGCCAGGCCCTTCATGGCGGAGGTAATGACGGTGTCGGACTCGCCGGACTGGTCCACATCCACGCCGATGACATAGCCGTCGTTGGCGGAGGCGGCGGCGGAAATGGACTGGAACATGGAACCGCCGCAGGCGAAGACGATCTCAGTGCCGTTGGCATACCAGCCGCTGATCATGGTCTGCAGCTCAGCGGAGGCGGAGAAGGTAGCGCCGTACTGCCAGGAGTAGTTCATGTTCACGGTCTTGTCCAACTCAGCGGCGGCCGCGTTGGCGCCCTGGACAAAGCCATAGCCGAACCGGCAGCAGGCATCGTTGGTGCCGCCGCCGCCGCCGGAGAAGCCCAGATTCTCAAAGCCGTCCATGACAGCGGCATAGCCGGCGAAGTAACCGGCCTGCTCCTCCTTGAAGGCGATGCCGGCCACATTGGTCAGCACGGCGCTGTCGGGATTTTCAGGATCCTCGGTGAGAGGATAGCCGTCGATGAACACAAAGGGGATGTCGGGGTAGTCCATGGCGGCGCGGCGCAGGGCGGCCTCCTGGAGATAGCCGGCGCACACAATGACCTCGGCACCGGCGTCAGCGGCGGCCTTCATGGCGTTGTAGCGGTCCTCGTCGGTGGCCTCGGAGCCGTTGGCGGGCTGATAGTACTTGTAGGACAGGCCGTTGGCGGCGGCGTACAGCTTCACGCCGTCAAAGGTGCCCTGATTGAAGGACTTGTCCTTCAGCTGGCCCACATCGGTGACGAACGCCACCTGGTAAGTACCATCCTCACTGGTCATGCTGTCGGGGATGGAATCGGGGTCGGTGGTCTCCTCAGCCGGGGTGGACTCCTCCGGGGTCTGGGTCTCGGTGCCGGTCTCGGCGGGCGGGTTGCTCTCACCGGTCTCCGCGGGCGGATTGTTGTTGCCGCAGGCGACCAGAGACAGCCCCATGACCAGTGCCAGAACCAGCGCAAGAAGCTTCTTCATGGGAATCGATCCTTTCTGTATAGATTTGAGTCGTTCCTGCCGCGGGCGCAGGCCCGCAGCATCCTCCCCCGGGCGCCGCCGCAGGCGTCGTCCGGTCGAGGACATTATAGCTGTTTTTTACCGAAATGGCAACACGAACTTACAACTTTTTCACAAAACCTGCCGGTCATTTCCCGGCGGACTCCAGTTCCTTCACCGCTTTTACGATGCGGGAGGTACCGAGCCGGTCCGCCCCCAGGCGAATGAAATCCTCCGCATCCTCCAGCCCGGCGATGCCGCCGGCGGCCTTCACCTTCACATGGGGGGCACAGTGCTCCCGCAGCAGCGCCACATCCTCCCGGGTGGCACCGCCCATGGAGAAGCCGGTGGAGGTCTTGATATACTCTGCGCCGCTCTCCGACACGATCTGGCACAGCTTGATCTTCTCCTCCCGGGTGAGCAGGCAGCATTCAATGATCACCTTCAGCACCCGGCCCCGGCAGGCGGCCTTCACCGCCCGGATCTCCTCCAGCACCTCGTCCCAGCGGCAGTCCTTCACCCAGCCGATGTTGATCACCATGTCGATCTCATCCGCGCCGTTCTGAATGGCGTTCTCCGTCTCGAACACCTTCACCGCCGTGGTGGAGTAGCCGTTGGGGAACCCGATCACCGTGCAGATCTTCAGCCGGTCTCCCAGATAGTCACTGCACTGCTCCACATAGCCCGCGGGGATGCACACCGAGGCGCAGCCGTACTTCACCCCGTCGTCGCACACTTCCCGAATCTGTTCCCAGGTGGACTCCTGCTTCAGCAGTGTGTGGTCCACTCGGGACAGGATCTCTTTCAGTTCCAATGCGTTCCCTCCTCCGTGTCTGTTGTTCACATTTATAAGCCCGATAAGATTTTTCAGTTTGACTATACAGGAATCTCTGCTACAATAAATGTACCAGCTGAATTCTATATTGTATTCTATCCGATCCAGCCGTCTTTGTAAAGGGCCCGGGCGGATTCCATCCGAAATTCGCCGTTTTCCGCAATTATGCGGCCCTTCGCTTTCGCTTTTGGATGTTTTGACAGATTGTCACAGCAAAAACTATCTATTTTGACATATCTATTTTTCTTGCTTAATACGGCAAAAAAGCATATATTTTATTTATCACGATATTTGTACATTTATGATGGAGGCAAATGGCCACTTCGTGGGTTTGCATTTTTTTATGGTCTCTATTGTTAAACTCTTGACACACTTGCCTCCCTCCCCACGCTGTGATCCTACATTTTCAAGGAGGTCTGTACCATGGCACTTGTACTGTTGGAACAGCAGGGCAATGTGGGCGTTTTGACCATCAACCGCCCCGAGGCCCTCAACGCTCTTAACTCCGCTGTTTTGGACGAGCTGGATGCCGCCATCACTGCGGTGGAGCAGAACAGCGAGATCCGCGCCGTGATCCTCACGGGGGCCGGACGGTCCTTTGTGGCGGGCGCCGACATCGCCGAGATGAAGGAGTTCTCCTCCATCGACGGCAGACGCTTCGGCGTCCGGGGCAGCGGCATCTTCCTCCGGCTGGAGAATCTGGCCAAGCCGGTCATCGCCGCGGTAAACGGCTTCGCCCTGGGCGGCGGCTGCGAACTGGCAATGGCCTGCGACATCCGCATCGCCTCGGAAAAGGCCAAATTCGGCCAGCCCGAGGTGGGCCTGGGCATCACCCCCGGCTTCGGCGGCACCCAGCGCCTGCCCCGCATCGTCGGCGTGTCCAAGGCCATGGAGCTGATCCTCACCGCCAAGACCATCGGTGCGGCGGAGGCCAAGGAGATCGGCCTGGTCAGCCAGGTGGTCCCCCCCGAGGAGCTGATGGATACCGCCATGGCGCTGGCGCAGGCCATCTGTGCCAATGCTCCCATCGCGGTGGCCGAGTCCAAGCGGTGCATCCGCATGGGGATGCAGGCCGACATCGCCACCGCCTCCGCCTTCGAGTCCGAGGCGTTCGGCGTCACCTGCGGCACCCAGGACAAAAACGAGGGCATGGGCGCGTTTCTGGAGAAGCGTGCGGAGAAGCACTTCCAGAACAAGTAAGCGCCATGCCCGCGCCCGGGCCCTCGTGGGGCCCCGCAAGGCGGGGCGGCGCCTGCGCCGTCAAGCGTTTTGACGAAGTCAAAACCTTGTGATCGGCGGAATTCACTTCCGGCGATCGAAATGAGATCCTCGGGGTCCCCGCACGGCGCGGCAGCGCCGGGTGGGACGGGCATGGGCGTGTTTCTGGAGAAGCGCGCGGAAAAGCGCTTCCAGAATCGGTGAGTATCCCCTCTCCGCCTGTTGGGCGGAACTTTCTGGTATATCCTAGTTGGGCGCAAGCCCGATCAAAATCTACAGGAGGGAACCAAACATGAAAAAAGTCGTTGTCATCGGCGGCGGCACCATGGGCCTGGAAATCGCCCAGGTTTTTGCCAAGTCCGGATTCGATGTGGTGGTCCGGGACATCTCCGATGCCATCATCCAGGCCTCTGAGGCCCGGCTGGTGAAGGGGCTGGACAAGAAGATCGCCAAGGGCAAGCTGGACGAGGCGGGCAAAAAGGCCATCACCGACAAGATGACCTTTACCACCGACCTGAATCTGGCCGCCGACGCGGACCTGGTGGTGGAAGCCGCCATCGAGAACCTGGACATCAAGAAGAGCATCTTCTCGGAGCTGGACAAGATCTGCAAGCCGGAGACCATCCTGGCCTCCAACACCTCCTCCATCTCCATCACCGCCATCGCCTCCGCCACGCAGCGGGCGGACAAGTTCATCGGCATGCACTTCTTCAATCCCGCCACGGTGATGAAGCTGGTGGAGGTCATCCGGGGCGCTCACACCTCTGACGAGACCTGCCAGGCCATCGTGGAGCTCTCCCGCACCATCGGCAAGGAGCCGGTGGAGGTGAATGAGGCTCCGGGCTTTGTGGTGAACAAAATCCTCATTCCCATGATCAACGAGGGCATCGACCTGGTGTACACCGGCGTGGCCAGCGTGGAAGGGGTGGACACCGCCATGAAGCTGGGCGCCAACCACCCCATGGGTCCCCTGGCTCTGGGCGATCTGATCGGTCTGGATGTGTGCCTGGCCATCATGGACACTCTGTATGAGGAGACCCACGATCCCAAGTACCGCGCTTCCCTGCTGCTGCGGAAGATGGTGCGGGCCGGCACGCTGGGCCGCAAGACCGGCAAGGGTTTCTACGATTATTCCAAGTAACATAATATAGGAGGAACAAAAAGTATGGACTTTCATCTGTCGAAAGAGCACGAGATGATCCGCAAAATGTACCGTGAGTTTGCGGAGAACGAGGTCAAGCCCCTGGCCGAGGAAGTGGACGAGACCGAGGAGTTCCCGGTGGAGACCGTCAAGAAGCTGGGTAAGCTGGGTATGATGGGCATCTACTTCCCCAAAAAGTACGGCGGGGCCGGCGGCGATGTCCTCTCTTACGCCATGGCCGTGGAGGAGATGAGCAAGGTCTGCGGCACCACCGGCGTCATCATCTCCGCTCACACCTCCCTGTGCTGCGCCCCCATCTATGAGCACGGCACTGAGGAGCAGAAGATGAAATATCTGCCCAAGCTGCTCAAGGGCGAGTGGATCGGCGCCTTCGGTCTGACCGAGCCCGGCGCCGGCACTGACGCCCAGGGCCAGCAGACCACCGCGGTGCTGGACGAGAAGGGCGAGAACTACATCCTCAACGGCTCCAAGATCTTCATCACCAACGCCGGCTATGCCAATGTGTTTGTGATCATCGCCGTCACCGGCTTCACCACCAACAAGCGCGGCAAGCGGGTGAAGGAGATCTCCGCCTTTATCGTGGAGCGGGACTTCCCCGGCTTCTCCGTGGGCAAGCACGAGAAGAAGATGGGCATCAAGGGCTCCTCCACCTGCGAGCTGATCATGGAAGACTGCATCGTGCCCAAGGAGAACCTGCTGGGCAAGATCGGCCAGGGCTTCAAGATCGCCATGCAGACCCTGGACGGCGGCCGGATCGGCATCGCCGCGCAGGCGCTGGGCCTGGGCGAGGGCGCTCTGGAGGAGGCCATCAAGTACTCCAAGGAGCGCGTCCAGTTCGGCAAGCGCATCTCCCAGTTCCAGAACACCCAGTTCCAGCTGGCTGACATGCACACCCGCATGCAGGCCGCACAGTATCTGGTGTATGCCGCCGCCATGAAGAAGGAGAATCACGAGCCCTACTCCATGGACGCCGCCATGGCCAAGCTGTTCGCCGCCGAGGCCGCCAGGGATGTCACCTGCAAGGCCGTGCAGATCTTCGGCGGCTATGGCTACACCCGTGAGTACCCCGTGGAGCGCATGATGCGCGACGCCAAGATCACCGAGATCTACGAGGGCACTTCTGAGGTGCAGCGCATGGTCATCGCCAGCAATCTGGGTATTAACTGAGGAACGGAGGACAAACCGACATGAAAATCATTGTGTGTGTAAAGCAGGTGCCCGATACCTCCGGTAAGGTGGCTGTCAACGAGGACGGCACCCTGAACCGTGCTTCCATGGCCACCATCACCAACCCCGACGACCTGAACGCCGTGGAGGCCGCTCTGCAGCTGAAGGACGAGACCGGCGCCGAGGTCATCGTGGTCTCCATGGGCCCCGCCCCCGCCGAGGGGATGCTGCGTGAGCTGCTGGCCCGGGGCGCCGACCGCGCCGTGCTGGTCTCCGCCCGCGAGTTCGGCGGTTCCGACACCTATGCCACCTCTCAGATCCTGGCCGCCGCCATCAAGAAGATCGGCCTGGAGGACGACGATGTGGTGTTCTGCGGCCGTCAGGCCATCGACGGCGACACCGCCCAGGTGGGTCCCCAGATCGCCGAGAAGCTGGGGCTGCCCCAGGTCTCCTATGTGGCGGACATCCACAAGGAGGGCGATGAGATCACCTGCAAGCGCATGCTGGAGGACGGCTACATGACCATCAAGGTCCAGACTCCCTGCCTGCTCACCTGCATCAAGGAGCTGAACTCTCCCCGGTACATGAGCGTGGACGGCATCTTCGAGTGCTATCAGAAGCCCTATGAGGTCTATGGCTATGAGACTCTGAAGGACGATCCCCTCATCGATCCCTCCACCATCGGCCTGAAGGGCTCTCCCACCAATATCTTCAAGTCTTTCACTCCTCCCCAGAAGGGTGTTGGCATGATGCTTGAGGGCGCCGACAAGGCAACTTGTGAAAAGCTGGCCGGTATGCTGGCTGCCAAGCACATCATCTGATAGAAGGGAGAAGGAAAGAATATGTCTACTTTTAACAGTGCTGATATCGGCGCGTTCAAGGATGTCTGGGTCTTCTGCGAGCAGCGCGAGGGCAAGATGATGTCCACCTCTTTTGAGCTGATCTCCGAGGGCCGCAAGCTGGCTGACGAGCGCGGCTCTCAGCTGGTGGGTATCCTGCTGGGCGACGATGTGGACGGCATCGCCAAGGAGCTGGGCGGCTATGGCGCCGACAAGGTCCTGGTGTGCAACCATCCCCTGCTGAAGGTATACACCACCGACGCCTATACCAAGGTGATCTGCGATGTGGCCATGGAGTACAAGCCCGAGGTCATGCTGCTGGGCGCCACCAACATCGGCCGTGATCTGGGTCCCCGGTGCGCCGCCCGGCTGCACACCGGCCTGACCGCCGACTGCACCCACCTGGACATCGACATGGACAAGTACATCAACTATCTGGACACCAGCTCCACCCTGGACCTGTCCAACATGAAGTTCAACATGGAGGACCGGAACCTGAAGATGACCCGTCCGGCCTTCGGCGGCCATCTGATGGCCACCATCATCTGCCCCCGTTTCCGTCCCTGCATGGCCACCGTGCGTCCCGGCGTGATGAAGAAGGCCGAGTTCGATCAGGCCAAGGCCGACGCCTGCGTCATCGAGCATCCCGCCTTCACCCTGTCCGAGTCCGACATCCACACCCAGGTCACCGAGGTGGTGAAGGCCGCCAAGAAGCTGGTGGACCTGATTGGCGCCGATGTGGTGGTCTCCGTGGGCCGCGGCATCTCCAAGGATGTGGAGGGCGGCATCAAGCTGGCCGAGGAGCTGGCTGAGGTGCTGGGCGGCGTCGTGGGCGGCTCCCGCGCCGTCATCGACAACGGCTGGCTGTCCGCCGACCATCAGGTGGGCCAGACCGGCAAGACCGTGCACCCCAAGATCTATGTGGCTCTGGGCATCTCCGGCGCCATTCAGCACAAGGCCGGCATGCAGGATTCCGAGTGCATCATCGCCGTGAACAAGAACGAGACCGCGCCCATCTTCGAGGTGGCGGACTACGGCATCTGCGGCGATCTGTTCAAGGTCACCCCCATGCTCATCGAGGCCATCAAGGCCGCCAAGGCTGCGAAATAATCCGCACATTTCCTTTCCATACACATGCCCATCCCGTCTGCACCTGCCTCCGCAGGCGGGATGGGCAAGGGAAGGGCCCGACGGAAACTTCCGCCGGGCCCTTCCCTTTTGTTCTTTTCTGTCCTTTCTGTGCGGTCAGGTCTCCCTCCCGCCGTCCGGAGTCAGCTTGTCCGCCCATTGATCGTAGCTTCGGATCTTCTGATCCAGCAGTTCCAGGGACTGCCGCATATCCTCCATTCGCTCCACCAGCTGACGGCGCTGCTCCACCAGGATCTGTTTCCTGGCTTGGGCGGTGTCCTCCCCCTGGCGGAACAGGGCCACATATTCGATGAGCGCCTCGATCTGGACACCCGCCCGGCGCATACACTTCATCAGCTCGATCCACCGGCAGGACTCCTCATCGTAATTTCGCACCCCTCCCCTTCCCCGGGGCACCGGGGGAATCAGCCCGATTCGTTCGTAATACCGCAGGGTATCCGGGGTGATGTCATACTGCCTGCTCACTTCCGCAATGGTCACTGTTATACGCCTCCTGTCTTCGGGCGGTCTGCCCCGCATGTGTAGTAAAAGAGAGGCCGCCCTTCCGGGGCGGCCTCTCTGCCTTCAGTCTTCGTCCGCTGCAGCGTCGTAGATCCGCCCGCCACCCTGAGTGGGAGCGGATGACACGCTTCCCCCAGCCACCGCGCGGAACCGGGCCCGGGATTTTTTGATCTCGTCGTAAGCCTCGGCCACCGCCTCCTCGGTACGGCGCAGAGTATCCTCGCAGTACTCGTTGGCGGCACGCCGCAGTTCACGGCTCTGCTCCTCGGCCTGCTTGAGCATCTGGTTGCCCCGCTCCCTGGCCTGGGCCAGCAGCTTGTCCTCCGCCACCATCTGCTTGGCCTGCTCCTCCGCCTGCTGGCGGATGAGCTCCGCCTCCCGCTTGGCAGAGCTGATATACTCCGACCGGGCTGCCAGCAGCTTCTTGGCCTCCGCCAGCTCCATGGGGAACTGGGCCCGAATCTCGTCCAGCAGGTCCAGGGCCTTGTCCCGCTCGATGGTGCACTTGTCGGGGCTCATCAGCACCCCCTTGGCCTCGTCGATCATCTGGAACAGCATGTCCAGCAGTTCATCCACTCCGCTTGCCATGGTATCACTCCATTTCTGCCGCTTCTCCCGGCCTGATCTGTCTCCGGCCCGCCATGCGGACACCGGGCTGTTTACAGGGATTGCTGCTCCCTGGCCCTCTCCTCCACATCCTGAATAATCTCCCGGGGCACAAAATCGGACAGGTCCGCGCCATAGCGGGCCATCTCCTTCACCACGCTGCTGCTGAGGTAGGTGTACTTCTCGCTGGAGGGAAGGAACATGGTGTCCAGCTTGGGGTTCAGCTTGCCGTTGACGATGGCCATCTGAACCTCCTGTTCAAAGTCGGACACCGCCCGCAGCCCCTTCACCAGCACCCGGGCCCGCTTCCGCTTGGCATAGGACGCCAACAGCTCATCGGAAAAGTCCACCTCCACATTGGGGAGCTTCTCCGTCACCCGGCGCAGCATCTCCACCCGCTCCTGAGGGGTGAACATACCGGAATTCCGCTTATTGGAATTCACCATGACGCAGACGATCAGCTTGTCGAAGCAGGCCGCCGCCCGTTTGATGATGTTCAGGTGCCCCAGGGTCACGGGGTCAAAGCTGCCGGGATATATGGCGGTCTTCATGGAAGCATCACTCTGCCGTTCTGCGGTACAGGGTCAACTTGATCTTGCCGTACCGGTACTCTCTCCCCTTGAGATAAGGGGAACGCACCTGGGGAAGTTCCTTCTCCAGGCCGCTTTCGCATAATATTATACCATGTTCCTTGAGGATGTCAATCTCAGCGGCGGTTTTCACCGCCTGTTCCAGCAGATCGCTGTGATAGGGCGGATCCAGAAAAATCAGGTCGAATTTTTCCCGGCAGGAGGTCAGAAATCCCAGGGACTCCGCCTGAACTACCCGGGCCCGGTCCGTCAGGCGGGTATGATCCAGATTCTCCCGCACCACCGCGGCGGCGGCGCGGTTCTGATCTACAAAGACGCACCGGTCCGCGCCCCGGGACAGGGCCTCGATCCCCAGCTGTCCCGTTCCGGCGAACAGGTCCAGCACGCTGCGCCCCTCGATGTCAAACTGTACGATGTTGAACATAGACTCCTTCACCCGGTCGGTGGTAGGACGGGTATCCAATCCTGGCAGCTCTTTCAGCTTTCGCCCCCGGGCACTTCCGGAAATCACGCGCATATACATTCCTCCTCAGTCAGGATCAGCGGGCAACGCGCCGTCGATGGCCGTTCCCCCTCCATCCTCAGAGTAATCTCTTCACTCTTCACTCTTCACTCTTCACTCTTCACTCTTTTCATCTCCATGGAAGTGGCGGTATACCGCCCTGGCCGTCCGCTTGTCCACCGCCTCCTCCAGCTGCGCCGGAGTGGCGGCCCGGACGGCCTTGACGCTTTTGAAGTACTTCAGCAGCTGTGCCCGCCGGACCTCCCCCACTCCGGGGATCTGATCCAGGGTCGAGCCCTGCACCCGGCCGGTGCGCTGCTTGCGGTTGAACTGGATGGCGAAGCGGTGGGTCTCCTCCTGGATCTGGCCCACCAGGGCAAACAGTGCCGGGATGGCCTGGATACCGATCTCCCGACCGTCCGCCGCCGTCAGGGCGCGGGTACGGTGCCGGTCGTCCTTCACCATACCGAAGGCGGGGATATCCAGCCCCAGCTCCTCCAGTACCCGCGCCGCCACCTTGGTGTGCTCCTGCCCCCCATCGATGAGCAGCAGGTCGGGGATCTCTCCAAACTTCTCGTCCCCCTCCAGCAGCCGCCGGAACCGGCGGCGAAGCACCTGCTCCATGGAGGCATAATCGTTGGGGCCCTCCAGGTCCCGGATTTTGAAGTGGCGGTAGTCCCGCCGGCAGGGACGGCCGTTCACATACACCACCATGGAGGCCACCATGTCGTCCGAGCCGGTGTTGGAGATGTCATAGGACTCGATGCGCCGGGGCGGCTGTTCCAGCCCCAGCAGGCGGCCCAGCGCCTCTACAAGTTTGCTCTGCCGCTCCTCCCGGGTGGTGGCCCGCTCCACCTCCTCCACAGCATTCTGATTGGCCAGCTTGATCAGGTCCATTTTGGCCCCCCGCTGGGGGGTGATGAGATGGACCCGGCGGCCCGCCTCCTCCGACAGCATCCGGGCCACCGGCACCTCGTCCTCCAGCTCGCAGGGCAGCAGGATCTGCCGGGGCAGCCGGCTGCGGCCCACATAGTACTGCTTCACCAGGGAGGAGACGATCTCCTCCTCCCCGTCCTCCATGGGGGTCTCCATCAGGTCCATATCCTTGGCCGCCAGGTCCCCCTCCACATAGTGGAGCACCACGAAGCAGCTCCTGGCCGCGCCCCGGTGGAAGCCCACCACATCGGTGTCCGCCAGAGAGCTGGCCACCACCTTCTGCCGGGAACCCAGCAGCTGGATGGCCCGGATGCGGTCCCGCAGTTCCGCCGCCTCTTCAAAGCGCAGCGCCTGGGCCGCCTGCTCCATCCGGGCGGTGAGGTCCTCCTCCACCTCTTTGAACCGGCCCTCCAGCAGAGAGACGGCCTGGCCGATGGCCTGCTGGTGCCGTTCCCGGGGGACCTCCGGCCGGCAGTAGCCGTCGCACAGCCCCATGTGGAAGTTGAGGCAGGGGCGCTCCTTTCCGATGTCCCGGGGGAACTTTTTCCCGCAGGAGGGCAGACGCAAGGCGGTGCGCAGAGCGGTGAGGAGCGCCTGGGTGGCGTGGCGGCTGCCATAGGGCCCGAAATACCGCGCCCCATCCTCCGCCGCCTTTCCCACCAGAGAAAAGCGGGGGTAGGACTCGTTCACGGTAAGGCGGACATAGGGATAGCCCTTGTCGTCCTTCAGCAGGATGTTGTACCGGGGCTGGTGCCGTTTGATGAGGGAGCACTCCAGCACCAGGGCCTCGAACTCGCTGTCCGCCACGATGACATCAAAGTGGTCGATCTGAGAGACCATGGCCCTGGTCTTCTCGGTGTGGGCGGCAGAATCCTGAAAATATTGGGAGACCCGGTTCTTCAGCGCCTTGGCCTTCCCCACATAGATCACCGTGTTTTTGACATCCTGCATGATGTATACCCCGGGCTTCAGCGGCAGGCTGTGGGCTTTCTCTTTCAGTTCTTCAAAGGTCATGGGCGCTCCCTCCCTTCTCTCTGGATCAGCGGCGGCATATCATTTGCCGCGCGGATCTCGCTGAGATGCTTATTGGCCGTCCGATCCCTTTTCCAGCTGTTCGAGTTCGATCTGATAGGTCTCATCGATCAGTGTGGGGGAATACCCGCACTGCCTGCACATCTCCTCGTAGCGTGCGTTATCCTCTATCAAAAAATCCATGGTGCACCAGGAGTCATCCCCCCGCCGCTCCGCGGCCTCTGCATACCGCATGATGTCGGAAAAATGCCCCAGGATATACCGTCTGCTCATCACAAGGCAGTAATAACGGATCTCCCGGAGGTAGCGGTCATCCAGCTCTTTCTCCCAATGGGGCGGGATGTAGCCGCCCTCCACCACAAGGTTTTGCCCGTTTTCTATGGCCGTCTTGATCATCTCCCGGACGATCGGCCAGAGATAGCGCTCCAGCTCCCGGTCATCCTCCGGTGTGAGCGCTGTGTTCCCGCTTCGGATCAGCCCCATCTTCATCAGGTCCATAGACAGACAGGGATATCTGTATTTTTCCACGAACCGCTGTGCCAGCAGGGTCTTTCCCGTGTGAGACGCGCCGGTGATCAGAATGACCTTATTTTCTTCTCCATATCTTCCCTATCTCCAGGTACCGCCATGCTTCTGTGCCGGCAGATGTCTTCGGGCAGTCTCCTCCATCATATGCCGCGCACCCGCTTTTCCAGGAAACGCTTGCAGTACTTGAGCGCGCCATAATAAGAGACCCGCCGGTACAGCGTGAGGTTCACCGCGCCCCCCACCGCCCCCACCAGAGGGATCCCCTGGACGAATTTGGCGGTGAGCAGCCGCCCGGCCAGCGCCCGGCAGGCGGCGGCGATCTCCTCCTCTACGCTGCAGGAGACCTCCCATCCATGGTCCAGGGCGCGGCCCAGCCGGTCCGCCCGGAGACCCAGCGCGGCCCGCTCCTCCCCCTCCGCCAGGGCGCCCTGGAGCACCAGCAGCAGGTAACAGCGCTCCTCCGCGCTCTCATAGGAGAAGCCGTAGCGCCGGGCGCTCTCGTACAGTCCCCGCAGCAGCACCCCCAGAAACACCGGGATGTCGGGCAGGCCGATGCCCAGCAGTCCCAGGACCGCCCCCTCCGCCCCCGCAGCGGCGGAGGTGAGACTGCGGCTGACCCGCTCCCCCCGTCTCAGCCGCTTCAGGGCGGCCCGCTCCTCTCCGGGGGTGCGGGACCTGTGCCACAGCGCCTCGTCCCGCGCCAGCGTCTCCCGACGAAGGGTACGCTCCACTAGTCGAGTCCCGCCCGGTCCGAACAGCAGTGCAAACGCCTTTTGAAAGGCGGTCTCCAGCCCCCGGCGCACGCCGTCCGGCACCTTCCCCTCTAACTGTTCCCCCGCTTGCTTCAGCGGTCTCGGCCCCGCAGGCTCCCGCTCTCTCCGCCGCTCCTTCTGCTCCAGGCGGGTCAGCATCGTCTGGTAAGAAACCGGCATCTCCTTCATAACAGCCCTCCACGGTACAAAAAAGGCGCCGCATCCGCGGCGCCTTTTCAGGTTTACAGGAAATTATTCGGAAAAATTGGTGGAGATCAGCTCGATCAGGGCCTCTACCGCCTCTTTCTCGTCGGGGCCGTCCGCGATGAGGTTGATGGCGGTCCCCTTTACAATGCCCAGGGAGAGGACACCCAGCAGGCTCTTCGCATTGACCCTCCGCTCATCCTTCTCCACCCAGATGGAACTCTTGAATTCGTTGGCTTTCTGAATAAAGAAGGTCGCAGGCCGGGCGTGGAGTCCCACCTGATTGTTGACGACAGCCTCTTTGATATACATGCTTTGACGCCTCCTACTCCCATTCACAGAAGTCATAGATGTAAGTTTAGAATAGCAAAATTCTTGACAATCGTCAATGGTATTTCACACAAAAATATTCCTCTCCGGCCGCTGAATTCGTCACACTCTGTTGCAGGCAGACCGATGGGAGCAGCGGCTTATTTCAGCTCCGCCACCGTCACCCCGTCCTCCCCCTCGCCGAAGCGGCCGGGTCGGAAGGACTTGACATAGCGGCTGCGCTTCAGGTGCTCCCGCACCGCGCGGCGCACCGCGCCGGTGCCCTTGCCGTGGATGATGGTCACCGACTCCAGCCGGGCCAGCATGGCGTTGTCCAGATAAAGATCCAGTGCGGCCAGCGCCTCGTCCACCGTCATTCCCCGCAGGTCCACCTGGGCGGGGGCGCCGGCGGCGTGGAGCTTCGCCCGGGCGCTGCTTACCTGGCGCTCCACCTTTCTCTGGGTCTCCCCCTCCACCACCCGGACCTCCTCCTGTTTGGCCGTGATGGTGAGGATGCCCGCCTGGAGGCGAAGGGTGCCGTCCTTGTTCACGGAAAGTACGGTGGCCCGGGTGCCCATGGACACCAGCTCCACCGTGTCCCCCTCCCTGGCGGGGCGGGTGGGGGGCGGGGCGGGGCGCTCCTCCCGGCGGCCCAGGCGGTCCTCCGCCTCGTTGAGCAGATGCCGGGCCTGGGCCCGCTGGTCGTTCACCTGCTGCCAGTTCTGCTCCCGGCGACTCTGCTTCTCCAGCTCCCGCAGCTGGGCGAACACCTGGTCGCTGGCCTCTCTGGCCTGGCGCAGCACCTCCTCGGCCTCCGCCCGGGCCTTCTCCGCCGCCTTGTCCCTGGCCCGCTCCATCTCCCGGCGGTACTCCCGGGCCTTATCCCGGGCCTCCTCCGCCTCCCGGCGCAGACGGGCGGCCTCGTCCCGTTCCCGCTCCAGCTCCTGGCGGCGCTGCTCCAGCTGGGTGAGCACATCCTCGAAGCGGACGCTCTCGCTGTCGATGCGCCGGGCGGCGGCCTGGATGACCGCCTCGTCCAGCCCCAGCCGGCGGGAGATGGCGAAGGCGTTGGACTTTCCCGGGATGCCGATGAGCAGGCGGTAGGTGGGCTCCAGCGTCTCCACATTGAACTCGCAGGAGCCGTTCTCCACTCCGGGGGTGGTCATGGCGAAGATCTTCAGCTCGGCATAGTGGGTGGTGGCAGCCACATGGGCCCCCAGCTCCCGAGTCCGCTGGATGATGGCGGCAGCCAGAGCGGCCCCCTCCACCGGGTCGGTGCCTGCCCCCAGCTCGTCAAAGAGCACCAGGGTGCGCTCATCGGTCTCCTTCAGGATGCCCACGATGTTGGTCATATGCGAAGAGAAGGTGGACAGGGACTGGGCGATGGACTGCTCATCCCCGATGTCCGCCAACACCTGGCGCACCACCCGCACGCTGCTGTCCGCCCCGGCGGGGATATGCAGGCCGCACTGGGCCATGAGGGTCAGCAGTCCCATGGTCTTCAGGGTGACCGTCTTGCCGCCGGTGTTGGGGCCGGTGATCACCAGAGTGTCATAGTCCTCCCCCAGCTTCAGGTCGTTGGGCACCGCCTTCCTGGGGTCCAGCAGGGGGTGACGGGCCCGCTTCAGGTCCAGCACCCGGTGGGACAGCCGCGGCTGGGTCCCGCTCATCCGCACCGACAGCCCCGCCCGGGCGAAGATGCAGTCCAGCAGCACCAGCAGGGTGTAGTCCTGGAGGATATCCTCCTTATGGGCGGCACACTCGGCGGACAGCTCCGCCAGGATGCGCTCGATCTCCTTTTTCTCCCGGGCCCGGAGCTCCCGCAGCTCGTTGTTGGCCTTCACCACCCCCATAGGCTCGATGAAAAAGGTGCCGCCGGAGGCGGACACATCGTGGACCAGGCCGGGGATGTCGTTCTTGTGCTCCGACTTCACCGGCACCACAAAGCGTCCGGCACGGGTGGTGATGATGTTCTCCTGGAGGTATTTGGACTGGCTGGAGGAGACCAGCTTCTGCAGGATATCCCGCACCTTCCCCTCGGCGGCCCGGATGTGCCGGCGGATGGAGGCCAGCTCGGAGCTGGCGGCGTCGGAGAGCTCGTTCTCCCCCACGATGGAGCCGGTGATCCGCTCCTCCAGGTACCGGTTGGCGGTGAGGGAGCGGAACAGGTGGTCGATGCAGGTCTTCTCCTCCCCACCGCCGTACTCCTTCCCCGCCCGGGCCGCCCGCAGCACCCCGGCGATCTCCAGCAGCTCGGTGGTGTTCAGGCTTCCCCCCATGTCCGCCCGCTGGAGGGAGGGCCCCACCGGCTTCACCCCGGACAGGGACGGCGTCCCGTACAGGCTGAGCATCTTCACCGCGGCGGTGGTCTCCTCCTGGGCCCGGGCCACATCGCCCTCCTCGGTGAAGGGACGCAGGGCGGCACAGCGCTCCTTCCCCTCCTGGGTCACCGCCTGCTCCGCCAGCATGGCCAGCACCTGGGGCAGCTCCAGCAGCTGGATGGATTTTTCAAACAGATCGTTCATGGCTTTCTCCCGCGGGCAAGGCCCGCTCTTGTCAGAAATCTCCCCGTTATTGTCTCACACTTTCCCCCATTTATCAAGGGGGGCAGCGCAGTGCATGGGGCGTGCGCAAAAACCCCGGGCGGGCGGCTTACGCCGCCCGTTGCATCCCGTTACTTTCCCCCGCAGGGGGAAAGTCCGCGCTGGGCGCGCCGCAGTTTCGCGGGAACTGCGGGGGATGCGATCCGACGCGAGGCGGGCCGCCGCCCCCTCGCGCTCCCCCGCCAAAGCACGGCGGCACCGTTTTCCCTTGTCCCGGCAGCAAAACGCCCGGGCGGGCGGCTTACGCCGCCCGCCCGGGTTACAGGGGGGGAAGATGATATCAGAGTGATCTGCTCAGGCGTTGAGGCCGGCCACAAAGCCCTCACGGCTGGCCTCGGTGATCTGGCGGGCCTTGACGGCGTCGCCCACAGTGACCACCTCCACGCCGGTGTCCTTCAGCTCCTCGGCCAGCGCGTTGTCCGCCCGGACGCCGATGGACAGGATGATGGTGTCGCAGGGGAACAGCTTGATGTCGTCGCCCTGCTTCAGCAGCGCGCCCTCGTCGGTGACGCCGGCCAGCGCGGTGTTGCACTTCACATCCACGAACAGGCGGCGCAGCACGGTGCGCAGATCGTCGCGGATGCCGGCCTCCAGCTCCAGGGCGATGTCATCCCGCATCTCGATGATGGTCACCCGGGACTTGCACTGCATTCCGAAGAAGGCCGCGGTCTCGGTGCCGCTCATGCCGCCGCCGGCGATGAGGACATTCATGCCCACATCCTTCTTGCCCAGCAGAGCCTCCTCCACGGTGATGACCTTGGAGTTGTTGATGCCGGGCACCTTGGGGATGATGGGCTTGGCGCCGGTGGCCACGATGACCTTGTCCGGCTTGCCCGCCTTCACCATCTCGGCGGTGAGCTTGGTATTCAGGTGCAGGGTAATGTTGTCATACTTCTGGATCTCCCGGTACAGCCAGGCGATATAGCCGGTGTAATCCCCCTTGTAGGGAGGATAGGCGGCGGAGGTGAACTGCCCGCCCACGGTGCCGGACGCCTCGTACAGCTCCACCTTGTGGCCCTTGATGGCGGCGGCCCGGGCGGCCTCCATGCCGGCGATGCCGGCGCCGGCCACATACACGGTCTTGGGGCTTGCCACCTTGGAGTAGTCATACTCGAACTCGTGGCCCAGTTCGGGGTTGATCACGCAGTACAGAGGCACCCCCTGATAGGTGGAGGCGGTGCAGCCCTGCAGGCAGCCGATGCAGTGGCGGATATCGTTATACTTGCCCGCCTTGGCCTTCTCGGGCCAGTGGGGGTCGGTGAGGGACTCGCGGCCCATGGCCACAAAGTCCGCCTTGCCGGAGGCGATGATGTCCTCCGCCATGCAGGGCTCGGCAATGCGGCCCACGGTGACCACAGGGATGTGCAGGAACTTCTTGGCCTCGGCGGCGAAGTCCATGTTCCAGCCGTGGTGCTGATAGTGGGAGGCCACGATGCCCAGGGAGGAGAACACGCCGTACATGCCGTTGGACAGGTGGATGGCATCGGCGCCCCACTCCTGCAGGTCCAGCAGGATCTGGCGGGTCTCGTGGAAGCGGCGGCCGCCCTCGGAGTTCTCCTCGGCGGAGACGCGCACCATGATGGGGAAGTCAGGCCCCACGGCGGCGCGGCAGGCCTCCATGATCTCCTTCAGGAAGCGCACCCGGTTGAGATAGCTGCCGCCGTACTCGTCGATGCGGTGGTTGCAGTTGGGGGAGAGGAACTGGTGGATCAGATAGCCGTGGGCGGCGTGGATCTCGATACCGTCGAAGCCCGCCTTCTTGGCGTTGCCCGCGGTGACGCCGAAGTCCTTGACGATCTGCTGGATCTCGGGGATGGTCAGCTCACGGGGGACCTCCTTGTTCCAGGCGTCGGCAATGGGGGAGCAGGACATGGGCTGCACGCCGCCGTTGACGAAGTGGTTGGCCTGGCGGCCGGCGTGGTAGATCTGACAGAATACCTTGCTCTCATACTGATGGATGGTGTCGGTGAACTTCTTGTGGCTGGGGATCTGCTCCTCCGACCACAGGCCGCAGATGTGGGGATAGCCGCCCGCATTGGGGTTGACCCGGTAGTCCTCGGTGATGATCAGGCCCCAGCCTCCCTTGGCCTTCTCCTCGTGATAGCGGATATACTGCTCGGAGGCCTTGCCGTTGTCGGGACACATATTGGCCACCATGGCGGGGACCACCGTGCGGTTGGGGATCTCACAGCTGCCGATCTTCATAGGGGAAAACAGGTGCTTCAATTCCATATGGTTCATTCTCCTTTGATGTTGGATGCTTGTTCTGTCTTTCGTCCGGTATTAGTCGTCCGTCACCGCATAAGCGCGCACGGGGCTGCCGTCGCCGTCGGCGAACTTCAGGGGCACAGCGCTGAGATAGAAGCGCTTGCCGACAAGAGGCTTGAGGTTGATGAGGGATTCAATGATGCTCATCCCGCGGCTGAGCACAGACTGGTGCGCCCGGCCGGAGCGGTCGATGGAAGACATGTCGAAGCCGATGCCTTTGCAGCCATATTTCTCCAAAATCTCACCGGTGTTGCCGTTGAAATCCTTATAGTCAAAATACTCCATCTTGCCCACCAGATTTTCATATCCGGTGTACAGCACGATGATGTCGCCCTTTTGGATCAGATCCTTGTTCTTCTCCATCACGGCGGTGATGTCCAGCTCGTCCCCCTGATCCATATAGGGAGTCATGTCCAGGCAGACCGCCTGGCCTGCGTAGGCGGACAGATCGATCTCCGCGGTGGTCTTCCCCCCCTTGCAGTAATGCAGGGGAGCGTCCACATGGGTGCCCAGGTGGGTCACCATGGAGAACAGGGAGACCTGGCACTTGTAGACATTGTGGTCCACCAGATGCTTCCAGGTCATGTGGGGGTCGCCGCTGTCCGGGAAGGGCAGGGTGTTTTCATCCAAGGTGATGGTCAGATCATGAATCATAGCCGAGTTCCTCCTCATTCTGCGCCGGGCCTGTGCCGCTGGGGGCGTCTTCGGCCTGTGCGCGGTGTGACAGGGATGATGTGGTGTTTGTGAGGACACTTTCCATCGTTCCGAAGGTATCTTAAACCCTCAGGCAACCCGAGGGTCAAGAATTGTTTCGTTGTCTCCCTTACAACCAAAAAGCTGTGGCAAATGCCACAGCTTTTTGTCTCTCCATCACTCGATCGGCACCCACGCCTCGAAAAAGCGGCGCATCTTTCCGTCCTCGTGAATGCGCACCAGCAGATTTCCCACCGGCGGGCGGGGGATCTGATGGCCCTTCTCCTTGATGGGCGCGATGACCTGGGCGTTGAAGGCGTCCATAAAGGTCCCCTCTCCCCCGGCGCTGAACACGGTGTAGATGCTTCGAAAGCTCGGGATATACTCCGCAGTCTCAGGGATCTCCATATGAAACAGCTCCATGTCCTCCGGCGAAAGGGAGAAGCCCCAGCAGTAATCGCTGAACTCCCCTTTTGTGGGTTTGATCTCCGGCATGACGAAGGTGTGGTTCACATAGGGCATCCGCTCGGTCCACTGGCGAATGATGTCCACCGCCGCTCCCTTCTCCAGCTCCCCCTGGTGGCGCTGGCGCTGCCAGACCATAGCGGGGCTGTCCTCAATGCGGAACTGCCCCAGCATCTGCGGAATGCGGCCGAGCTTCTGCCGGTACAGCACCAGGCTCTTCAGCTTTCTCTGGTACTCATTGACGGTATGGAGCAGTTCCGCCTCCCGCTTGCGGCAGCGTTTGAGGAAGTCAGGCAGATCGTCCTTATTCACCATCTGCTCCACATCGGACAGGGAGAAATCGTAGCCGCGGTACCAGATACAATCCAGGAGGTAGTTCAGGTCCCAAGCATCGTAATACCGATACCCGGACTCCTCATCCCGGCGGGGAGTGATGATGCCCCGGCTCTCATAATAGCGCAGGGTATCGTTGGGGAGGCCGTACATCCGGGCCACCTCGCCGATCTTGTATCCGTGTATGTCTGACATATTCGCCGCTCCTCCTGTTTTCCGTGGCTCCTCTGCCTGCAGGCTGATCGTGCTCTATATTACTCAAATATAGAGCACAAGCTGCCGCGGCAGCTCATTTTTTGGTGTTTTATTATACCATGCCATGTCTGCCTACACTAACAACTTTTTTAATCTGATTCACAACCGCCTCGCACATAAAAAGCACCCCCGCGATGTCCGGGGGCCATAAGAAAGTAATCAGTTTTTGCAGGAACGGCATGGCTACGGTCATGCCGTTTCCTGTTTCA
>CALWZP010000003.1 GCA_944386055.1 uncultured Oscillospiraceae bacterium | reverse complement strand
TTCTCTTTTTGAAGCAGTTGGAAAGGCATGAAAAAAAGATGGCACTGTCTGGCTTGTGCCAAACAGTGCCATCTTTCTCTTTTTCGTCCCATCGTAGAAGCGGTAAAACTACGGTAAAACCGCCCTCTATACCTCCTGGGGTGCCTCCCCCGAAGCCCCGAAAGTCCTTGCGGCTCTAGCGTCCTCAGCCCTCCGGTCCTCAATCGCTTCTTTCAGAAGCATATCCTTGACCTTCATCAGCCGGATGGTGTTGGAACGCTCGTTCTCATCCAGCTTCATGGAGATGTAGCGGATATTCTCCTCCATCTCGGGGATCTTCACATATTCCAGGGCGTTGACGCGGCGGCGGGTCTTTTCGATCTCCTCCGCCAGCAGCTGGCTGGTCTTCTCGATCTGGGCCAGCTTCAGCATATCCTGGAACACCGAGGCCATGGCGTCCACGGCGTCGTCCAGCTCGCCGGAGGTATTGGCGAAGCCGTAGGGGTAGACCTCCCCGGGGTTGTCGCTCTTGGTCTTGAACTGGTAGTGGGGCACATTCACCGACATGATGTTCTGGAAGGTCATCTCCAGCTCCACGCTCTGCTTGGGATAGAGCAGGGACTGCTCCAGCATCTCGGCGGACATCAGGGCGGAGGCCACGGTGAAGGACCCATGGGCCCGCATCAGTGCCTCCTCCACCTTCTGGCGGAGGGCCCGGTTTTCCCGCACCACATCCAGGAACTGCTTCATCAGCTCGTCCCGCTTATCCTTCAGCAGCTTGTGGCCGCGGACAGCGGTCTTCAGCCGGCCCTTCAGCCGGGTCAGCTCCTGTCGGGTGGGGTTGATGGTGGTAGAAGCCATTGATCTCCCCCCTTAGTCTTTTTTCGGGAGATACTTCTCGATATACTCCGGCTTGATGCGCTTGAGCTCCGAGGCGGGCAGGATGCTCAGCAGCTCCCAGCCCAGGTCCAGGGTCTCCTCGATGGAGCGGTTCTCCTCCGTCCCCTGGGTGACATAGCGCTTTTCAAACTCGTCGGCAAACTTGGCGTACAGCAGGTCGGTGGGGGAGAGGGCCGCCTCGCCCAGGATGGACATGAGCTCCTTGTTCTCCTTGCCGGTGGCGTAGGCCGCGAACAGCTGGTTCATGGTGCCGGAGTGGTCCTCCCGGGTCTTGCCCTCGCCGATGCCCTTGTCCTTCAGACGGGACAGGGAGGGCAGCACATCCACCGGAGGATTCACGCCGGCGCGGTACAGCTGCCGGGACAGGATGATCTGCCCCTCGGTGATGTAGCCGGTCAGGTCGGGGATGGGGTGGGTCTTGTCGTCCTCCGGCATGGTCAGGATGGGGATCAGGGTGATGGAGCCCTTCTTGCCCAGCTGGCGGCCGGCGCGCTCGTAGATGGTGGCCAGGTTGGTGTACAGATAGCCGGGGTAGCCGCGGCGGCCGGGGACCTCCTTCTTGGCGGCGGAGATCTCACGCAGGGCCTCGGCGTAGTTGGTGATGTCGGTGAGGATGACCAGCACATGCATATCCTTCTCGAAGGCCAGGTACTCCGCGGCGGTGAGGGCCATGCGCGGGGTGGCGATACGCTCCACGGCGGGGTCGTTGGCCAGGTTGGTGAACAGCACGGTACGGTCGATGGCGCCGGTGCGGCGGAACTCCTGGACGAAGAAGTCGGATTCCTCGAAGGTGATGCCGATGGCGGCGAAGACCACGGCGAAGTTGCCGGCGTCGTCCCCCAGCACCCTGGCCTGACGGGCGATCTGGGCCGCCAGATTGGCGTGGGGCAGGCCGGAGCCGGAGAAGATGGGCAGCTTCTGCCCACGCACCAGGGTGTTCAGCCCGTCGATGGTGGAGATGCCGGTCTGGATGAACTCGTTGGGGTAGTCACGGGCGGCGGGGTTCATGGCCAGGCCGTTGATGTCCCGGAACTCATCGGCCAGGATGGCGGGGCCGCCGTCGATGGGCTGGCCCATGCCGTTGAACACCCGGCCCAGCATGTCGCTGGACACGCCCAGCTGCAGGGGGTGTCCCAAAAAGCGGATCTTGGAGTCCGCCAGGTTGATGCCGGCGGAGGACTCGAACAGCTGAACCACGGCCTTGTCGCCGTTGACCTCCAGCACCTGGCAGCGGCGCACGGACCCGTCGGTGAGCTGGATCTCGCCCAGCTCGTCATAGGTGACGCCCTCCACGCCGTCCACGATCATCAGGGGGCCGGAGACCTCCCGAATGGTACGATATTCCTTGATCATCAGTCCTGACCTCCCTTCGCGGCGATGGCCTCGATCTGAGACTCCATGTCGCGCTCGATCTTGGCGTATGCCTCCACATACTGGTCGGCGGGCACGCTCTTGGCCCGGCCGATGTCCACCCGGACGGGGACGGCGAACAGCTCGCTCACCGGGGCGCCCTTGGCGGACGCATCGCGGCACAGCTGGTCGTAGCGGAGGATCATGGCCACCATCTTCTCCTGACGGTCATACTCGGAGTAGGAGTCGATGTCCACAAAGGAGTTCTGCTGCAGGAAGTCCTCCCGGAGCATCTTGGCGGTCTCCAAGGTGATCTGGTCCTTGGGGGACAGGGAGTCCTTGCCCACCAGCTGGACGATCTCGTTCAGCTCCGCCTCCTCCTGGAGGACGGCCATGGCCCACTCCCGGTTCTCCAGGAACTGCTTGCCCAGGTGCTCGTCGTACCAGGGCTTCAGGGAGTCCAGATACAGGGAGTAGGAGTTCAGCCAGTTGATGGCAGGGAAGTGACGGCGGTAGGCCAGGGAGGAGTCCAGGGCCCAGAACACCTTGACGATGCGCATGGTGGCCTGGGACACGGGCTCGGACAGGTCGCCGCCCGGGGGGGAGACCGCGCCCACGGCGGTCAGGGAGCCGCGGCGGTCCTCGCCGCCGCTGCACAGGCAGGACACGCTGCCGGCCCGCTCGTAGAACTGGGCCAGACGGGAGGACAGATAGGCGGGGTAGCCCTCCTCGCCGGGCATCTCCTCCAGACGGCCGGACATCTCGCGCAGGGCCTCGGCCCAGCGGGAGGTGGAGTCGGCGATGACCGCCACATCATAGCCCATATCCCGGAAATACTCCGCGATGGTGATGCCGGTGTAGATGGACGCCTCGCGGGCGGCCACGGGCATGTCGGAGGTGTTGGCGATGAGCACGGTACGCTTCATCAGCGACTCGCCGGTCCGGGGGTCCACCAGCTCGGGGAACTCCCGCAGCACATCGGTCATCTCGTTGCCGCGTTCGCCGCAGCCGATGTACACCACGATGTCCACATCGGACCACTTGGCCAGGGCATGCTGCATCACCGTCTTGCCGGAGCCGAAGGGGCCGGGGATGGCGGCGGTGCCGCCCTTTGCCACGGGGAACAGGGTGTCCACGATCCGCTGGCCGGAGGCCAGAGGACGGGTGGGGGGATACTTGTGCTTATAGGGGCGGCCCACACGCACGGGCCACTTCTGCATCATAGTCAGCTCTTTGGTCTGGCCGTCGTCGGTGGTGAGGGTGCACACCACCTCCGTGACGGTGAACTCGCCGTCCTGGATGGAGGCCACGGTGCCGCTGAGGTTGGGCGGCACCATGATCTTGTGGAGCACGGAGGTGGTCTCCTGCACGGTGCCCAGCACATCGCCGCCGGCCACCTTGTCCCCCACCTTGGCCACGGGGACGAAGGTCCATTTTTTCTCCCGGTCCAGGGCGGGCACCTCCACGCCGCGGGGCAGGTTGTTGCCCTGGACCTTTTTCATGATCTCCTCCAGGGGCCGCTGGATGCCGTCGTAGATGTTCTCCATCAGGCCGGGGCCCAGCTCCACAGACAGGGGGGCTCCGGTGGTGACCACGGCGGCGCCGGGGCCCAGGCCGGAGGTCTCCTCATAGACCTGGATGGACGCGGAGTCGCCGCTCATGGTGAGGATCTCACCGATCAGCCGCTGATCTCCCACGCGCACCACATCGGCCATGTTGGCCTCCTGCATGCCGGTGGCCACCACCAGCGGGCCGGAGACTTTCACAATTTTGCCCATAGGTTAAACTCCTTCTTTCGGGTTGAATTCGCAAGTGACGATCCCCTCCTCTGGGGCGGAGGGGTTCGCGGGGGGAGAGGGACGCGCCGCGCCGTTACAGGATATCCGCGCCCACCGCGCGCTCCACCGCGCGCTTCACATTGGCCATGCCGATGCCCAGAGAGCCTTCCTTCCCGGGGATCAGGATGATGGCGGGGGTCAGTTCATCCTTGTACCGCGCCAGCTCGGCCTCCATATAGACGCCCAGCTGCTCGGTGAGGTAGACCACCGCATAGTTCCCCCGGGCCAGCTCGTGGAGGGTCTTTTTCGCCTCGTCCACCGACTCCACGGGGAAGGTGTCCAGCCCCAGCGCCTTAAAGCCCAGGACGCTGTCCTTGTCGCCCAGTACCGCAATCTTATACATAGGAATCACGCAGCCTTTCCCGGATGGTATCCGCGTCCAGCCCCGCCATGCGGCCGTTCATGATGATGCGCACAGCGGTGAACTCGTTCTCCTTGGCGGCCAGATATCCGATCACCGGCGCCTCGCCGAAGGCCACATACTTGGCCCCGGCCACATAGGACAGCACCGCGTCGTCGCACAGCTTTTCAAACCGGGTCAGCCGGCCGCCGTTCAGTGCCGCGCTGCCCGCCTCCGCCGCCTCCTTCAGGGGGGAGACGGCATACAGGTCCTCCAGATTGCCGCCGGCGGCGTTGTTCAGGATGCGGTTGGTGTCGATGTTGCCGCCCTCGAACAGCACGCCACGCAAAAATTCCATGCTCTTACCCATGCGCAGGGTGCGCACCACCGAGCGCAGGTTGGCGCTGTCGATCTGGATGCGGACATAGCCCTCCAAAAAGGCGCTGCCGCTCTCCTGGGCGATGTGGAACATGTCCTGGAAGTAGGCACGGTCCAGCACGAAGTCCGCCAGCTGGGGGTCCCCGGTGGTGCCCAGCACCTCCCGCGCCTCGCCGATGGCACTCTGGAGGATGGGGGGCAGGCCGCGCAGGTCGGTGCTGCGCACCTTCTCCAGCAACTCCTGGGGCGGGACCCGGCCGGTGTCCACCAGCAGAGGGGTGGGATCCAGTCCCATGGCCTCCGCCTTCAAGACGGTCTTCGCGTTGTGGTAGTCATATTTTACCTTGAACACGTCGATGATGTTGTGGTCGGGCACGGAGGTGTACAGCTCGTGAAAGGTCTTCTCCCGCTGTTCGGCCAGGGCCTTCTCCAGTGCCTGTTCTCCCACCTGCGGCATCTCGGCGTATCCGCACTCCTGCAGTACCTTGGCCGCGTCCTCAGCGGAGGGCGCCTCCAGCATACGCTCCATCCGTTCATGGGAGAGGAGGCTGCACTCCATCGCCTTGATCCGGGCGGACAGGAAGAGATAGTCGGTATCTACAATGGTATTTGCCAAGATCGTATCCTCCTTATCTGAGAGGAGGGAGGAGGGAGTCAGTCAAACAGGACCTTGGCCACCTCGCCGGAGATCTCCCCGCGCTGCAGGCGCACCAGAGTCTCAAAGGCACAGTTGACCTCCACATCTCCATCACTCAAAATGAATCCGCCGCGCAGGGGCCGGGTCTCCTCGCTGAGGGTGAGCATCCCGGTACCCGCCAGAAGGGCGGAGGCGCCGGAGACCACCTTGTCCAGGATGGCGCCCGCCTTGGAGTCGGCCAGGGATTCGGGCAGCTCGGGGGAGACGGCCTTGGCCAGCTTCTCGTTGGCGGCGGCCACCACCTGCTTGCCCACCCGGGTGCGGTCCTTCTGGGAGAAGATCAGCTGCTCCCGCCCTGTGGTGGCGGCCCGGACGGCCAGATCGGCCAGCAGAGCCACATACTCGTCGTCAGGCAGGGAGACCAACCGGTCCAGGGCCAGCTCGAAGGCCTTGTCCAGCATCTCCTGCTTGGTGGCCAGGGTCAGCTTCTTGGCCTCCATCTGCGCCACCGACGCCAGGCGCTCCTCCCGCTCCGCGGCGTTTTTCTCCCCCCGGGCGAGGATCTCCTGGGACTCCTTACGGGCCTGCTCCTCGTACCGGGCAAGGATCTCCACAGCCTGACTCCGGGCGTCCCCCAGGATCTTGTCGATCTCGGCCTGGGCGTCCTGGTCGATGCGCTGCGTGATTTTTTCAATGCCGTTCATGAATTGGTATACCGTCCTTTCTGAGGAAGGTTCACTTCCGGTTTTGGGGTAAGAGCCCTGCTCTTACAGGAAGACCAGCATCAGGAAGGAAGCCAGCAGGCAGAGGATGGCGTAGAACTCCACCATGATGGCCATGATGATGCCCTTGGACATCTCCTCGGGACGCTTGGCCACCAGGGAGACGCCGGCGGCGGCGCAGCGGCCCTGGGCGATGGCGGTGAAGTAGCCGCCGATGCCCATGGGCAGGCAGGCGAAGCAGTAGCCCAGGCCCTGGGCGATGGTCATGTCCGCAGCGGTGCCGCCGATGATGCCCATCTGGAACAGCGCGAAGAACCAGACTACCAGGCCGTACAGGCCCTGGGTGCCAGGGATAATCTGAAGGATCAGGCACTGAGCGAACTTGTTGGGATCCTCGGACAGGACGCCGGCGGCGGCCTCGCCCACGATGCCAACGCCGCGGCCGGAGCCGGCGCAGGCCAGGCCCACAGCCAGAGCAGAGCCGATCACGCCGACCTGCAAACCACAATTAGCCAGAAATTCCATGTTACTTTTCCTCCTCAATGATATCTACATATTTTGTATCGTACTTCAGGGGGCGGAAGGGGATGCCGCCCTCTTTGTAGAACTTGCCGAAATACTCCAGGTACTGCAGACGGGCCGCATGGACATAAGTGCCGATGAGGTTGACGCCGATGTTGAACACATGGCCGATGAGGAACACCACCACGAACAGCAGCACGCCCACCACGGTGCGTCCCCCCAGGGAACCCAGGGTGTTGAACACCTGGGCGATGACGCCGCTGGCCAGCATCAGGGCCATCAGACGGGCGTAGGAGAGCACATCGGACAGCCAGCTGGTGATGTCGTACAGAGAGGCCACGCCGCCGAACAGCTTGCCGATGAAGCCCTTGTTATGGCGGCCCTGGGTGCACACCAGGCTGAGCACGCCGACGATCAGGACCACTGGCCCCATGCCCAGGGCCAGCAGAGCGATTCCGGCGAAGACAATCCACCAGGGCACCACATCCAGCAGGGCATCCACGCCCTCGCCGTCCCGGAAGCCCATATAGATGTGGATGATCTGGCCGGTGATCAGGTGGACAATGCCGATGCAGATGGCCACAATCAGCGCCATCATGGGATCGGACACAGGGCTGAAAGCGATGCCGGAGCAGAAGGTCTCCATCCAGCCGGGCATCACGGCGCCGGGCAGGAAGGTGTCATAGATGACCTCCAGCACATTGCCGAAGAAGCCGCCGGTGAACAGGCCGCAGATGGCGGCGGAGATACCGAGATACTGCCCCAGCTGGAACATATAGCCCATGGTCTTCTTGGGGTGGTAGATCTTGGTGATAGCCAGGGACACGGCAAAGATGATGATGCCGTAGGCCACATCGGCGAACATGAACCCAAAGAAGAAGATGTAGAAGGGGAAGATCAGGGGATTGGGGTCGATGCCGCCCTTGTAGGCGGGGAGGGAGTACATCTCCGTCACCATGTTGATGCACTTCATCCACGGGGGATTGTCCAGCAGGGTGGGAGGGGTCTCCTCCTCCGCGGGGTCCGCCAGGTCGTAGGCACAGGTGAACTTACTCAGTTCCTGCTTGAGCTCATCCATCTGATTGCAGGCGGCCCAGCCCTCCAGGAACACCACCGTTCCGTCGGTGAGCAGTTTTTCCTGGACGGCGGCCTTGGCCACCTCCTGGGTCATCCGGTCCGCGGTGACCTGAAGGGACTTGCGCTGGTCCGCGAAGGAGGCGATCTCCCCCTCCAGCGACGCGCGCTCCCGGGCGATCTCCTCCAGCTGCCCGTCGATGGCGGCGATGTTCTCCGCAGGGGTGCCGGTGAAGTCCTTGAAGCTCACCGTGCTGGCGGAGAAGGGCTTCAGCGCCTCGATCGCCTGCTGCTGCTCCTCCTTGTGGCACACCAGCAGGAAGTAAAGCAGCTCCTTGTCTCCTCCCGCCTGAAACAGCTCCGCCATCGAAGCCGCCTGCTCCAGCGCCTGACGCAGGGCGGAGGGATCCGCCGCGGCCGGGAAGGTGAGATAAGTGAGCTTTGCCGCCCGGGTCTCCGCCTGCTCCAGGGGGAGGTCCAGGGGGGTCCAGGGGACCAGCGCCGCCCGGCGGGCGGTGAGCCGGTTTTCCTGAGTGTGGGTCTGCGCGATCTTTTGCGTGCGTTGGTTGATTTGGGATGCGGTCTCCAGGGCCTGCGCCCTCGCCTGTTCGCTGAGGAACTCCGTCTCCGAGATGCTGCTGCGCTTGATGAACAGCCCCCGCTTATAGGGGGCGTACTTCTTCAGCGCATCCAGCGCGGAGGAGATGGCGTTTGCCTGGGCCTTCACATCCCCCAGGCCGGTGGTTTCCCGCTTCAGAAGGGCCGCCCACTGCGGGTCAGCCAGCTTGTTGTCTGTCTCGGTGACCTCCACACAGCCCAGATGGAGCAGCCGGCCCAGCAGATCGCTCTGTTCCGCGCTCAGCGCGATAAGGCGCAGCCGCTTCATTTTGACGATGGCCATCAGACATTCACTACCCTTCTGACAATGAGTTCCGCCGCCGCAGGCAGACGATCTTCCGCCGCCTGGCGCATGCCCTGGCAGGCCTGCCTCATCTCCGCCATGACGGAAGCCTCATGCTGCGCGGCTCTCTCTTCCGCCTGCTTCATCATGGTCTTGACCTGACTCTCCGCCTCCGCCCGGGCCTGGGTCACCTTGGCCTGTCCCGTCCGCTCCGCGTCGCTGACGATTTTCTTCGCCTCCTCCGCGGCGGACTGGATCCGCTGCTTGGCGCCCTGTTCGCTTTCGGTGATTGTTTGGATCGCCTCCAATGACATCTCTTCACCGCCTTTCTGTTTCGTTTTTCCTTCATGGGGTGCTACTACCCCAACATAAGAAATCATACCTCAAAACCATTTTCTATGCAAGATAAAAAATCAAAAATTTGCAATTTTTTTGCTCGAAATGTTCATTTTAATCGTCAAATTATTCACAATTTCCCCTTTTTGGCTTGTTTGTTGCAAATTTAACAATCTAAACTTGCATTATTTTTGCAATCATTTCCTGTTTAAAATTCATTTTGCTTCCAGCCCGGGGGCACCTGCCCCGCCCCATTCCGCCTCTTCGGCTTTTCCCTTTTTATGTAATTTTTCAACTTGTTTTTGTGTAAACCGGCAGATGTGCTGCTTCACTTTTGTTTATTCCACCATAATTTTTTTAATAAAAACCCGCCCTTCTGCCATGAGAAAATTCATGGCAGAAGGGCGGGTTTTGCAATTTCCATGTCAACTGGCGGCAGATTACTCCTGACCGCTCAACCGGCGATACTTCTCCATAGAGATAGCGAACAGCTCTCCGTTGGAAGGCGGGGTGTAGGTGATGGCATTGGCCCCGGCCCGAATGGTGGCCATGATGGTCTCCTCTGTGGGGCCGCCGGTGGCGATGATGGGGGCCTGGGGGAAGTTCTGCCGGATGTGGCGGACGATCTCAGGGGTGCGGGCCGCGCCGGAGACATTCAGAATGTCCGCCCCCGCCGCCAGCCGTGCAGCGATATCGGTGCGGTCAGAGACCACGGTGACCACAACCGGGATATCCAGCACCTGCTTCAGCCGGGAGATCACCTCATTCTCGGTGGGGGCGTTGACCACCACGCCAAAGGCGCCCTGCTGCTCGGCGTCGTTGGCCAGGTTGACCACCCGGGCACCCCGGGTGACGCCGCCGCCCACGCCGGCGAACACCGGCATGTCCGCCACATCCATCACCGCACGGGTGATGGCGGGCTGCGGCGTAAAGGGGTAGACGGCGATGATGGCGTCGGCGTTGATGTTGCGGATGATGGCCGCATCGGTGGTGAAGGCCAGGGACTTGATCCGGCGCCCGAAGATGCGGATGCCGGAGCACTCGCTGATGCAGGCGGGGATTTTAATCATATGACTGCGCAGAGTTCCCTCATACTCTGGGATTTGTTTTCTGACGATCATGGCCCTCTCTCCTCTCTGTCTCTCCGGTCAGGGCAGCCTGGCCCAGCCGCCCGTCAGTTCCTCTGTCTCCTGTGTGATCAGCACCAGCGCCTCCTCCGCCCCCTCCATGCCGGCGGCGGCCAGCAGGGCGGCATAGTCGGTATCCTCCTGTGCGGAAGGCTCCACCCAGATCCGGTCCGCCCAGGCCGCCAGATTCTGTGCGGTCTGTCCGCTGAGGCTGTCCTCCCCCCGCAGGGCCTCCTCGGTGGTGCGGATGGACAGCTTCACCTCATAGTCCTCCAGCGCCTGAGCCATCTCCTGATAGAACTGGCCGATCCACTGGTCCAGTTCGCCCTGGGGGTAGCTCTCCCCCACCCGGATCCAGCCCAAATTCCCCTGGGTGGGATAGCCGGCGAAGTCCAGCAGGATCTCGTCAAAGCCCAGCTCCGCCAGCTCCCGGGCGATGCCGGTGAGATAGTCTCGCACCTCTCCGCTGGCGGGGCTGGTCCAGTACATCTGGTCCTCTCCATACCAGAGATAGCCGCTGTTGGTGAGGATGTTCATCGACCGGTCTACGGTGTTCAGCAGACCGTCCTTGAAACAGGCCACCCGGGCTATGGTGTACAGCTCCCCCTGGTTCAGTTCCCGCAGGGCGGCGTTGCGGTCCTCGGCAGGGTTTGCCCCCGCCTGCCGGGCCAGCTCCAGCTGGGAGACATAGTTCAGGGTGCCGTCGGCGTTTTTCATGTCCAGAACCGCCGCGTTGCCCCCTGCGGCCTCCACCTGGGCCTGGATGATATCCGCCTCCAGCGACTCCGCCGGGACCCAGACGGCCCGGAGGGGCTCCGCCGTCTCCGGCCGCTCCTCCCCATCCGAAGGGGCGGGGGAGTTCTCCACCACGATGTTCACCCCGCCGCTCTCCTCGGGCGGCTGGCTCTCCCCCTGGAAAAAGGGCAGTTCGAAGCGGGCTCCCTCGTCGGTGTAGACCACATAGCGCTGGAGGTATACATACAGCGCTACCACCAGGGCCAGCGCCACCGCCAGCACTCCGATGAGAATCGCCAAAAATTTGCGCAGGGTCATCCTGCCCCGGTAGCTTTGGTATCCGTACTGCCCCTTCATCTGCCCTCATCCTCTCCCCGGGACGCGGCCAGGGCGGCTCAGCTGTCCCGCTGCTTCTCCTGGGTGAGCACCCGGTCCAGGGTGGTCAGTGCCCGGAGGATCTCCTCCCGCTCCCCGGGGGAGATATCCTGTACCAGCGTACAGAAGTAATCATTGACGCTGCCCAGCGCCTGCTCCCGCAGCTTCTGGTAGCGCTGGGTGGCCTGCACATAGATCACCCGGCGGTCCTGGGAGGAGCGCGTCCGCCGGGCCAGCTCCAGCTTCTCCAGCCGGTCCACCACGCCGGAGATGGTGCTGTTGGCGCTGCCCGTCTTCTCCGCCAGCGCGCTGATGGGCATGGGTCCGCTCTCCCCCAGCACGGTGAGCACCATGGCCTGGGGGAAGGTCAGGTTGAACTGACCGAAGTATTTCCGAAACTGCTGGGACAGATGCTGTGTCACCCGCAGATAAGAGCGCAGGATATCCGCCGCCTGATCCATTTGGACACGCCTCCATTCGTTCTCTCTCCAGAAAAGCGTCCAGGCGCGGACGCTCTTCCGTATACGAATCAACGATACTACAAGGAGGTTTTTCCTGTCAATCGGGAAATTCCATCGTTCATGAATTATTTACGATGCGTCCACATTTTACACACACGGCGTTTCGTTTTCCCTTTCGGCGCAAACGGCAAAAAGCGGGCGGCCCCATAGAGGGGCCGCCCGCCGGGCAGCTCAGCCGCCCAGATAGGCGCGCTTTACCGCGTCGTCATTCAAAAGTTCCTGGCCCGTGCCGGTGGCGACGATCTTGCCCGTCTCCAGCACATAACCCCGGTCCGCGATGGACAGGGCCATCTGGGCGTTCTGCTCCACCAGCAGCACGGTGGTGCCCGAGCGGTGCAGCTCCCGGATGATGTCGAAGATCTGCTCCACCAGGATGGGTGCCAGACCCATGGACGGCTCGTCCAGCATCAGCAGCTTGGGGCGGCTCATCAGCGCCCGGCCCATGGCCAGCATCTGCTGCTCGCCGCCGGACAGGGTGCCGGCGATCTGCCGCCGCCGCTCCTTCAGCCGGGGGAAGCGCTCATACACGTCGGCGATGCCGGGGTCTACCTCGCTGTTGGGGCGGGTGTAGGCCCCCATCTCCAGGTTCTCCTCCACCGTCATCTGCAGGAAGATCCGGCGCCCCTCGGGCACCTGGGCCAGCCCCTTGCCCACGATGCGGTGGGGCTGCACGCCGTTGATCTTCTCCCCCAAAAACTCGATGGAGCCCGTCTTGGAGTGGAGCAGGCCCGAGATGGTGTTCAGGATGGTGGACTTGCCGGCGCCGTTGGCCCCGATGAGGGTGACGATCTCGCCGTCGTTCACCTCGAAGGAGACCCCCTTGATGGCGTGGATGCTGCCGTAGTACACATTGATGTCGTTGACATTCAGCATGGGGTCAGCCCTCCTTCCGCTTGCCCAGATAGGCCTCGATGACCGCGGGGTTGGCCTGGATCTCCGCGGGGGTGCCCTTGGCGATGATCTGGCCGAAGTTCAGCACGCAGATGCCCTCGCAGATGCCCATGACCAGCTTCATGTCGTGCTCGATGAGCATGACGGCGATCTGGAAGGTGTCCCGGATCTTGACGATGTTGTCCATGAGCTCGGCGGTCTCGGACGGGTTCATGCCGGCCGCCGGCTCGTCCAGCAGCAGCAGGGACGGGTTGGTGGCCAGGGCCCGGACGATCTCCAGCCGGCGCTGGGCGCCGTAGGGCAGGGAGCCCGCCTTGTGGTTGGCCAGGTCCTGCATGTCGAAGATGGACAGCAGCTCCAGCGCCCGCTCGTGGGCAGAGCGCTCCCGCTTCCAGTAGCTGGGCAGCCGGAGCACCCCCTCGATGGCGGAGTAGCGCTCCTGGTTGTGCAGGCCGATCTTCACGTTGTCCTCCACCGACAGGTTGGAGAACAGCCGGATGTTTTGGAAGGTCCGGGCGATGCCCATGCGGTTGATCTGGACGGTGGTCTTGCCCGAGGTGTCCTTGCCGTCCAGCAGGATGGTGCCCCGGGTGGGCTGGTAGACCTTGGTGAGCAGGTTGAACACCGTGGTCTTGCCGGCGCCGTTGGGGCCGATGAGGCCGGCGATCTCGGTGCGGCCGATGGTCAGGTTGAAGTCGTCCACCGCCCGCAGGCCGCCGAAGTCGATGCCCAGGTGGCTGCACTCCAGGATGGGGGACTTGTCGATGTCCCGCTCGGGGATGATGGAGTGGCTGGGGACGGGGACCATTTTGGTGGGCTTGCGCCCCTCCTGCGCGCGGCTCATCTCGCGGCCTCCTTTCGGCTCAGCTTGCCCTTCCGGGGCGCGGCGTCGTCGTCATCGCCCCCCCGGCGGAACAGCCGGGCGAAGAAGCTCTGGAGGGTGGGGTTGTTGGTGGCCAGCATCACCAGGATGAGCACGATGGCGTACACCAGCATCCGGTAGTCCTGGAACTGCCGCAGGGCCTCGGGCAGGATGGTCAGGGCGGCCGCCGCGATGACGGAGCCCCACATGTTGCCCAGACCGCCCAGCACCACGAACACCAGGATGAGGATGGAGGTGTTGAAGTCGAACTTGGTGGCCACGAAGGTGACCTGGCTGCAGCCGTACAGGGTGCCGGCGGCCCCCGCCAGGGCGGCCGAGGTGGCGAAGGCGATCATCTTGTACTTGGTGACGCTGATGCCCACGCTCTCGGCGGCGATGCGGTTGTCCCGGGCGGCCATGATGGCCCGGCCGGTGCGGCTGTTGACCAGGTTGAAGATGACGATCAGGGCGATCATCACCAGGATGAAGCCGGCGGTGAAGGTGGAGATGCGCTCCGAGTTCATCACGCCCACCGGGCCCTTGATGAGCTCCTTCCCGCCGTCCAGCAGCTCATTGCCGTTGGTCAGGAAGCTGAAGTGGAGGCCGGCGGAGTCCAGCCCCAGGTAGATGTTGGTGACCACGCCCTTGATGATCTCGCCGAAGGCCAGGGTGACGATGGCCAGGTAGTCGCCGTTGAGCCGCAGCACCGGGATGCCGATGAGGAAGCCCAGCACGGCGGCCACCGCCGCGCCGAACACCATGGCCGCCGCCAGGCGCAGGGGGGCGGCGGGGATGACGCTCTCCAGCCCCATGGCCATGGAGCAGCCGGCGAAGGCGCCGATGCTCATGAAGCCCGCGTGGCCCAAGGACAGCTCCCCCGAGATGCCCACCACCAGGTTCAGGGCCAGGGCCATGGTGACGTAGGCGCAGATGGGGATCAGCTGCCCCTCCAGCAGGGGGCCGACGCCCCCGTCCCGGAGGCCGCGGATCAGCTGGATGACGATATAGGCCAGGATGACCATGCCGTAGGTGGCCATGCTGGTGCGGGTGGACCTTTTCATGCCGGTCAGGCGTTTTCCCATGTTGCTCATGCCGCCCACCTCACACTTTCTCCCGGATCGTCTTGCCCAGCAGGCCGGCGGGACGGACCACCAGCACCACGATGAGCACGGCGAAGACGATGGCGTTCTGCAGCTGGGTGGAGATGTAGGCGCCGGCGAAGATCTCGATGATCCCCAGCAGCAGGCCGCCCAGCAGGGCCCCGGGGATGGAGCCGATGCCGCCGAAGACGGCGGCGGTGAAGGCCTTGATGCCCGGCATGGAGCCGGTGGTGGGCGTCAGGGTGGGGTAGGCCGACATGAACAGCACCCCCGCGATGCCCGCCAGGGCGGAGCCGATGGCGAAGGTCAGCGAGATGGTGGCGTTGACGTTGATGCCCATGAGCTGGGCCGCCCCCTTATCCTCGGAGACCGCCCGCATGGCCTTGCCCATCTTGCCCCGGCTGGTGAAGGTGGTCAGGGCGATCATGATGACGATGCACACCGCGATGGTCAGCAGGGTCACATAGCTGATGGACAGGGGGCCCACCTGGAGGCTGCCCCGGCCCACCACGGGGGTGAACACCTTGGGGTTGGCCGACCAGAGCAGCAGGGCCGCGTTCTGGAGGAAGTAGCTCACGCCGATGGCGGTGATCAGCACCGCCAGGGAGGAGGCCTGCCGCAGGGGCTTGTAGGCCAGCCGCTCGATGGTCACGCCCAGCACGGTGCACACCACCATGGCCGCCAGGGTGCCCGCCACGGCGGGGACCACCATGGCCGCCACGGAGCCCTCCTCAAAGTGGGAGGACAGGCCGCTCATACTGAAGAAGCAGATGTAGCCGCCCACCATGATCACGTCGCCGTGGGCAAAGTTGAGCATCTTGGCGATGCCGTAGACCATGGTGTAGCCCAGGGCGATGATGGCGTACACGCTGCCCAGGCTCAGTCCCCGGATCAGGTAGTCCAGGATGACCGTAATATCCATTCTGTATCACACACCTTTTCTCTCCGGGGGGCGTCGGAAAAACGCCGGAGCCGTGTTCCGGCCCTTTTCTGACGCGCCCCTCTCTCTTCTCTCGGGAAACGCAGGCAGGAGGGCTGCCGGTGCTCCGGCAGCCCTCCGTGTCCGCCTGCGGTGAGGGCGCTTGGGTGATGTCGGGGCAGGAGATCAGTCCATGCCCACGTAGGCGCCGTTCTCGATGACCATGCCCTTGGGGGCCTTGGACACGGCGCCGGTGCTGTCCCAGGTGATGCCCTGGCCGTCGCCGGTCAGGCCGGTGAAGGTGATGGTGGGGAAGACCTCCATCAGGGCGTTGCAGAGCTCCTCGTTGCTCATGTCGGGGGTGCAGCCCGCGGTCTCCAGGGCCTGCTTCAGAGCGTAGACGCAGTCATAGGCGTCGGCGGCGAACTGGTTGGGGGTCTCGCCGTACAGGTCCTGATACTTGGTGACGAAGGCCACGGTGGCCTCGTCGGTGGCGTCGGCGTTGAAGGGGGTCAGCAGCATGACGCCCTCGGCCAGGGTGGCGTCGAAGCCCTCCATGGTCAGGATGCCGTCCATGCCGTCCACGCCGAAGAACTTGGGCTCATAGCCCATCTGGTCGGCCTGGGTCAGGATCAGGGAGGCGGGCTGATAGTACATGGGCAGGAAGATCAGGTCGGCCCCCTTCTGCTGGGCGTCGGTGAGCTGGACGGTGAAGTCGTTCTGGGTGTCCTCAGTGAAGGTGGAGTCGCCCACCACGTTCAGGCCCAGGGCCTCGGCCTCGGCCATGAACTGGTCCTTGATGCCGGTGGAGTAGATGTCATCGTTCTTCCAGATGATGTACACGCTCTCGCCCAGGCCCTGCTCATAGATGTACTGGGCGGAGGCCAGGCCCTGATTGGGGTCGGAGAAGCACATCTGATACACGTTGTCCTTGCCCTCGATGACATCGGGGGAGGAGGCGGACGGGGTCAGGGCGAAGATCCGGTCCTCGTAGTTCAGGGCGGAGGTGGCGATGCCGGGGGTGGAGGTGACGGAGCCCAGGGAAATCTGCATCCCCCAGCCCTTCAGGGTGTTGTAGGCGTTCACCGCGGTCTCGGCCACGTGGACGTCGTCCTCATAGCGCAGGTCGAACTGGATGTCGCCGCCGGCCTCGCGGATCTCGTCCACGGCGATCTGGGCGCCCCGCTGGGCGGCCAGGCCGTAGATGGACGCGCCACCGGTCAGGGGGCCGGTGCCGCCCAGCTTGAAGGCGGTGCCGTCAGCGGGCGTCTCGCCGGTGTTATCGCCGGTCTCGGCGGGGGCGCTGCCCGTCTCGGCAGGGGTGTCGCTGCTGTTGCCGCAGGCAGTCAGCAGGGTGAAGCACATGGCCACGGCCATGAGCATCGCAAGAAGCTTCTTCATCGTTGGTTCCCTCCATATTTCTGAATGCCAGGCGGCGGGCCGCCCCACGGGCCGCCGACCGCCCTCCTCCGGGACGCGGGCCCCGCAGGATGTTGACAATTATAGTCTTGCGGGGGCGAAATTGTCAACCGTCAAAATAGACAAATGCCTCCCCCGTCCGGGGGAGGCATTTGCACGGTTCGTAAAACCTCCGGCCCCGCGGCCCTCAGATGACCAGGCCGCCGTTGGGCTGGAGCACCTGTCCGGTAAGGAAGTCTCCCCCTTCGCCGGCCAGGAAGAGCAGCACCCGGGCCACCTCCTCCGGAGTCCCGATGCGCCCCAGCGGAGTCTCCTCCGCCAGGGCCGCCAGGTCCTCCGGCCCAAGGCTTCCGTTCATCTCGGTGTCGATGACCCCGGGGGCCACGCAGTTTACCGTGATGCCCGAGGGCCCCAGCTCCTTGGCCAGGGCGCGGGTCAGGGCGATCACCGCCCCTTTCGTCGCGGAATAGCCCGCCTCACAGGAGCCCCCGGTCACCCCCCACATGGAGGACAGGGTGATGATCTTTCCCGCTTTGCGGTGCACCATATGGGGCAGCACCGCCTGGATGCAGTGGATGGTCCCCTCCACATTCACGGCGAACAGCCGCCGCCACTGCTCTTGTGTCATATCACAAAACATCCCGGTGAGACCCACCCCGGCGTTGCATACCAAAGTGTCAAGTTGACAAAAATTTTCTAACACATTGTCAACCATTTCCCCCACCTGTGTCCGGTCGCTCACATCGGCCCGGACCATCAGTGCGGTGTGCCCCTCCCGACGCAGCTCCTCCACCAGGGCGTGGGCCCTGTCCTCGCTGCGGCAGTAGTTCACCGCCACCGCCCACCCCGCCCGGGCAAACTCCCGGGCCGCGGCGGCCCCGATCCCCCGGGACGCCCCGGTGATCAGCACGGTCTTCTCCCTCATTTCATCGCCTCCTCCAGCAGACGGGCCATGGCGGGTCCGTCCAGCTCCCGGTCCAGGAACAGCTCCAGGGCCAGGATGGCCTGCCAAATCAGCATTCCCAGCCCGTTGGCAGTCCTCAGCCCCCGCGCCCGGGCCCGGCGGAGCAGCGCGGTCTCCGCCGGGCTGTAAATCAGGTCGAACACCCCCGCCTCCGGCGGCAGCGCGTCCACAAAGGACAGGTCTTCAAACTGCCCGCCGGTGCCCTCCATGCCCAGGCTGGTGCAGTTCACCGCCAGGGAACACCGGGGGGCAAGGCGCGCCAGGGTCTCCCGGTCCATCCCCGCCGGGGCCAGGCGGCCCAGGGGATCCCAGGCGCACAGCTGTGCCGCCCGCGTTATGGTGCGGTTGCAGATGAACACCGCCTCCGCGCCCCCCTGAAGCAGCTTGGGAGCCACCGCCCGGGCCGCGCCCCCCGCCCCCAGCAGCAGCACGGTCCGCCCGGCAGGGTCCAGCCCCGCCGCCAGAAGGGCCCGGAGGAACCCCGCCCCGTCGGTGTTGTGCCCCACCGCCTCTCCGCCCCGGAGGCAAACGGTGTTCACCGCCCCGTACATCCGGGCATCGTCGGAGAGCCGGTCCATCAGGGGAACCAGGTGCTCCTTGTGGGGCATGGTGGCGTTGAAGCCCGCGACGCCCTCCGCCCTCGCCTCCGCCAGAAAGGCGGCGGTGTCCGCCCCCGGCACCCGGCGGGCGGTGTACTTGTATTCCCCGTCAAGCTCCAGCGCCCGGAGCATGGTATTGTGGAGCAGGGGGGACTTGCTGTGGGCGATGGGGTCGCCGATGACGCACAGCTGTCTCATCGCCCGCCCTCCAGGAAGTAATCCATGGCCATGAGGTAGCCCTGGAACCCGTGGCCGTACACCTGCCCCACGCAGGCGGGGGCGGTCACCGAGACGGCCCGGAAGGGCTCCCGCTGGTCAATATGGGAGATGTGCACCTCATAGGCGGGGACGGACACCGCCTTCAGGGCATCCAGGATGGCATAGCTGTAATGGGTGTACGCCCCGGGGTTGATGATGATGGCGTCGTACACTCCGTCGGCGGCGTGGATGGTGTCGATGATGGCCCCCTCGTGGTTGGACTGCCAGCAGTCGGCGGTGGAGCCGTGGGCTGCGGCATAGTCCCGGATCATCCGGCACAGGCTCTCGTAGTTCTCGGTGCCGTAGATCCCCGGCTCCCGCTTGCCCAGCAGGTTCAGATTGGGGCCGTTGATGATGAGGAATCTCATGTCCCGCACACCTCCCGATAGATCTCCATGATGCGCAGCGCCGCCTCCGCCGGGGTTTCGGTGTGGGAGATGGTATACTGCGCGTATTTGCGGTATAGCTCGATACGCTCTGTATAGAGCCTTTGCAGCCGGTCCCGGTCCGACCCGATGAGGGGCCGGCCGGCATGGTTCTCCCCGGCGATCTCCTCCAGGGGACGGTCCCGGAAGAAGATGATCCCCGTGGCCGCCAGCATGCGCATGTTCTCCTCCCGCAGCACCATGCCGCCGCCGGTGGCGATGACCACCCCCGTCATGCCGGCGGCCCGGCGGGCGGCGTCACTCTCCATATCCCGGAAGGCCGCCTCCCCGTCCTGGGCGAAGATCTCCGGGATGGTGCGCTCCTGCCGCAGCTCCACCAGTTGGTCGGTGTCCACCAGGGGCATCTTCAGCCGGCGGGAGAGCTCCTCTCCCACCTTGGTCTTTCCGCAGCCGGGCATCCCGATGAGCACGATGTTCCTCATACCGCCCCTCCTTTTTCGCCCAGGTTGGAGGGGAAGTTTCCCAGCACCCGGAAATCCTGGGTGGTCTGGGTCAGCTCATGGAGGATCCCCTCCATGGCGGGATCCAGCAGGCTGCCGGTGAACTCCAGGAAGAACATGTACTGCCAGCTGTGCCCCGGGATGGGCCGGGACTCCAGCCGCATCAGGTTCAGCCCCTGGGCGGCGAAGATGGTGAGGATCTCGTGGAGGCTGCCCGCCTCGTGGGCCACGGTGAACACCGTGCTGATCTTGTCCGCCCCCGGCCGCAGCTCCATTCGGGGGGAGACCACCACGAAGCGGGTGGTGTTCTCGCTGTTGTGGTTGATGCCCCGGGCCAGGATCTCCAGGCCGTACAGCTCCGCCGCCCGGGCCGAGCAGATGGCCGCCTTGGTGGGGTCGCCGCTCTGGGCCACCATCCGGGCGGAGCCGGCGGTGTCCGCCTGGGGCACCTGGCGCCAGCCGGGGTGGGCGTTGAGGTAGCGCTCGCACTGGAACAGCCCCTGCTCGTGGGAGTAGACATGGGTGATGGTGTCCAGGCTCGCCCCCGGCAGGGCCATGAGGCAGTGCTCCACCTTCACGGTGGTCTCCCCCACGATGTAGAACTCGTACTGGGTCAGCAGGTCGTAGATCTGCCGGATGGCGCCGGTGGAGCTGTTCTCGATGGGCACCACCCCGTAGTCCGCCCGGCCCTCCTTCAGGGCCAGGAACACATCCTCGAACTGCTCCAGTCCCTCCGCCCCCGTCTCCGGGCCGAAGAAGTCCAGGCAGGCCATCTCGCTGTACGCCCCGGGCACCCCCTGGTACACCACCCGGGAGCGGTCCACCGGCTGCCGCCGGCGTGCGAAGGCGCCGGCGAAGCGGCGGAAGGCGGGCTGGTCCTCCGACTCCCGGACCAGGGCCCGCTGCTGCCGGCGGGAGAGACCCATGATGGTCTCGTACAGGGTGGTCACCGCCGTCTTCATCTCGGGCGTCTCTGCCAGGGCGCGCTTGCGCTCCAGCACCTGCCGCTCCCGGTCCACATCCAGCACGGGGAGCTGGTGTGCCTTTTTATACTCCCCCACCGCCCGGGTGACCTCCATCCGCCGGCGGAACAGGGCCAGCAGCTCCCGGTCGATGTCGTCGATCTGCCCCCGCAGCCCGTCCAGTTCGTTCATTCCCCTTCCTCCTCCCGATACTGCTCCTTCATGGCGGCGTAGTGTGCCGCCGACTCTGTCACCGAGGCCCGCTCCGCCCCGGTGAGCGGACGCACCGCCCGGGCGGGGCTGCCCAGTACCATGGACCCGGGCGGGATCACGCTCTTCCCCGTCACCAGGGCGCCCGCCCCCACGATGCAGTCGCTGCCGATCACCGCGCCGGTGAGCACCACCGCCCCCATGCCGATGAGCACCCGGTTCCCCACGGTGCAGCCGTGGACAATGGCCCCGTGGCCGATGGTCACATCCTCCCCCACCGTGCAGGGGAATCCCTCGTCGGTGTGGAGCACGGCGCAGTCCTGGATGTTGGTGCGGGCGCCGATGGTGATGCCGTCCTCGCCGCCCCGGACCACCGCGTTGTACCACACCGAGCACTCCGGTCCGGTGAAGGTCACGCGGCCCAGAACCCGGGCGCCCTCCAGGATCAATACCTTGTCGTCGCTGCGGTGGCGGCGGCGCAGGCTGTCATCGTGTCTCATCCCAAGCTTCCTCCTTTTCCGTGGGGCGTGCCCTTCTCCTCAATTCTTCTGCAGGCGTTCCGCTGCCCTGAGGTTTGTGGTGTTGTTTCGCCTGAGAGCGAGTTCCTTTCTGCACACGCAGAAAGGAACCAAAGACGCGCTTAAGAACCGGATGGTTCTTAAGGATCTCCTTTCATGGTGACCTGAGGGCGGGTGCCGCACCCCTCGGCGCATCAAAATCGGATGAACTCTGTCCCGCCTGCTGCCGCCCCCTGGCGGGGGTCGTTGCCCTGGTGCGCCCGACGGGGGAGCGCCTCACCGCGGCAGTGACCTGGGGCGAGGTGCAGAATGCGGGCGGGTCTGGGACCCGCCCCTACAAAGGGACCGGGCGCGGCGGGTCTGATCGTCCAAGCCCCCTTGAAAAGGGGGCTGTCGCCGCCGTCAGGCGGTGACTGGGGGTTTCTCGTCTCCTGCTGGGGCCGCGGAGAGGGGCGGAGGAAGAAACCCTCCGTCACGGCTTCGCCGTGCCACCTCCCTTTTCAAGGGAGGTTTTTGGCGGGCGGACAATGTCCGCCCCTACGAAGGAGCGCGGCGGGGTCGTTGCGCCCCACGGATGGGGAGCGGCATCCCAAAAGCCATGTCCCCGAACCAATGGTGCGCAAGCGCCGAGGCCGCCGGATCAAATCCCTATCACCTCACAGGCCGCCAGGGCGGCGGCGGCCTCGATCACCGGCACCGCCCGGTGGACGATGCAGGGGTCGTGCCGGCCCTTGACGGCGATCTCGGTCTCCTCCCCGGTGCGCAGGTCCACCGTGCGCTGGGGCAGGGAGATGGACGGGGTGGGCCGCAGGGTCACCTCAAAGGTCACGGGCATCCCGTTGGTGATGCCCCCGTTCACCCCGCCGGCGTTGTTGGTCTCGGTGACCACCCTGCCGTCCTCCACGGCGAAGGGGTCGTTGGCCTCGCTGCCCCGCATGAGGGCGAAGGCCACCCCCGCGCCGAACTCCACCGCCTTCACCCCGGGGACGGCGAAGAGGTACTGGGAGAAGATCCCCTCCACATTCCGGCCGAAGTCGGGGGCCCCCAGGCCGGCGGGCAGGCCGGAGACCATGCACTCGATGGAGCCTCCCACCGAGTCCCCCTCCTTCCGGGCGTCCAGAATGGCCTGCCGCATCTCCCGGCCCCGCTCGTCGTCCAGCACCGGGAACTCCTTCTCTCCCACCGCCAGCAGCTCCGCCGCCGACTGGGGGGCGGCGTCCCGGATGCCGTAGATGGCGCTGATGTGGGCCCCCACGGTCACCCCCCGCTCCCGGAGCAGCAGCTTGGCCGCCGCCCCGGCGGCCACCAGGGGGGCGGTGAGCCTCCCGGAGAAGTGGCCGCCCCCCCGGTAGTCCAGGCAGCCCCTGCTCTGCACGAACCCGGCGTAGTCCCCGTGGCTGGGCCGGGGAGTATAGCGGATGGCCTCATAGTCCCCCGAGTGCTGGTCTGAGTTGCGGATGAGCAGGCACAGGGGGGCGCCGGTGGTCTTGCCGTCGAACACACCGGAGAGCACCTCCACCCGGTCCGCCTCCCTTCGGGCGGTGGACAGGCCGTCCCTCCCCGGGGCGCGGCGGTCCAGCTCCCGCTGGACGAAATCCAGGTCCAGCGCCAGTCCGGCGGGCACTCCCTCCAGCACCGCCCCGATGGCGGGGCCGTGGCTCTCTCCGAAGATGGTGTATCTCATATGCGCTCCTCCTGTTCCCGGCCGTCCCGCCGCATCAGGATGTGGGGGATGCCGTCCTCCAGAAACTCCTCTGACACCTGTCGGAAGCCTGCCTTCTCGTAAAGTCCCCGGGCGTAGGTCTGGGCCTCCAGCATCAGCACCTCCGCCCCCAGCTTCTCCCGGGCGATCCGGATGCCCTCGGCCACGATGCGGCTGCCCAGGCCCCGGCGGCGCTCCGCCGCCAGCACCCGGCCCAGCGCCGCCTCCGGGAAGGAGACGCCCGGGGGCAGCACCCGGAGATATGCCTTGATGGCCCCCTTCTCCCGGAAGAAGACATGCCAGGCGGCGGGGTCCCGGCCGTCGATCTCCGGATAGAGGCAGCGCTGCTCCAGCACAAAGATGTCCACCCGCAGGCGGAGGATCTCATACAGCTCCTCCACCGTCAGCTCCCCGAACCGTTTGACCACCAGTTCCACTGGCAGCGCCCTCCTCTCCGCCGTCTCAGTCCTCCTGCCGGACGATCCGTCCGCCCAGCTTCTCATAGTCCTCCCAGAAATTCGGGTAGGATTTGGCCACGCACTCCGCCCCCGCCACCGTCACCGGCTGTTCGCACCGGGTGGCGGCGATGGCGGCCATCATGGCGATGCGGTGATCGTTGTGGCTGTCCACCGTCACCCCGCCGGGGAGGGTCTCCCGCCCCTGGATGATCAGCCGGTCCGGCTCCTCCATGACCTCCGCCCCCAGGGCGGTGAGCACCTCGGTCACGGTGGCGAGCCGGTCGCTCTCCTTCATCCGCAGCCGGGCGGCGTTTTTCAGATACAGGCCGCACCCCGGGGTCAGCGCCCCCCAGGCCGCCGCCGGGGGCACCAGGTCGGGGGCGTGGGAGACATCGATGCTCACGGCGTACCGCCGGGGGCCGTCCTGGGGGGGCGGCGCGGCGGGGCCGCTCCCCGCCCTTCCCCAGATGAGGCCCTTCGCCCCGCCGGGCAAAGGCTCGTTCCGGATCATCCGGCCCCAGTCCAGGATGACCCTGTCCCCCTGGATGGAGCGCTCGTCCATGCCGGTGACGGTGACATCGCTGCCCGTCCCCGCCGCGGCGTACCAGAAGGCGGCCTGGGACCAGTCGGCCTCCACGATGAGCTCCGCCGGGCAGTATCGCTGGTTGCCGGGGATGAAGATGCCCTCCCTGGTCCATTTCGTCTCCACCCCGAAGTGCTCCATGACCTGCCGGGTCATGTTCACATAGCCCACACTCTCCAGCCGGGTGGTGCTTGCCAGCAGGGAGTCCTCCTTCAGCAGGGGCAGGGCGAAGAGCAGGCCGGAGAAAAACTGGCTGGACACATCCCCGGGCAGGCGGTACTCCCCCGGCTCCAGCCGCCCCTTCACGGTGAGCACGCCGTCCTCCAGCCCATAGGAGATGCCCTTTTCGTCAAACAGCCGGAAGTAGGGCCCCAGGGGCCGCTCCATAAGCCGGCCGCGGCCGGTGAACCGGGCCTCTCCGCACACCAGCAGGGCCACCGGGATGAGGAAGCGCAGGGTGGAGCCCGACTCCCCGCAGTCCAGCAGGGGAGAGGGACCCGCCTGGGGGATGGAATTCCCCAGGCCGTGCAGTTCCAGCGCGCCCTCCCGCTCCGCCGCGCCGGCCCCCATCGCCCGCAGGCAGGAGAGGGTGGCGGCGATATCCTGGGACAGGGCCACATGCCGCAGGGTGCTCACCCCGCCGCTGAGGGCGGCGGCGATGAGCAGCCGGTGGGCCTGCGACTTGGAGGGGGGCGGGGTGATGGTCCCTTTCAGCAATGTGGGCGTGATGGTGATCTTCATGTCCGCTCCTCCTCCCGCAGCTGTTTCAGCCGGGAGAGCAGCTCCGCCTTCTTCATCCGGGTGGGGGCGGCCGCTCCGATACGGGAGAGGAGGATCACCGTGATCTCGTCCCCCTTGCCCTTCTTGTCCACCCCCACTGCCTCCGCCATGGTCTCCCCGCCGCAGGGGATGTCCAGGGGCAGGCGGAAGGCGGACAGCAGGCCCTGGAGCTCCTCCGCTGTCCCCGGCGGGGTGACTTTCAGCCGCTCCCCCAACCGGGCGGCCCAGCTCATCCCTGCGGCCACCGCCTGGCCGTGGGTCCAGGTCTCATAGTGCCCCGCCAGCTCAAAGGCGTGGCCGATGGTGTGGCCGAAGTTCAGGATCATCCGCAGCCCGGTGTCCCGCTCGTCCTCCATGACCACCCGCCGCTTGATGTCACAGCAGGTGTAGAGCACCCGCTCGATCTCCCCCATGACGCCCCCCCGGCTGGGGTGGGCCGTCAGAAAGTCGAAAAAGTCCCGGTCGGCGATGCAGCCGTACTTGATGACCTCCGCCATGCCGTCGGAGAAGGTCCCCTCGTCCAGGGTCTCCAGGGTATCCGGGTCCATGAGCACCAGCCGGGGCTGCCAGAAGGCGCCGGCCAGATTCTTGCCGTGCTGCAGGTCCACGGCCACCTTGCCCCCCACGGAGGAGTCCACCTGGGCCAGAAGGGTGGTGGGGATCTGGATGAAGTCCACCCCCCGGAGGATGGTGGCGGCGGCAAAGCCCGCCAGGTCCCCCACCACGCCGCCCCCCAGGGCCGCCACGGCGTCGGTGCGGGTGAGGCCGAAGGCCATCATCTCCTCCCACAGCCGGGCGAGCATGGCCGGGGATTTGGAGTGTTCCCCGGCGGGGATCTCCGACACGGCGGTCTCAAAGCCGGCGGCCTTTAGGGCGGGGAGCACCCGCCCGAGGTACAGCGGCCCCACATGGCTGTCCGTCACCACGAACAGGCGGGAGGCGTTGGGCAGCGCGCCCCGGCACAGTTCTCCCGCCCGGGCCAGGAGCCCCGCCCCGATCCGGATGTCATAGCCCCGCCCGGGCAGGTCCACCGTCAGCGTTTTCACCGGGCCGTCCCCCTCTCCAGGCGGTCCACCGCCTCTTCCAGGGTGTCCAGGAAGGACTCCTCCCCCAGGGTGTTCATCTTGAAGAACATGGCCTGGCTGCCCCCGGCGGTCATGGCGGTGAGGTGCAGCCGGTCCCCCTGCCCCATCAGGGTCAGGCTCATGGCCACCCGGTTGCCGCCGAAGGCGCTGTACCGCTCGTACATCCGCAGGGCGCAGCGCACTTCCCCCAGGGTGAAGTCGCTGGCCTCCTCGCAGCTGGCGGTGGCGCTGCCCTCCATGATCCCCCGGTGCAGCTCGTCCAGCACCCTGTCAAAGCTGCCGGTGAGCTCTCGCTCCAGCATCGCCATTTTGTCTCTCTCCTTTCGTCTCTTCTCCGGGCGGCGTCAGGTCAGCGTCTTGCCCGTCAGGTCGGTGAGCCGGCGCACCTTCTCCATCAGCTCGTCGAAATGCTTGGGGGTGAGGGACTGCTGCCCGTCGCACTTGGCGCAGGCCGGGTTGTTGTGCACCTCGATGATCAGGCCGTCCGCGCCGGCGGCCACCGCCGCCATGGCCAGAGGCTCCACCAGCCAGTAGTATCCCCCGGAGTGGGACGGATCCACGATCACGGGCAGATGACTCATCCGCTTCACCTCGGGGATGGCGGAGATGTCCAGGGTGTTGCGGGTGGCGGTCTCGAAGGTGCGGATGCCCCGCTCGCACAGGATGACATTTTCGTTGCCCTCGCTCATGATATACTCGGCGGACATGATCCACTCCTCATAGGTGCTGGACAGCCCCCGCTTGAGCAGGATGGGCTTGGACATCTTGCCCACCTCCTTGAGCAGGTCGAAGTTCTGCATGTTCCGGGCGCCCACCTGTACCACATCCACCGTCTCCTCGAACAGCTCACAATACTTGGGACTCATGATCTCGGTAACGATGGGCAGGCCGGTGGCCTCTCTGGCCTTCACCAGCAGCTCCAGGCCATCCACCCCCATGCCCTGGAAGGAATAGGGGGAGGTGCGGGGCTTGAAGGCGCCGCCCCGGAGCAGGGAGGCCCCGGAGGCCTTCACATCCTCCGCCACCTCGATGATCTGCTCCTCGCTCTCCACCGAGCAGGGACCGGCGATGACCGAGAAGTAACCCCCGCCGATCCTGGCCTTTCCCACCTGGACCACGGTGTCCTCCGGGTGGAACTTGCGGTTGGCCCGCTTATAGGGCTCGGAGACCCGCATCACCCGCTCCACATGCTCGTTGATGGACAGCTTGTCCATATCCACATGGGTGGTATCCCCCACAAGGCCCAGGATGGAGCAGTCCACACCCTTGGTGATGCCCACCTTCAGCCCCTGTCCTTCCATCTGATGGGCCAGCTTCTGGATCTCCTCCTGGCTGGTGCCCGGCTTCATGACAATGACCATTCTTTGTCACTCCTTCAAGTCGTTCTGATATCGGGCCGGGGCCGTCTCCGTCCCCTGCCGCGCATCGTATCGTTTTGTTTCCGTCCTCCGGGCCGCCGACCCGTCCGGCTGGTCATCCCTCCTGTCCGCGCCCGCTTTTCGGGCAAAAGAAAAAGCCCATTGATGTGAACCATCAATGAGCCGTCCTGGAACAGGAGCCCCGACCGCGCCGCCGAACGGCGGCCGTTCCGTCATCTCATCGATTCACATCGTTGTCTGGACATGCAAAGACGCCGCCGCCGATAAATCGACCGCAGCCAAAAAACAGGCCAGACAGGGTGGACAGATGAGACTTCATTCCGATTGCTCCTTCTCCCAATGTGGGATCTGAATGTTATTATAGCCGCATTCCCCGGGAAATGCAAGTATTTTTATTCCATCTCTCGCTTTTCGCCTCAAAACACCGCCTGGACCAGCACCATGTACAGGATGGTCCCCCCGAAGATGGAGAGCAGGTTGTTCCCTTTCCACACATGGAGAATGGCCGTCACGGCCACGCACAGCAGCTCGGGCAGCCCGTGGCTTCCCGAGAACAGGTCGATGTTGCGCAGGCAGTAGACAATGAGCATGGCGATCACCGCCGGGGGCAGCACCTGCCCCAGATAGGCCACCACCCGGGGGGGCTGCCCGCCCCGGCCGAACAGGGCGAAGGGGATCACCCGGGTGAGGAAGGTCACCCCCGCCATCACCAGGATGGATGCCACGGCCTGTGCCGTCGTCATACCGCGGTCCCCTCCTCTCTCTTATTCTCCGTCTCCTCCAGCTGCCGGCGCAGCGCCAGCAGCAGCACGCAAATCCCCACCAGGGAGGGGATAATCATGTTGTCCGAGCTCAGCATCCGGGTCACCACCACCGCCGCCGCGGCGCAGACGATGCCGATGAGGGCGGGCAGATGCCGCCGCAGTCCCTTTCCCGCCGCCTTCCACTGGTCCACCGCGATGACCACGAACAGGGCGGTCATGGCGAAGTCGATCCCCTCGGTGTTGAAGGTGATGAGGCTGCCGATGGTGCCCCCCAGAAGAGAGCCGGCGATCCAGTAGCTGTGGTCCAGGATGGCGATGGAGAAGTAGTAGTTGGCGGCGTTCACCCCCGCCGGAGGGACCGCCCCGGTGAGCAGGGCATAGGTCTCGTCGGTCAGGGCAAAAATGAGATAGGGCTTGCGCCAGCCGGTCCCCTTGAACTTGTCCAGCAGGGACAGCCCGTAGAAGATGTGCCGGAAGTTCAGCAGCAGGGTGAGCATGGCCACCTGGGGCAGGGGGGCTGCGGTGGCCAGCAGGGTACAGCCCAGATACTGCCCCGACCCGGCGTAGATGATCAGACTCATCAGCACCGCCCACAGCGGCCCGTACCCCACCGCCTGCAGCATCAGGCCGAAGGCCATGCCGATGGACAGATAGCCCATCAGCACCGGGATCGTCACCGGGAACGCGGCGGCCAGCGCCTTGCGGTCCATCTCCCCTCATCTCCCCTCAGGCAAAAATCTTCCCGCGGCCCGCCGGCATACCGCCGGACCGCGGCAACGCTCTTATTGTATCTGTTTCTCCCCTCCTGCGCAAGAGGAAATCCAGATTCGCAGAAAATCCTGTTGTACTTTCCCGCCCTGGTCGGTATAATAGAATATTATCCATCTTTCCCCGCCCCACCGGAGCAGGGAGGTGACGGCAAGTTCCGTTGGGAGGTCCTCTATGAAACAGCTTCTCTTTATCTTCAATCCCACCGCCGGCAAGGGCCAGATCCGCGGCAGCCTGGCCGGCATCGTGGACCAGTTCACCAAGCTGGGCTATTTGGTCACCATCTACCCCACCCAGGGGAAGGGGGACGCCGCCGACGCCGCGGCCATGCTGTCCATCCGCTATGACCGGGTGATCTGCGCCGGGGGGGACGGCACCCTCAGCGAGGTGGCCGCCGGGCTGATGCGTCTGCCTGCCGGGCACCGGCCGCCCCTGGGGTATATCCCCTTCGGCTCCACCAACGACTGCGCTCACAACCTGCGTCTGCCCGCAGGAGCGTCGGCCTGCGCCGCGGTGGCGGCCTCCGGCGTGATGCGCCCCTGCGACATCGGCACCCTCAACGGCCGTTCCTTTTTCTATGTGGCCGCCTTCGGCGCCTTCACCGATGTGGCCTACGACACCCCCCAGGACCTGAAGAAGACCTTTGGCCACCTGGCCTATATTCTGGCCGCGGTGGGCCGGATGCCCACCATCACCCCCTACTCCCTCACCATCCAGCACGACGGCGGCACTCTGGAGGGGGAGTTCCTTCTGGGGCTGGTGTGCAACACCATCTCGGTTGGGGGCATCAAGCCCCTGGCTGCCGACCAGGTGGCCCTGGACGACGGGCTGTTCGAGGTGATCCTCCTGCGTCCGCCCAAAACGGTGGCCGATTTCCAGCAGGTGATTCAGACCATCACCCAGCAGAAGCCCGCTCCGGGAGACGGGATGATCGTCCTGCACACCTCCCGGCTGACAGTCTCCGGGGAGGTCTCCCTCCCCTGGACCACCGACGGGGAGTATGGCGGCTCCTTCCTCCGCGCGGAGATCCAGGTCCACCCCCAGGCCATCACCACCATCCAGGGGCTTTAAACCCCGTCACTGCTGCAGCCCCTGAAGCCTGGCGTATTCGCCGCCCAGGGCCATCAGTTCTTCGTGGGTGCCCTCCTCCACGATGGAATTTCCGTCGATGACCACGATATGGTCCGCATTCCGGATGGTGGACAGCCGGTGGGCGATGATCAGCGTGGTGCGCCCCCGGGAGAGCTGGTCAAAGGCGGACTGGATGCGTGCCTCGGTGACCGTGTCCAGGGCGGAGGTGGCCTCATCCAGGATGAGGATGGGCGGATTCTTCAAAAAGACCCGGGCGATGGCCACCCGCTGCTTCTGTCCGCCGGAGAGCATCACCCCCCGCTCCCCCACATAGGTCTGGAAGCCATCGGGCAGCTCCATGACATCGTCGTACAGCTCCGCCATCCGGGCCGCCTGCACCACCTCCTCGTCGGAGGCGTCCGGGCGGCCGTAGCGGATGTTGTCCATGACCGTGCCGGCGAAGAGGAACACATCCTGCTGCACGATGCCGATGTGCTCCCGGAGGGAGCGCTGCTTCACGCTCCGCACATCCTGCCCGTCCACCCGCACCGCCCCGGCGGTGACATCGTAGAAGCGGGGGATCAGCTGGCACAGGGTGGTCTTGCCGCCCCCCGAGGGCCCCACCACCGCCACCGTCTGCCCAGGGCGGACGGTGAGGGACACATGCTCCAGCACCGGAGTCCGCCCGTCATAGGAGAAGGACACATCGTCCACCTGGATCTCTCCCCGCACCTCTTTCAGCTCCCGGGCGTCCGGCGCGTCCTTGATGTCCGGCTCCACCCGCATCAGCTCCACAAACCGGGTAAAGCCCGCCATGCCGTTGAGGAACTGCTCCACGAAGGCGGCCAGCTTGCGGATGGGGGTGAGGAAGGTGGTGATGTACAGGGAAAAGGTGATCAGTTCGATGTAGGTCAGCTCCCCCTGCATGATCAGCGCGCCCCCCACGGCGATGACCAGCACGCTCATACAGGGCAGGGAGAACTCCAGCCCCGCCTGGTAAAAGCCCATGTTGCGGTAATAGTCCTTCTTGGCTCCCCGGAAGCGGCGGTTGGAGGCGGTGAATTTTCTCTGCTCCTGATCCTCGTTGGCGAAGGCCTTGGCGGTGCGCATCCCGGACAGGGAGGACTCCAGCTCGCTGTTGATCCCCGCCATGGTCTGCTTCACCTTCAGGGAGGAGGCCATCATCCGCCGGCGCATGAGCAGGGTGAACCCCACGAACAGGGGCAGCACGCACAGCACCACCAGGGCCAGCTTCCACTGGATGGTGAACATGATGGCGAAGGCCCCCACCAGAGTGACCACCGAGATGAACAGGTCCTCCGGACCGTGGTGGGCCAGCTCGGTGATCTCGAACAGGTCGTTGGTCACCCGGCTCATCAGCTGTCCGGTGCGGTTTTTGTCGTAGAAGCGGAAGGAGAGGGTCTGCATATGGCGGAACAGGTCCTCCCGGATGTCCGCCTCAATGCGCACCCCCATCAGGTGACCCAGATAGGTGACCACGAAGTACATCCCCGCCCGCAGGACATAGGCCAGCAGCAGCACTCCCATGACGGCAAAAAATGCGGCAAAGGCCCGCTGGGGCAGAAGGGTCTCCATGGACAGCTTGGACACATAGGGGAATGCCAGGTCCACCAGAGAGATCCCCAGGGCGCAGGCCATGTCCAGCAGGAACAGAGCCAGGTGGGGACGGTAATAGGACAGGAAGATGGCCAGCTTCCCGCGGTTTTGAAAGTCTTTCACGGTATGCCTCCTCTCTCCGGGCAGATCCCGGCGGGCAAAGCGATCCCGCCGGGGCGGACATATACTTACAAAACCGCCGCAAAAAAGCGGCGGTCATTTATTTAGTATACCGCACCCCGCGCCGCTTTGCAAGGGCGGCGGGTCCGGATTCCCCGAGTCTTTGAATGCAAAGGCCGCCGGGACCCACGGGGCCCCGCACAGCGGGGCGGCGCTTTTGCGTCGTACGAGCGTTTTGCCGCAGGCAAAACCTCGGCGCAGGCGGAATTCACTTCCGCCGAGCATTTGAATCACCGAAGGGTGGAGGCCGCCTCCGGCGGCCGGAACCCAAAAAAGAAGGACATCCGATCGGATGTCCTTCTTTTTTGGAGCGAGTGACGAGGCTCGAACTCGCTACCTCCACCTTGGCAAGGTGGCGCTCTACCAGATGAGCTACACTCGCAATGACAGAGCCTATTATACTCATCTGCACAAGGCGTGTCAAGCCCATTTTTCAATTTTCGGCGGCATCCCCCTCCTCAGGGGCGTCCGCCATGCCCTGGAGGTAGCCGCGCTCCTCCATCTCCTGGGCGGTATGCAGCCCGCTGTCGGCGCATGCATCCAGATAGAGGGTCTCCCCCTCCACCCTCAGCTGGTTCCAGAACCGGGGCTCTCCGTTCAGCGTTCCCCGGACCACCTGGCACTCCACCCCGCCGGTGCGGCACAGCAGCAGGGCGGCCAGGGCGATCCCCTCGCTGCTGGCCCGCTCCTCGATGAGCGCGGCGTAAGCGGTGCCCGCTCCCTGGGGATCGAAGGTGACCTGGCTGTGGAGCAGCGCGGCCACGGCGGAGGCGTAATCCGTCCCCGGGCGGAGCAGATAGGTGTCCGCAAGCTCCTGGGCGCGCTGTGTCAGCTCCTGGCTCAGGGCGGCTGCCTGGGCGGTATCCATAGGGTAGGTGAGCAGAATCTCCACAATGCGCTGCTGCCCCTCGTCAGGGTAGACGCTGATCTCCGCCTGGGGCATGCCGAAGGCGGCGGCGGGCGTGGCGTAATAGGCCTGCTCCAGCAGGGCCTGGATGTCGGTCCCCTCCGAGAAGTAGCTGATGCGCAGCACCAGCTCGGGGCGGAAGCCGGCCAGCGCCTCCTGCAGCTCCGCCCGGATGGCGCTGCTGCCGGTGGCGGAGACGATGGACGCGATCTGTTCCGCTGTGCGGCGGTAGGAGATGGACAGGGTGGCCTCGTAATAGGAGACGATATGGGAGCAGTCATACTTGATGTAATCCACGGCATAGGCGCCCAGGGGATCCTCCTGCACCACCTCCAGGCAGGCGGCGTCCAGATCGCGCTCCACCTCGTCAGCGGAATAGCTGTACAGGCGGATGGTGCCGGCGGTCTCCCCCTGGGAGACAAAGTAGTACACCGCGCTGACCAGGTCCTGATAGTCCTCCGCCCGGAGGATGGAGCTGTCCCCCTCCGCCTCAGGGGCCCGGTTATGCACGGTCTCAGCGGTATAGCTGCGCTCCAGCATGGCGGAGCAGCCGGTGAGGAGCAGGGCGCAGGCCAGCAGCAGGGGGAGCAGTCGTTTCATGGCGGGACCTCCTTTCCCGTGGATCAGTATCCCAGGTCCTGGTCGATGAGCACCACCTCGGTGGCACCCACCCCGGTGGGCGGCGCCCACAGCACCGTCAGGGCGCGGCAGATGCGGTCGGGGCTCTGGCAGTCGTAGCAGCGGTCCCCCCGGGCGGCGCAGGGGGTGTTCAGCTTCAGCCGTACGGCGTTTTTGGGGCCGGCGATGTTCCGGGCCCGGTGGAGGGCCCCGGAAAAGTCGGGGCGGATCTTGTTGCGCCCCACCACGAAGTACACCCGCTGGTGGCGGGCCAGGGTGGCGGAGACCCGGTTGCCCCGGCCGTCGATGTTGATGAGCTCCCCCGTCTCCGCCAGGCCGTTCGCCGAGGAGAGATACACCTGGGCCAGGGCGGCCTGACGGATGGCCTGGAAACGGTCCGCGCCGGGGAGGGAATGGCTGTACACCTCGTTCTCCCGGGACAGCGCCTCCAGAAGGCCCAGCTCCCGGAGGGTCTCGCTGCCCCCGGCGCCCACGGTACAGCCCCGGATGGCCCCGGTGAGGTAGTCCACCGCCGCCGCCCCTGTGGGGAAAAAGGATACCTGGAAGCCCCGGGCGGTGAGGTTTCGGGTGAGCTTGTCATAGTCCGGCATGATGGGTGCCTCCTTACAGGTCATCTTTTTTATAGTCCCGGAAGCCCTCCCCCAGCACCTCGTGGGCGGGGCAGACGATGAGAAAGGCGTCGGGGTCGATCTCCTTGACGATGGCACGGATGACGGCGATCTCCCGTTGCTTGAAAGCGCACATGAGCACCTGCTTGTCCTCCCCGGAGTAGAAGCCCCGGCCGGGGAGGATGGTGATGCCCCGGTCCAGCTGGTCCACGATGCTCCGGCAGATCTCCTCGCTGCGGGCGCTGATGATATAGGCCACCTTGGCGGTGTCCAGGCCGTAGAGCACGGCGTCCACCACCAGGGAGGAGATATACAGAGCCACGATCCCGTACAGGGCGCTGTTGAGGTTCTGGAAGGCCGCGGCGGTGGCGGCGATGACCACCAGGTCCACCGCCAGCACCAGCCGCCCCATGGGCAGCCAGGGCAGTGGCAGCTTCAGCAGCCGGGCGATGAGGTCGGTCCCCCCGGTGGTCGCCCCGCGGAGGAACACCACCCCCAGGGTGGCGCCGTTGATCACCCCGCCGAAGATGGCGGCCAGCATGGGGTCCATGGGGGGGAAGGTGAACAGGTGGTTGACGATGTCGATGGCCAGGGAGGTGGTGGCCATGGCGTACAGAGAGGACAGCAGGGTCCCGCCCCCCAGCAAAAACCAGCACAGCAGGAACAGGGGGATATTCAGCAGGATGGTGACCGTGCCCACCGGAGCGGCGGGCACAAACACCTGGATGATCTGGGCCACGCCGGTGATCCCCCCGAAGGCGATGTCGTTGGGCTGGTAACACCAGCAGAAGCCCACCGCATAGACAAAGGAGACGGGCAGGAAAAGCACGGCGGTGAACAGATTGGCGCGCAGGGATGATTTCATGGCAATACCTCTTTGCGGGGGGACGCGCCCCTCCGGATCACAGCAGGCTCATCTGGGTCTCTCCCCGGTCCTCCTCCTTCAGCAGGGCACCGGCGATGGGGAGACTGCGGGCGCGGTAGCGGGCGGCGTTGACGATGGAGGTGTCCTCCAGGGGGAGGGCGCGCTCCACACGGTATTTGGGCTTCAGGGTCATGACGGCCACCCCCTGGGTGGAGCGGGTGGTCTTGGGGTTGAGGGAGGCGGTGTGGAACACCACGCAGCGCCCCTCGGTGGAGATGACGGCCATCTCCCGGTCCTCCCGCAGCAGCCAGGCGGACACCAGGGGGCTCTTGTCCGAATAGGCCCCGGTGAGCTTTCTGCGCCGGGTCTGGGTCTGATAGGCGGAGAGCTCCACCCGGGCGGCCTTGCCGTTGGCGAAGAAAAACAGCGCGTGGGCGGAGTAGTCCCCGGGGAGGCAGGCCCACAGGGCCTTCTCCTCCGGCTCCATTTCCAGCTTGGTGGGCAGGTAGTCCCCCAGGGCGCTGGCCTTGGTGTCCTCGAAGTCGCCCAGCCGGGTCTTGTAGCACTGGTGACGGTCGGTGAACACCAGCAGCTCATCCTTATTTGTGGCCTCCCACTGGAGGAAGGGGCCGTCCCCCTCCTTGTACTTCTGTTCGCTGGCCATGCGCAGGGACTGGGGGGTGATCTTCTTCAGGTAGCCCTCCCGGGACAGGAACAGGTGGACGGGATAGTCGGGGGTCTCCGCCTCCGGCTCCGCGGCGGCGGTGTCGTACTCGTAGAGGATCTCGGTGCGCCGGGGGACGCCGTACTTGTCCCGCACCGCCTTCAGCTCCCCGGCGATGATGGCCCGGATGCGCTCCGGGCGGTTCACCGTGTCCTGCAGGTCGGCGATCTCCCCCTCCAGGGTGTCCACCTCGGCGGTGCGCCGGAGGATGTACTCCTTGTTGATGTTGCGCAGCCGGATGTCCGCCACGAACTCCGCCTGGGCGGTGTCGATCCCGAAGCCGATCATCAGGTTGGGCACCACCTCGGCGTCCTCCTCGGTCTCCCGGATGATCCGGATGGCCCGGTCGATGTCCAGCAGGATCTTCTTGAGTCCCTTGAGCAGGTGCAGCTTCTCCTGTTTCTTCTTCATGTCGAAGTAGACCCGGCGGCGCACGCACTCCATGCGCCAGGCGGTCCACTCCTCCAGGATCTCCCGCACCCCCATCACCCGGGGCATCCCGGCGATGAGGATGTTGAAGTTGCAGGACACCGCATCCTGCAGCGGGGTGGAGCGGAACAGCCGCTGCATCAGCTTGTCCGGGTCGGTGCCCCGCTTCAGGTCGATGGTGAGCTTCAGGCCGTTCAGGTCGGTCTCGTCCCGCATGTCGGTGATCTCCCGCACCTTGCCCGCCTTGATGAGCTCGGCCACCTTGTCCATGATGGCCTCCACCGTGGTGGAGTAGGGGATCTCGTACACCTCGATGAGGTTCTCGCTTTTGAGATAGCGCCACTTGGCCCGCAGCTGCACCGAGCCACGGCCAGTCTCATACACCTGGCGCAGGGCGGCCTCGTCCATGAGCAGCTGCCCGCCGGTGGGGAAGTCGGGGGCCTTCAGCGTCTCGGTGAGGGGGCAGCCGGGGTCCTTGAGATAGGCCATGGCGGTGTCGCACACCTCGGCGAGGTTAAAGCCGCATACATTGCTGGCCATGCCCACGGCGATGCCCTGGTTGGCGCTCACCAGTACATTGGGGAAGGTTGTGGGCAGCAGGGTGGGCTCCTGCAGCTTGCCGTCGTAGTTGTCCACGAAGTCCACCGTGTCCTGGTCGATGTCCCGGAACAGCTCGGCGCAGATGGGGTCCAGGCGCACCTCGGTGTAACGGCTGGCCGCCCAGGCCATGTCCCGGGAGTACACCTTGCCGAAGTTGCCCTTGGAGTCCACGAAGGGGTGGAGCAGGGCGCCGTACCCCCGGGAGAGGCGCACCAGGGTGTCGTAGATGGCCGCGTCCCCGTGTGGGTTCAGTTTCATGGTCTGGCCCACCACATTGGCGCTCTTGGTGCGGGGGCCGCCCAGCAGCTTCATCTGGTACATGGTGTAGAGGAGCTTGCGGTGGCTGGGCTTGAAGCCGTCGATCTCCGGGATGGCCCGGGAGACGATCACCGACATGGCGTAGGGCATGTAGTTCAGCTCCAGCGTCTCGGTGATGGGCTGCTCCAGCACCTCGGCCCGCAGGCCCATGACATTGGCGTTGTCCGGCCGGCGCTTGGGCTGGTCGGCCGGCTGTTTTTTCTTGGGCATGTATCTTCCGTCCTTATTTAAGGTTCGGGCGGAGGTCCCGCCCGTCATTGCATATCGGGGGATTTCACATCATTTTATTATACACGCCCCGGGCCGGGGAATACAAGCATTTTCTGCGGACGAAGCGCCCCCGGCGCTGTCTGCGCCGGGGGCGGAAGGGGCGGACGGTCAGGTCAGGGGGACGGTGGAGACCTGCTGGTTCAGGTCGATGATCTCACTGTCCGCCGGGGGCTGGGCCTGAGGCTCCTGGGTGGTGGAGCGGACGGTGGAGTCCAGGGTCATGTCAAACTCCGCCAGGTTTTTCACCTGGAACGACAGGGAGAAGTCCTCCTGGCCGCCGGAGTAGGCGTAGTCCATGGATAGGGTGATATATGCACTGCGCAGGTCCAGATCCATGGTGAAGGAGCAGTCCCGCTCCCCGGAGGGGGTGATGGTCAGGGTGAAGTCCAGCGTCTCCTCCCCGGTGAGGCCCAAGCTCTCGGCGAAAGAATTCAGAAGCTCCTCCGCCTGAGTGCTCAGCTCCTCCCCATAGGCGGTGGAGAGCATGTGCAGCAGGTCCTCCAGATCATACTCCAGCACATAGGACCCGCCGGAGCGCTGGAAGCAGTCATCCCCCAGAACGGGGAGAAAGGCGTCCCGCACCTCTTGGGCGTCGCTCCAGGCGTGGAAGGCTCCGCCGGCGGGGGAGTAGGCGCTCAGAAGCAAATCGGCCAGGGTCGTCTCCTGCGGCAGCAGGGAAAGTCCCGCCAACCCGGCGGGGGCCGGCTGTGTTCCGCCAAGGGCGGCGTCTGTCCGGGACGCGGACTATCCGTCCGGCCGGCAGGCCACCTCCTCCTTGCCGAAAAAGTTGCGGGCGGCGATGTTGGGGAAGGCCTCGGGGTCGGCGTCGTCCACCGAGTAGACGAAGACCAGCCGGGGCTGGGCCCCCATGGCGGGGGCGTAGTACACCCGGGCCTGGTCGGGGTCCCGGTACTGGGTCTCCCGCTCCAGCATGAGCTGGTGGTACTGGGCCAGCGAGCCGTCGGCCAGGGCGGCGGCCGCCTTCCCCGCGGTGAGCCAGGGGGCGTTTTTCCACAGGATGACCATCAGCAGCGCCGCCGCCAGGGCGGTGCAGGCGGTGAGGGTCCGGGGTCCCGGACCGCTCCACCGCCGGTGGAGCCAGCCCAGCACCCAGAACTCCGATACCAGAAGCATCCACAGGTAGAAGAAATAGACGATGTCCCGGATGCGGCCGGGGCCCGCCTCCCCCATGGTGTAGAAATGTGGGGCGTTCTGGGCGGCGAAGAGGAGGAAGGCCAGCACCGCCGCCGCCCCCGGCCAGGAGAAGGAGAAGGGGGCCTTCTCGCTGAGCTTCCACAGCACGGGGACCAGCAGCAGAAGCACCGCCCACACCACCGGAGTGGTCAGGCCGGACAGGTCGTTCCACCCCTGCTCCAGGCTGCGGAGGACCGCCTCCACCGGGGAGAGGCCCTCCCCGGTGCTCTGCCGCACCCGGTTCCCCGGGGCGGCCAGGCACAGGGCGAAGCCCACCGCGTACACCGCCAGCACCAGGGTGGCTCCCCGCCACCGGGGCCGGTCCCAGATGAGCACCGCCAGCCAGCAGAGCCCCAGCAGCAGACCGGTGAGCAGGCCGGTGACGAAGTTGCCCCCGCTCACCGCCGCCGCCAGCAGGACGCACTCGACGAGCAGGATGTTCCGGCGGCGGGGCGCTTTGGCCAGGGCCAGGTTGACCAGCCGGTCCAGCAGCAGCACCATCAGAGCGAAGAACAGGGTGTACAGCGCCGCGCCGTTCCACCAGTACAGGCTCTGGGCCGGGTCGGGCATACACTGGACAATGAGAAAGCCCAGCCCAGCCCACAGGGGCAGCCAGTACCACAGGCTCGCCCCCATCCACCGGCGCACCAGGGTGTGCAGCAGCTTGCCGGAGGAGAACAGGAGCATCCCCGCCATGACGAAGGGGGTGGCGGCATATCCCCGCCAGAGGAAGGCGTCGGGCATCAGCTCCATGGCCAGCACCCCGGTGAAGGTGCCCTGCCACCCGAACCAGTACACCCGCACGGTGTTCAGCAGGGCGGCCAGGAGGGAGTCCCCGCTCTGGAGGGCGGCGTAGGCGGGCACCCCGAAGATGTAGTCGTCTCCGAAGGGGTGGATGTAAAACCCCACCGCCAGCACGGGGACGAGGGAGAGCAGCAGCCCCGCCCCCGCCAGCAGCCCCAAAGGCCGCAGCCACACCGGCAGCCCGCCCTCCGCCGGGGCGGCGGAGCGGGAGAAGAGGGGACTCACAGGTTCACCTGCACCCGCTCGATCCCCTCCACGGCGGCGCGGACCATGCCCTCGATGTCCAGGCCGGCCTCGGCGGCCTCGGCCTCGGCCAGGGTGGGGTGGAGCCGGGGGTGCCGGGGGGTGAAGACGGTGCAGCAGTCCTCATAGGGGAGGATGGAGGTCTCAAAGGTGCCGATCCTCCGGGCCACCCGGATGATCTCCTCCTTGTCCAGGCCGATGCAGGGGCGGAGGATGGGCAGGTCGGCCACCGCGCCGGTACAGCGCATGGCCTCCATGGTCTGGCTGGCCACCTGGCCCAGGCACTCCCCGGTGACCAGGGCCCTGGCCCCACAGCGCCTTGCCACCTCCTGGGCGATGCGCATCATGAACCGGCGCATGAGGACGGTGAACAGCTCGGGGGGACAGGCGCGGCGCAGCTCCTCCTGAATGGCGGTGAAGGGCACCACATGGACGGTGAGCCGCCCGCACCACGGGGTGAGGAGCCGGGCCAGCTCGATGACCTTGTCCCTGGCCTCGGGGGAGGTGTAGGGGTAGGAGAAGAAGTGGACCATCTCCAGGGCCACCCCCCGCTTGGCGATCATCCAGCTGGCCACGGGGGAGTCGATCCCCCCGGACAGCAGGGACACCGCACGCCCGTTGATGCCCACCGGCAGCCCCCCCGCCCCCGGCTCCGGGTCGGCGTGGACATAGGCGGCGAAGTCCCGCACCTCCAGGTGGATGGTCACCTCCGGGTGGTGGACATCCACCTTCAGGTGGGGGAACGCCTCGTGCAGCTCCCCGCCCACATACTGGCTGAGCTGAATGGAGGTCATGGGAAAGGACTTGTCCGCCCGCTTGGACTCCACCTTGAAGGTGCGCGCCGCCAGAAGGCGGTCGGCCAGATAGGTCCGGGCGGTCTCCAGCATGGCGTCGGCGTCCTTCTCGCAGGCCCGGGCCAGGGACACCCCCACCACGCCGAACACCTGCTTCACCGCGGCGTAGGCCCCCTCCATGTCGCAGCTGTCGTCCTTGGGCTCCACATAGGTGGTGGACTGCCGGGTGTAAATGCGGAACTGCCCGTACCGGTGCAGCCGCCGGGCCAGATTGGCCTGGAGCTTGTCCTCGAAGCTGCGGCGGTTCAGGCCCTTGAGGACCATCTCCCCCAGCTTGAGCAGGATCATCTCGTTCATGACTGTCTCCTCCCTCCCCCGCGCGCCGCCGAGGGACTTTTCTGTTTGGATACAGTATACCAGAGCCGGACGGCCGCCGCAAGGGGGCGGGTTGTATTGGCGAAATAGATAAAAGTGCGCAGGCGCACTTTACATTTTTTGTGTTTTATTTTAAAATGAATATAGAAGGCATGGGGGAAAGGGGGTACACGGCGTGGCAAAGGACGCAGGGACAGTCCCGGCCTGGGAGGAGCTGGGCTGGCACCGGTACCAGTGGTACCGGCGGCATGTGATGCCCGGCGGGGAGGAGCGGGAAAAGGCCCCCCGTCAGCGGCTTCCGGACCTGATGGTGCTGCTGTCGGTGGTGTTTGTGCTCCACGCTGCCCTGGTGCCTGCAGAGGTATCTGCCGCCGTCCCGGGCCATCCGGCAGAGGTGGCCTATCATACGGCGGCCCATGGCTTGGATGTCCCCGATCTGCCGGGGGCGGAAGGGTGGCTGGACCACCCCCGGGCGCTGGTGCACGAAAAGGTGAACTGGTTCTGGATCGACGAGCCCTACCAGTACCCCATCCTCCCCGGCACCCCGGAGTGGCAGGCCCTGCCCAACTCACTGGCGGCGAAGGTGACCGCCTGCACGGTGCCGGCGGATGTCCTGGAGCACATGACCACCCCGGCGCTGTATGAGACAGTGCTCACCTACCCCCTGCTCGCCAACATGTTCGCGTTTTCCACTTTTCAGATGGGACTGGATTCGGTAAGCGGCTATTTCCCGGCCATGCGGGAGCTGTTTGCCCGTCCCGACGCCGCGGCGGTGGCGGCGGAATACAGCCGGGCACAGGGAGGCGCGGCATCCGGCAGCGAAGACATCTTCCGGACCATGTGCATCGAGGCGCTGGAATCGGCGCTGCACGCCCGATGGGCCCCGGTCCCCGGCCTGCGGCAGCCCGTGCCCGGGGGACGGGCCGCGTCCCTGGACGGGGTGGGGGAGCTGGTCTGGCCGCCCCGGCTGCGTCTTGGCGGCGCGGGGCGGGAGACGGCCTGACAGAACGCGGCAAAGGGGGCCGGGGGTGAGCACGCCCCCGCCCCCCTTCGTCCCCTTTCCCGTTGACAGGGACGGGAGAGTTGCAGTAAAATAAAGGGTAATTATCGTGCGGATGCCTCTGTGCCGGCGGGCACAGGCGTTTTATTTTTGTCAAATGAGGTGTACCATGGCCAGAGCAGCGAAACGGCAGGACTACGGCAACGACTCCATCTCCGCCCTGAAGGGGGCGGACCGGGTGCGCAAGCGCCCGGGGGTCATCTTCGGCTCCGACGGGCTGGAGGGCTGCGAGCACGCGGTGTTCGAGATCCTCTCCAACGCCATCGACGAGGCCCGGGAGGGCCACGGGGATCTGATCCTGGTCACCCGGTTTTTGGACAGGTCCATCCAGGTGGAGGACTTCGGCCGGGGCTGCCCGGTGGACTGGAACGAGAAGGAGCAGAAGTACAACTGGGAGCTGGTGTTCTGCGAGCTGTACGCCGGCGGCAAATACGGCAGCGGGGAGGGGGACAACTACGAGTACTCTCTGGGGCTCAACGGCCTGGGCTCCTGCGCCACCCAGTACGCCAGCGAGTGGTTCGACGCGGTGATCCACCGGGACGGCTTTGAGTACACCCTCCACTTTGAGAAGGGGGAGATCACCGAGCCCCGGGAGACCTTCCTCCACAAGACCCCCTACGCCGGAAAGAAGACCGGCTCCAGGTTCCACTGGAAGCCCGACCTGGAGGTGTTCACCGACATCGACATCCCGGCGGAGTACTACCGGGACACCCTGAAGCGCCAGGCGGTGGTGAACGCGGGGGTGACCTTCCGCCTGCGCACCGAGACCGCGCCGGGGAAGTTCGAGACGGAGGAATTCCGCTATGACAACGGCATCGTGGACTATGTCGCCGAGCTGGCGGGGGAGGACCCCCTGACCCAGCCGGTGTTCTGGCAGACCGAGCGCCGGGGCCGGGACCGGGAGGACAAGCCGGAGTACAAGGTGAAGCTGTCGGTGTCCTTCTGCTTCTCCAACCGGGTGCAGGTCATCGAGCACTATCACAACTCCTCCTGGCTGGAGCACGGCGGCTCCCCGGAGAAGGCGGTGAAGTCCGCCTTTGTCTCCGCCATCGACGGCTATCTGAAGGGGCAGAACAAGTACACCAAGAACGAGAGCAAGATCACCTTCAACGACATCCAGGACTGCCTGGTGCTGGTCTCCAACAACTTCTCCACCCAGACCAGCTATGAGAACCAGACCAAGAAGGCCATCAACAACAGGTTCGTGCAGGAGGCCATGACCGACTTCCTCCGCGCCCAGCTGGAGGTCTACTTCATCGAGAACCCCCAGGACGCCCAGAAGATCGCCGACCAGGTGCTCATCAACAAGCGCAGCCGTGAGACGGCGGAGAAGGCCCGGCTGAACATCAAGAAGAAGCTCTCCGGCTCCATCGACATCGCCAACCGGGTGCAGAAGTTCGTGGACTGCCGCACCCGGGATGTGGACCGGCGGGAGCTGTATATCGTGGAGGGCGACTCCGCCATGGGGGCGGTGAAGCTCAGCCGGGACGCCGAGTTCCAGGGCATCATGCCGGTGCGGGGGAAGATCCTCAACTGCCTGAAGGCGGACTACGGCAAAATCTTCAAAAGCGAGATCATCACCGACCTTCTGAAGGTACTGGGCTGCGGGGTGGAGGTGCAGGACCGCCGGGCCAAGGACATGGCCGCCTTCGACCTGTCCGCCCTGCGGTGGAACAAGATCATCATCTGCACCGACGCGGATGTGGACGGCTTCCAGATCCGCACCCTGATCCTCACCATGCTCTACCGCCTCACCCCCACCCTGATCCGGGAGGGGTATGTGTATATCGCCGAGTCCCCCCTGTACGAGATCACCTGGAAGGACAAGACCTGGTTCGCCTACTCCGACAGGGAGAAGAACGACATCGTCGCCTCCCTGGAGGGGAAGAAGGCGGAGGTGCAGCGCTCCAAGGGCCTGGGCGAGAACGAGCCGGACATGATGTGGCTGACCACCATGAATCCGGAGACCCGCCGCCTCATCAAGGTCATGCCCGAGGATGTGGAGCGCACCGCCCAGGTGTTCGACCTTCTGCTGGGGGACGACCTCCAGGGGCGCAAGACCCACATCGCCGACAACGGGTACAAGTATCTGGAGCTGGCGGACATCTCGTGACACAGAGGCGGAGCGCGCACTGGAAGGAAGGATGCATCATGGCACACACGGCGGAGATTCTGTCGGTGGGGACCGAGCTGCTGCTGGGCTCCATTGTCAACAGCGACGCACAGATGATCTCCCGGGAGCTGTCCGCCCTGGGGATCAATGTGTACTGGCACACCGTGGTGGGGGACAACCCCGGCCGGCTGGAGCAGGCGGTGAACGCCGCCAAGGGCCGGGCGGACATCCTCATCACCACCGGGGGACTGGGGCCCACCTGCGACGATCTGACCAAGCAGACCCTGGCCCGGTGCTTCGGGCTGGAGCTGGAGTTCGATGGACGGAGCATGGAGCGCATCGAAGACTATTTCCGGCGGATGGACCGGCCCATGACGGAGAACAACCGGCAGCAGGCCTGGCTGCCCCGGGGGTGCACGGTCTTTGACAACGACTGGGGCACGGCGCCGGGCTGCGCCTTCCAGGCGGAGGGGGTGCATGTGCTCATGCTCCCCGGCCCGCCCAGCGAGTGCCTGCCCATGTTCCGGGCGCGGGCGGTGCCCTATCTCCGCGCCCTCAGCGAGGGGGCCATCGTCTCCCGTACCCTGCACCTGTTCGGCACCGGGGAGTCCATGGTGGAGGCTCAGCTGCGGGAGAGGATGAACGCCATGACCAACCCCACCCTGGCCCCCTACGCCAAGGAGGGGGAGGTGGAGCTGCGCATCACCGCCAAGGCGGCCACCCAGGAGGAGGCCGCCGCCCTCATCGCCCCGGTGGAGGCGGACCTGCGCCGGCAGTTCGGCCCCCTGATCTACGGGGCGGATGTGGACAGTCTGGAGCAGGTGGTGCTCCATGGACTGCTGGAGCGGGGGCTCACCCTCAGCTGCGCCGAGTCCTGTACCGGCGGGCTGACGGCCAAGCGCATCACCGACCTGCCGGGGGCGTCCAAGGCGTTCCGGGGGGGCGTGGTGTCCTACACCGATGGGGTGAAGGCCGCCGCCCTGGGGGTGCCGGAGGCGCTGCTTCGGGAGCACGGGGCGGTGTCCGCCCCGGTGGCCGCCGCCATGGCGGAGGGGATGCGCCGCCTCACGGGGAGCGACCTGGCGGTGTCCACCACCGGGGTGGCGGGACCGGACCCCGACGACCGTGGGAACCCGGTGGGGCTGGTGTTCGTGGCTCTGGCCGGTCCCGACGGCACCGTGGTGAAGGAGCGCCATCTCGGCGGCACCCGGGCCCGGGTGCGCACCACCGCCGCCAGCTGCGCCCTGGACCTGGTACGGCGGTGGCTGGAGGGGAACAGCCTGCCGCCGGCGGAGGGCTGAAGACGGGCGCCGGAGCCCCCCTCCCGGCTGGGCCGCCCGGCAGAAGACGAAAAGATAAGCGTGGGCCCCGCCTTTCGGCGGGGTCCCTCTGTGCTTTATGGAGATCAGAGAAGATCGCTGGTCAGCAGGGCGTTGACCAGGGCGGCGGCCTCGCCGCGGGTGCAGGGGGCATCGGGCAGCAGCTGGCCGTAGGAGCCGGTCATCAGCCCGGCGGCGGTGACCCGGGCCGCGGCGGGGAGGGCCCAGACGGCGATGTCCTCGGTGTCAGTGAAGTCCAGGCCGTTCTCCTCCGGCAGGTCCAGGGCCTGGTCCAGGATGACCATGATCTCCTGCCGGGTGATGGTGGTGTCGGGGGAGAACAGCCCGGTGCCCACGCCGCCCACCAGCCCCGCCTGGGCGGCCCGGGCGATGTAGTCCTCCGCCCAGTGGCCGGCGGTGTCCTGGAACTGCGCGGGCTGGCTGCCCTCGGGGGCGGCGGGCATGGCGTCCGTCCGCTCCAGGGCGGAGCAGAGCATGGCGGTGAACTCCCCCCGGGTGATGTCCCGGTCCGGGAGGAAGCTCTCCCCGTCGGGGTGGAGCTCCACCCCCAACTCATACAGGGCATCCACCGCGTCCCGGGACCAGTGATGGGCCACATCGGGGAAGGCGGCCCGGGCCTCCAACACCGCGAAGCCGTAGTCCAGCAGGGCGGTGCTGTCGGTATGACGGGTCTCGTTGTCGTCCGAGTGCATCACCACGGTGATGATGCGCTGCCCGTCCCGCACGGCGGTAGCGGACAGGCAGTAGCCCGCCTCCGAGATGGTCCCCGTCTTGAAGCCGTCCGCCCCGGGATAGGCGTATTCGCAGCCGGGGAGCAGCTGGTTGGTGTTCTCATAGACCTCCCCCCGGAACTCCACCGAGGTGAGGGAGGTGTACTCCAGCATCTCGGGGAAGCGCTGGATGCACTCCCGGACCAGGATGGCCTGGGAACGGGCGGTCATATAGTGGGGGAAGGCGCCGTGGCTGTTCTCGTACTCCGCGGTCATCCCCAGCCGCCGGGCGGTGTCGTTCATCCGCTGGACGAAGGCCTCCTCCGACCCGGCGATGTATTCCGCCATGACGATACAGCTGGCGGAGGCGGAGGGGACCAGGATCAGCTTCAGCAGGTCCTCCGCCGACACCTGTCCGCCCGAGGGCAGGGGCACCGACATGGGGTAGGCGGCGTTCCGGGAGATGCGGGCGTTCTGGGCGCTGATGGGCACCATGGTGTCCAGGGTGAGATTGCCGGCCTCCAGCTCCTCGAAGATCAGGTAGGCGGTCATCACCTTGGTCATGGAGGCGGGCACCCGCATCTCGTCGGCGTCCTTGGCGTAGAGCACCTCCCCGGTGTCGTAGTCCATAACCACCGCGGCGTCCGCGGTCACCGTGGGGGGCGCCGGCTCCTCCGCCGGGGCGGCGAAGACGGTGGAGGCGGTGAGCAGGGCGGCCAGGATCAGCAGGCTCAGCGCCCTGAAGGGCAGGGAACGGACGGTTTTCATACAGCATTCACTCCTTCTTTCTCTTTCCCCCGCGTGATGGCGCAGGTATATGGCAAGGCGCGCTACGGCGCGGTGCTGACGCAGGCGGTGATCTGGAAGCCGCCGGTGCCCAGATGGTCGGCGGCCAGGTCCCGGGCGGCGTAGTCGTTGAAGTGCCACCACTCGGAGGACAGGGGAGTCATCCCCGCCCCGGTGCAGTAGCGCTGCAGGGCGAAGGCGGGCTCGTTCATCCCCGGGGCGGGGTCGGCGGTGCGCCAGGCGCCGGTGGGCCGGGTGAAGGTGACGGCGGCGCTGCTCAGCTCGTGCATGGGGGTGGGCATCTCGTACAGGTCGTAGTCCACCACCTGGAGATAGGTGTGGCCGGAGATACTCTCCTCCCGGGTGGACCACACCTTGGCCAGGCTCACATCGATGGCGAAGCCCCGCTGGTGGTTGGAGTAGCCCATGGCGATGAAGTTGCCGGCGCCCCAGGGGCCGCTGTTCACCGCGGCTTCCACCTCCGGGTCGGAATCGATCAGGGCGGTGAGGGCCTTCACCACCGCCCGCTGGGTGGCGTAGGGGCGGTAGCCCTCGTACAGCACCAGGCAGTTGCCCTCCATCAGAGCGGCCTGCTGGGCCTCGCAGATCTTATAGGCCATGGCGTACAGCACCGGCATCATAAACTCCGAGCGCCCTAAGCGGGGGTTATACTCCATACCGGGGTAGAGGGACTCCCCGGTGACACCGGGCAGCGCCTTCCCCGCGCTGCGGTACAGGGAGTCATAGGAGTTGGTGGCGTCATAGAGGATGGAGGGCACCACATCGGGCAGGTTGATCATACAGTACCGGTGCTCCACCCAGCCGGTGGTCCCCCGCCAGCGCACCTGCCACCAGTCGCCGTCCTCCTTCAGGACCGTGAAGGCGCTGCCCGGCTCCAGGACCGCCAGCGCCCCCTCAAAGGGATCGGCAGACGGGGTGGGAGAGGGGGCGGGCGAGGCGGAGACAGCGGGGGTCTCAGCGGGCGCCGGGGTGGACGACGGCGCGGGAGAAGGCGTCGGGGAGGGTGTGGGAGCCGCCGTGGGCTGGGCCGTGGGGGCCGCGCTCTCCTGCGTCGGAGGGACGCTCTCCACGGCCCCTGTCTCCTCCGGCGGGGGCGCCGGGGTGGGGGAGGGGTCCGATGGGGGGACGCTCTCCGCCGGGGTCTCCGCGGGGGCGGGAGAGGCGGTCTCCGGCGCCGGGGTCGCCGTGGGCGGCGGGGCGGGCTCAGGCTCCGCCGACGGCTGGGCCGACGGGGATGGGGAGGGGCCGGCGGAGGGCTGAGGTGTGGCGGAGGGTTCCGGTTCCGGCCGGGGCTCCGGCCACAGGCCCAGCTCCACCGAGGCGTACCCGGTGGCGCCACGGATGGGCAGCTCCAGCTGCCCCGCCGGAACGGGGTCATAGTCCCGGTCCAGCCGGTGCTCCCCGTCCAGGGACAGGTCGGGGCCCGGCTCCGCCGTCTGGGTGGGGCGGGGGGTGGGCGCGGGGCGGACGGTCTCCGTCGGCGACGGGGTCGGGCTGGGGGAGGCGGCGGTCTCCTGCGGGCCGCCCTGGGGGGTACAGGCGGTGAGGGCCAGCGTCAGGGCCAGAAGAAGAGGGATACAGCGGCGGAGCATGGTCAGGCCTCCTTTTCCGGTGTGTGTCTCGGCCGCGGCTCAGCCGGGCAGCTCATTCTCGATGCGGCGCAGCCAGCTGACGCACAGGGGATGCCATCCGGCGGCCCGGGGGTCCCGGTGCTCCCCATCCCGGGCGCACTCGTCGGTGGCCAGCCCCATGGCGTGGGGGCCGTGCTGGAAGACATGCAGGTCAAAGGGCACCCCCTGCCGCCGCAGGGCGGCGGCGTAGGCCAGGGTGTTCTCCATGGGCACCGACCCGTCCTCCCAGGTGGTCCACAGGAAGGCGGGCGGGTTGGTCGGGGTGACGCTGGTCTCCAGAGACAGCTCCACCCGGCCGCTCTGTTTCCAGTCCTCCCCCAGCAGGTTGGGGAAGGTGGACCCGTCGGCGGACAGGGCGGCGGAGATCACCGGGTAGCACAGCACCCCGGCGTCCGGGCGGACATCGGTGGGGGCCAGGCCCAGCTCCGTCCGGATCAGCGGGTCCCCCCACAGGTTGCACAGGCAGCCCGCCAGGTGCCCTCCGGCGGAGAAGCCGCACACCGCGATGCGGTGGAGGTGGAGCTGATACCGCGCCGCGTTCTTCCGCAGGAAGGCCACCGCGGCCGCCGCCTCCAGGAACGCCTGGGGCCAGCGGGCGGGGGCCACGCTGTACTCCAGCACGAAGGCCTGCATCCCCGCGGCCAGGAAGGCCAGGGCCACCGGCTCCCCCTCGGCGGGAGCCACCACCCCGTATCCGCCCCCGGGGAGGATCAGCACCCCCCAGCGGGGGGCCTCGTCCGCCAGGGCGCCGGCGGGGTCCCGGGCGTAGACGGACAGGCGGGCGGTACTGTCCTTCAGGTCGGGGTGGAGGTCGGACAGAGAAAACGCTTCGCAGAGCATGGGGGCTCTCCCTCCATTCGGTCAGTTTTTTTCAGTATATCAGACATCTCGCGGGAAATCCACGCTCTTTTGCAAGAAAAAGGTGTTGACAAAGCGGGGCCCCGCCGGTATAATGAATGATGCTGTTTGGACGCTTAGCTCAGCTGGCTAGAGCACCTGCTTGACGTGCAGGGGGTCAGCGGTTCAAGTCCGTTAGCGTCCACCACAATAAAAGGACATCTGCGAAAGCAGATGTCCTTTTATTGTGGGTTCCGCCGCCCGTAGGGCGGCTCCACCCTTCGCTGATTGAAGTGCTCAGGGCGGCAAAGCCGCCCTTCCTCCAAGGTTTTCTCCTGCGGCGAAAACCTTGGACGCCGCAAAAGCGCCGCCCCGCTTTGCGGGGCCTCGGGACTTCCGGGGGCCGTTTTTGACGGACAGGGCGGGGGCCGCCGCCCCCCCGGAGGGGACGCGCGAAAATTTTCCGTCAATTTTCCCGTCTGCCCTGCCAATTCCCGCAAAAGTATGATAGAATGTCTGTCATGTGATAAGTTCACTCGCAGGAAGGGGGAGGAGCCGCCTCTCTGATCGGGGGCGGCACAGCGATGAGACAGATCGGTTTTGACAACGACAAATACCTGGAAACCCAGTCCCAGCACATCAAGGAGCGCATCGCCCAGTTCGACAACAAGCTCTATCTGGAGTTCGGCGGCAAGCTCTTTGACGACTTCCACGCCAGCCGGGTGCTCCCCGGCTTCGCCCCGGACAGCAAGATCCGCATGCTGCTGGAGCTGCGGGACAGCGTGGAGATGGTTATCGCCATCAACGCCGCCGCCATCGAGCAGAACAAGATGCGCGGGGACCTGGGCATCACCTATGACGCGGATGTGCTGCGCCTCATCGACGCCTTCCGGGGCAAGGGGCTGTATGTGGGCAGCGTGGTCATCACCCAGTACGCCGGGCAGTCCGCCGCCGACGCGTTCAAAAAGCGGCTGGAGAACCTGGGGGTGCGGGTCTTCCTCCACTACCCCATCGAGGGCTATCCCCACGACATCGCCCACATCGTCAGCGATGAGGGCTACGGCCGCAACGAGTACATCGAGACCTCCCGCCCCCTGGTGGTGGTCACCGCCCCCGGCCCGGGCAGCGGCAAGATGGCCACCTGCCTCAGCCAGCTCTACCACGAGTACCGCCGGGGGGTAAAGGCGGGCTACGCCAAGTTCGAGACCTTCCCCATCTGGAACCTCCCCCTGAAGCACCCCGTAAACCTGGCCTATGAGGCGGCCACCGCCGACCTGGACGATGTGAACATGATCGACCCCTTCCACCTGGAGGCCTATGGAGTCACCACCGTGAACTACAACCGGGATGTGGAGATCTTCCCCGTCCTGTCCGCCATGTTCGAGAAGATTGCCGGCAGCAGCCCCTACCGCTCCCCCACCGACATGGGGGTGAACATGGCGGGCAACTGCATCGTGGACGACGCCGTGTGTCAGGAGGCCGCCCGGGAGGAGATCGTCCGCCGGTACTACACCGCCCTGTGCGACCGCCGCCGGGGCCTGGGGGACGACGGCATCGTCTTCCGGCTGGAGCTGCTGATGAAGCAGGCCAACGCCTCCCCCGAGCTGCGCCCCGTCATCGCCGCGGCCAACCGGGTGGCGGAGGAGACGGGCAACCCCGCCGCCGCCATCCAGCTGCCCGACGGACGGCTGGTCACCGGCAAGACCACCGCCCTGCTGGGGGCGGCCTCCACCGCCATCATCAACGCCCTGAAGGAGCTGGCCGGCATCGACCACAGCTACCACCTCATCTCTCCCGAGGCCATCGCCCCCATCCAGCGGGTGAAGGTGGCCCATCTGGGCTCCTGCAACCCCTGCCTGCACAGCGACGAGACCCTCATCGCCCTGGCCATCAGCGCCTCCTCCGACCCCATCACCGCCCGGGCCCTGGACCAGCTCTCCGCCCTGCGTGGGTGCGAGGCCCACTCCTCGGTGATGCTCTCCCAGGTGGACATGGGCACCTATCAGAAGCTGGGGATGAACCTCACCTGTGAGCCCCAGAGCCAGACCAACAAGCTCTATTACAAGTGATCCCGCCGACAAAGGCGCCCCGCCCTCCCGGACTCGGGAGGGCGGGGCGCCTCGTTTTTCCGGTCGTCAGCCGGCCTTCCGCCGGCCGCGGCTGACGGCCAGGTAGAGCACGGTGAAGGCGGCGGCGATGCCCGCCACCACCAGGTACATCCCCCGGTAGCCCGCCCCGGGGAGCAGGAAGCCCAGCAGGAAGGGTCCGATCCCAACCCCCGCGTCGGCGCAGATATAGAAGGTGGAGTTGGCGTAGCTGATGCGCTCGGGGGGCGCGCTCTTCACCGCCAGGGTGAGCCCGCAGGACTGCACCGCCCCCATTCCGAAGCCCAGCAGCGCCGCCGCCAGCAGCAGGGGGACGGCATGGCGGACCTGGCTGAGCAGGGCCATCCCCGCCAGGAAGGAGAGGAACGCCGGGACCATCACCGCGTCGGCCCCCTTCCGGTCGAAGAGCCGCCCGGTGAAGGGACGGCTGAACAGGATGGCCGCCGAGTACACCAGGAAGAACAGGGTGGCCGGCCCCTCCAGACCGATCTCCCCGGCGTAGGGGGAGAGGAAGGAGATCAGGCTGGAGTAGCAGAAGTAGATCCCCGCGCACACCAGACAGATGGGGAGGATCTTCACCTCCATGATCCCCCGCAGCCCCTTCTCCCGGGGCAGCAGCTTCTGGGCGGCGGCCAGGGCGGCCCTCTTCTCCGGGGAGAGGCGGAGCTGAAAGACGGCCAGGAAGCACACCGCCGCCGTGATCACGCAGGCGAGAAAGATGTTGAAGTATCCGCCCCCCTGAAGGAGAATCATCCCGATGAAGGGGCCCACCGCTGTGCCCAGGGTACTGCTGAGCATGAAGTAGCCGATGCCCTCGCCGTGGCGCTCCAGGGGCACCAGGCCGGTGACGATGGTGCTCACCGCAGTGGAGGCCAGCCCATAGGAGATGCCGTGGGCCAGCCGGATCAGAAACAGCAGGGAGAGACCGGAGGCCAGAAAATAGGCCGCCGAGGCCGCCACCTCCAGCAGAATGCCCGCCGCCAGCAGGTTCCACTTCCCCACCTTCTCCATCAGCTGGGCGGAGAAGCACCGGGCGATCATGGTCCCGATGATGAACATGCTCACCGCCAGCCCGGCGCTGCTGCCCGAGGCGTGGAAGCGGTCGGCGGCAAAGTCGGCCATGATCACCATGAGCAGATAGTAATTCAGCAGAAGCAGGAAATTGACCAGGGTCCCCACCACAAAATGCCGGGTCCACAGTTTTGGCTGCTCCACAGCGCGTCCCTTCCCTCCGTCAAATTTTGATGGCACCGCCCGTACGCTCTCCGGGCCGGCGGCGCCTCACCGCCTCTTCAGCGGGGTCTCGTTCCCGTTCTCGTCCACCAGATAGGTGTTGTCCAGCTGCGCCTCCAGGTTGGCCCGGACGGCGGCGATGTACTCCCGGCGCAGGCTGTCCCGCTCGCTGATCTCCTCCGGGGTGAGGGCCTGGCCCGCCTTCACCTTCCGGGCCAGTTCATTGATGCGGTCGATCTTTGCTCGCTCCATGGGTGTTCCTCCTGTTCTCCTCTGTTCGTCTGTCCGGCCCCACCGGCTCATACATAGCGCTCCAGCACCAGCATGATCCGCCCCTTTTTGGACCGGCCCAGCACCTCTTTTACCACGCACTTGCCAAGGCCCCGGCAGGTGAGGACATCCCCCTGGGCCACCGGCCGGTCCGCCTTGGTACACTCCCGGTGGTTCACCGCCATCCGGCCGGCGGAGATCAGCTCCGCCGCCTTCCCCCGGGAGGTGGAGAAGGCGCTGGCCGCCACCGCGTCCAGCCGCAGGGCGGCCACCGTGTCCCGGATGACCTTTACCTCCGGCGGGGCCACCTCCAGCTGGTCCAGGGGCACCTCCCGGAGCTTCAGCTTCCACCGCCCGGCGCTCTCCCACTGGCTGAGGAGGATGGGCAGCGTCTCCCGCAGCACCAGCACCTGGCACGCGCCCTCTCCCACCAGGATGTCCCCCAGCTTTTCCCGGGTAATTCCCAGGCCCATGAGCCCGCCCAGAAAGTCCCGGTGGGTCAGTCCCGCCTCGGGGGGAAAGGACGCCTCCACCGCCGCCACCGGCCCCTCCGGGTCGGCCAGAAAATCCCCCTCCTCCTGCCAGTCGGGGAGGAAGGCGCAGATCCTCCGCTCCGCCCCGGGATATCCCCCAAACAGCACATAACGGCAGGGCCCGTCCGCCCGGAGCAGCGCCTCCGCCGCCGCCTGCTCCTCGGGGGTGAGAAAGGGGGTCCAGGCGGGGATGGAGCGCCCCTCCGCCGCCGTCCGCTTGTCCAGCACCCGGGCCAGCAGGGTACGCTCCTCCCCGCTGTGGGCAAACCGGTCCAGCAGCTCGGTCTTGGTCATGGTCCCATCTCTCCTCTCCCGCGCCGCCGCGGGCACTTTTCCTTTTCATTATATCCCCTCCCGGCGGGAATTGCAACTTTCCCCCATGGCCTGCCGCCGCACCTTCGGCTGGTCCCAGGTCTCGTCCCGCCTCTTCGTTTTCTTTTGGAGAAATCTGTCAAAGTGGGGTGACACTTTTCTTCAGATATGGTATGATATGTTTAAAGTACCATACACCTGTGCAGGCCGCCGAAGCGGCGGCAGAAGGGAGGAGAAGACAGAGATGACGAAGAAAAGAGGCGCGCTCCTCGCCGGGGTCACCGCGGTGGTGATCGCCGCGGCGCTCATCGGGTGGACGATGTGGCGCGTCGGGGTGGATGTGGAGCCCACGGTGGAGAGCGGCTATTACGATCAGTTCCTCTTTGCCCAGGGGACAGACCTGCCGGCCCTGATGATGGAGGCCACGCTGGACCGGTACCGGGTCTCCCCCGCCGGCGGCGAGTCCCAGGGGAACGCCGCGGTGTATGACGGGGCGGTGCTGGCGCCCCATCTCCCCAACTGCGCCGAGATGGGGGAGGTGCGCCTGGACAGCCGGGAGTACATCGACATCTTCTACACCCCCCTGGCGCCGGAGGTCTGCACCCAGGTACAGCTCACCTGGGACGGCGGGCAGACCATCCGGGTGGCGGTGACCCGGGAGGACAGGGATGTGCTCTACGGGGATGTGGCCGACCCCGCCTTCGCGGCGGAGAGCGACCCGGCGGCACTGGCGGAGCTGGCCTTCTCCGATGCGGGGGGATGGGCGGACCGGGGCGCCTATGCTGCGCTGGATCCGGCGGCCCTGTTCACCGGGGAGCTGTCCGCCCGGGCGGCGGAGCTCGACCCCGCCTGTGACGATCCCCTCTCCAGCGATCTGGCTTTCGTGCTCACCGACGGGGAGGGGATGCCGCCGGAGGAGGCCGCCGTCCTGCTGCTGGAGGAACTGCTGGAGTATTACGGCCAGTGGCGGGAGGACTGTGACTTCCGGATCGACGCCTATGCCGTGGGGGAGCAGGAGCTGCTGGACCGGGCGGCCCTGGAGGCCATGGCGGAGGGGCGGCAGTTCTGGGGGCTGTACCAGCTCCGGCAGGAGTACCCTCTGCTGGGGGAGGATATGTGGTGCCTGACCCCAGAGGTCCAGGCAGCCTGGACGGGATATATTTACCAGCCGGAGGGGGAGACACGCCAGCCGGGCGAGCTGGTCGATCTCTCGCCGATGGCCCCCGGGGCAGACGCCGTGTGGGTGCTAATCTATGACGGCGAACAGTACTGGCTGCAGCGAAGCGAAGCCCTCGTCCAGCTGCTGTCGGAGGAGTGACTCCGGGCCCCGCTCCGGCAGCCCGCTCGCCGATGGCCGTGGGTCCTGGACGGCCTGACATAAATTCCGGGGCCGCAGGCGGCAGATATTCCGCCTGCGGCCCCGGTTTTTGGCGCGCATTCGTCCAGTTTTTCGAAAAATATTAGAATTTATTCTAATTTTTCTCTCCTCGGCCTTGCCTGCGCCGACGGTCAGGAGTATAATGGTCCCTGTTGCGCGGGCCGCAGCCCGGGGGAGGAGAGAGCGCGATGCTGGAAGATTTTCTGGTGGTCACCGGACAGGTGGGCACCCTGTTCCTGCTGATGGGAGTGGGGTTCCTCCTCACCAAGCTGGGGAAGATCTCCGCCCACACCCGGGGGCAGATGTCCTTCCTTCTGTTATATGTCATCGCCCCCTGCCTGGTGGTGGAGACCCTCCAGGTGGAGCTCACCCCCTCTCTGCTGATTTTGCTGGGGGAGGCGCTGCTGGCCTTCCTGGCCAGCTATCTCATCTTCATCCCCATCGCCCACTTCATGTTCCCCAGCCGGGACGCCGACACCCGGCCGGTGCTTCAGTTCGGCATCATCTTCGCCAACACCGGCTTTATGGGCTTTCCCCTGGTGGAGGCGGTGGCCGGGCCGGACGCGCTGATCTTCGCGGCGGTGTCCACCATCGTGTTCAACCTGCTGCAGTGGAGCTACGGCATCACCCTTATGGGCGGAAAGGCCAGCGCGCGCAGCCTGCTGGTGAACCCGGGCACCATCTCCATCGCCATCGGCCTGGTCCTGCTGTTTTCCGGCCTGCGCCTGCCCGGGGCGGTGAACAGCGCGGTGTCCTTTCTGGCGGACATGAACACCCCCCTGGCCATGCTGGTCATCGGCAGCCAGATGGCCCACGCCAACATCCGGGAGACCTTCCGCAAGCACCGCCTGTTCGAGGCCTCCCTCCTGCGCCTGGCCCTCCTCCCCGCCCTGATGGCGGTGGTGCTGCTGCCCTTCCATCTGGACCCCCTGCTGTACACTGCGGTGGTGATCCTCTCCGCCGCCCCCTCCGCCGGAGTCACCAGCATCTTCGCCGAGCAGTTCGGCCGCAACACCGCCGCAGCGGCCCAGCTGGTGGCCCTGTCCACCCTGCTGTCCATCCTCACCCTTCCGCTCTTCGCCGTGGCGGCGCGCTTTCTGGCCGGATAGCGGCAAAACGCAGCGGACCCGGAGCGCAGTGCGCTCCGGGTCCGCTTTCTATCTATTTTGATCGGCTTCAGTACCCAAATCCAAAGGGCCAGCCGTTGTATCCGTTATACCCGTTGTCCTGCTGGATGGAGGCGGAGGGCTGCACCGCCGGCTGCGTCTCCTCCGGCGTGGTGCCCAGCACCACCGACACCTCCAGCTCCTCCCCGTCCCGGTAGAGGGTCAGGGTCACGGTGTCCCCGGGCTGATAACGGTTTTTCAGAGAGGTGAGCTCCTGCTGGGTCTCCACCGCCTCGCCGTTCAGGGCGGTGATCACATCGCCCACCTGCACCCCGGCCTGGTCGGCGGGGCCGCCCTCCTCCACCGAGGCCACATAGGCCCCGGCGGGGACGCCGTACTGCTGCCCCTCGGTGCTGACGGTGCGCACTCCCACGCCCAGATAGGGCTGGACGATCTCGCCGGTCTCGATGAGCTGGGTGATCAGGTCCTTCACCTGGTTGATGGGAATGGCGAAGCCGATGTTGTCGATGGACGCCTCAGAGTTGCTGCTGCTGGAGTACTTGGCGTTGGTAATGCCCACCACCTCGCCGTATTGGTTGAACAGCGGGCCGCCGGAGTTGCCCGAGTTGATGGCGCAGTCGGTCTGCATCAGGTCCATGACCACGCCGCTGCTGAGGGTGACGGAGCGGTCCAGCGCGCTGATGACGCCGGTGGTCAGGGAGAAGGTCAGCTCTCCCAGGGGGTTGCCGATGGCGGCCACGCTGTCCCCCACCACCAGGGAATCGGAGTCGCCCAGCACCACGGTCTGCAGGCCGGTGGCCTCGATCTTCAGCACCGCCAGGTCGTGGTCCTCGTCATAACCCACCACCGTGGCGGGATAGGTGGTCCCGTCATACATCGCCACCGTGATGGTCTGGGCGCCCTGGACATCGATGACATGGTAGTTGGTGACGATGTATCCGTCCTGAGTGATGACGAAGCCGGAGCCGGCCGCCGCGCCGGAGGTGGTCATCCCCCACCAGTTGGTGGTCACCACATCCACCGTGATGCCCACGGTGGCGTTCACATTGGCGGCGTAGATCTCCGCGGGGGTCATGGGATCGCTGCTGGGCACATTGGACAGGGTCACCGCCGACAGGGGGGTGTCGGCCTCGTAGATGGTGGTGCCGCCCTGCCCGCCGGACAGATTTCCGTACAGGGCCGCGCCGCCCACGCCGGCGCCGCCGCCCACGATGACGCAGGCCAGCAGCAGCGCCACCACCTTCATGCCCCGGCGCCCCTTTTTCCGGGGCGGCTCCGGCGGGACAAAGCCCGCGCTTCCGCCCGGGACGCCGCTGAACTCCGCCATGGGGCCGGGCTGGCCGACGGATTCACTATGGTAAGAATCAAACTCATTCTGATCATGGATAAAGTCGCTCATGGTTTATTCCTCCTCCGGGTCTCTGGTATCTCTCCTGAGAACAGCTTAAGCTTACCGAAGATTTATGTCCTTTTCATGAAGAAAAAACACACTTTTTTTGAATTATTCCGGCCGCTCCTCCCGGTCTCTCAGGATGGCCAGAAGGTCCGCCGCCGCCAGGCGCACATCCGCCGCCAGCCCGTCGAAAAAGCCGGATCGGCCCACTCCGATGACCACCAGACACAGGATGGGCCCCAGGATCATCCCCAGCACCCCCGCGATGCGCATACCCACATAAATACACACCAGGGAGAGGATGGGGGAGAGCCCCGTCTGGGTGCCCACAAATTTGGGCTCCCCCACCCGGCGGAACAGGCAGATGATCCCCCAGATCACCATCAGCTCCACCGCCTGCCCCGGGTCGCCGGTGATCAGCGCGATCACCGCCCAGGGCACCATCACGGTGCCGGCGCCGATGATGGGGATGAAATCCATCACCGCCAGCAGCAGGGCGATGAGCAGGGCGTAGCTCTGCCCGATGAGTGCGAAGCCCACCAGCAGGATGAAAAACACCCCGACAGAGAGGAAAAACTCCGCCCGCAGATAGCCGCCGAACGCATTGGAGACAATGGCTTTCAGGTCAGCCAGCCGCAGCCGCGCCCGTCCGCCGAACAGCCGGGACACCTGATAGCGCAGGTGCGGGTAATCCGCGGTGATGAAATAGGAGGCCATGATGAACACGATCAGCCCGATGACGAAGGTGGGGACCTGCATGGCCAGGGCTCCCGCCCCGCTGGCCAGCCCGGTCAGAGCGGCAGGGATCACCGCCTCCAGCCAGCCGGACAGGCTCTCCAACGCCCGGTCCGCCCAATCTGCCAGGGGCAGGGGGATCGTGCCGGTGAGGGGAGCCAGAGCCTGCAGCGCCTGCTCTCCCATGGCGGTCAGCCCGTCCCAGATCTCCTGCCAGTTGTTGGCCAGGGAGAGCAGCTCCCCCGCCACGGCGTAGATGAAATAGCCCAGAGCGCCCCCCACCAGGCAGAACAGCAGCAGAATCAGCAGCAGGGAGGTGATCTTTCGGGATACCCCCAGCCGCTGATGAAGCAGCCGCACCAGCGGGTTGAGCAGCCACGCCACCACCAGCGCCAGCACGAACGGCATGAACAGGGACAGCAGCGGGGGCAGCACCGTGACCACCAGGGCCACTGCGATCACCGCCCCCACCAGGCGGATGCCCAGCCGAAGCCACAGCCGGCCCCGCTGTCCCCAGGTCAGTTCCTTTCCCTCCATGGTTCACACTCCGTCCTATTCGGTCTTCAATCCGCCTGCGGTCTCTGCGTCCTGCCGCGGTTTGATAAAGTTTATCATAGCATATTCCCCATGGGGAAACCACCGTGAAAATATGAATTTTCCATCCCTTCCGCCCCTCTCTTTCGCCGCCGGAAGCGCGGCACGGGGTCCTTCCGCCCTCTTTCTGCCCCACAGGCCTTGACAGCGCCGCCCTCCGTTGGGTACAATAGAGTTCTCCGGGCGGAGCCGCCCCTCCATATGCCCCTGTAGCTCAGTTGTATAGAGCGACCGCCTCCTAAGCGGTAGGCCACCAGTTAGAGTCTGGTCAGGGGTGCCAAAGAAAGGCAGGACATCCTGTGGATGTCCTGCCTTTCTTTGGCACGGGGCCGGTTGGAATTTTGCAGACGGGGCGCGAGAAAAATATAGACCGGCGGCCGGCCCAAAGGGCCGGCCGCCGGTTCGTTCTGTGCGGTCCTGCGCGGAATCGGATCTTGGGTCAGGCCCAGGAGCCGGTGACATGGTCCGCGCACCAGTCGTTTTTGATCGCCAGGAAGATGATGATGGTGTCCCAGAGCAGCATCAGGCTGAACGCAATCATGGTGACGAACTCAAACGCATAGAAGGGATACAGGGGGATCTTCAGCACCGCGGTAACGGTGTTGGTGCGGATGGACTCGAAGATCTGGATCCAGGCGCCATAGGTCCACAGGATGGCCGCCAGAGTGGCCAGGGCCTGCATCACGCCGAACACCAGGAACTTCAGCACCCGGGGGAAGTGGGTGATCACCAGAGTGGTGTTGATATGGGACTTGCACGCCTGGCCATAGGCCAGAGAGGCAAACACGGTGCACATCAGCAGGCGCTCGGTGAGCTCATAGGCGCCCTGAATGGGCATGCCGAACACCTTGTTCAGCACGACATCCACGATGTTCAGCAGGGTCATGGCCACAATGCCCACATAGCTCAGGGAGCCGATGGCGGCGGAAATACGGTAAAATACCTTGTCGATTTTCTGAATCATATTCTGCCACCTCCTACTAACCTGCCACAAAGTTGGGCACGAATGTCACGATCGTCGGGAATACCGCGATAATGATACACATAATCCACTGTACCGCGATATATGGTATAGAGCCCTTGTATATCGTGTGCAGGGGAACATCCTTTGCCGTCTTGTAGATGACAAACAGGTTCAGGCCCACCGGGGGAGAGATGGCGCCCATCTCCATGGTGATGATGATGTAGATGCCGAACCAGATGGAATCCCAGCCCAGGGCCTCCACCACGGGGAGGAAGATGGGCACGGTGAGGATGACCATGGCCATGCCGTCCATGAACATACCCAGGACCATGTAGATGGCGGTCATGATGATCAGGATGACATATCTGGACACATTCAGACCGCCGATGGCGTCCGCCATGGCGCTGGGCAGGCCGGTGACGGCCAGGAAGGTGCAGAACACCATGGCGCCCATCATGATCAGCATGGTCATGGCGGTGGTGGTGACGGTGTCCTTCATGGCGGTGAAGAAGCTCTTCCAGGTCAGCTTGCGGTTGACGATCATCAGCAGGAAGGCCAGGAAGGCGCCAATGGCGGAGGCCTGGTTCACGGAGAACAGGCCGGCGAACATACCGCCCAGGGTGACGCCGAACAGCACCACGACGCCGATCAGGCCCTTCAGGGAGGCAAAGCGCTCTCTCCAGGGGGTGCTGGTGGGCGGGGGCGCCCAGTCGGGATGGATCTTCACACGGATGACAATGAAGATAATATACAGACAGGCAAGGATGATACCGGGGAGAATACCCGCGGAGAACAGCTTGCCGATCGAGCATTCCGCAATAATGGCGTAAATGATCATGGGCGTGGAGGGCGGGATCAGGATACCCAATGTTCCGCCCACCGCCAGCGAGCCTGTTGACAATGCGTCGTTGTAGCCGCGGGAGCGCATCTCAGGCATGGCGATGGCGCCCATGGTGGCGGCGGTGGCGGCGGTGGAGCCGCAGATCGCGCCGAAGCAGGCGCAGGCCGCGATGGTGGCGCAGGCCAGGGAGCCCGGCAGCCGGGACAGCCACTTGGACGCCGCGTTATACAGCGCGTCTGATAGTCCTGCGTGGAATGCGAAGTTACCCATTAGGATAAACAGGGGAATGACGATATACGAGTATTTACTCGCCGTATCGACCGGCGCGGTGCGAACCACGCCCAGGGCGGCTTGGAAGTTGATCATATACATATAACCAACAAAGCCCACCAGCAGCATCGCCAAGCCGATGTTCATTCCCATGAAGATCAGGATCAGGAAAATGATGATGGCAATGATGGCGACGGTGATTCCGTTTGGCATAGGCGGAGACCAATCCTTTCTCTTATGCGCTTGCGGCGGGCGGCTGCCCGCCGCAGGTATACCTCATCCGGAACGCGCATCTCCCGGCCGGTTTTCCGGTCGGGAGATGCGGTTTCGGCATCTCTTTACTCACAGGGGAGTGAGAAAGCGGAGCGTACCCTCCGGCACGAATTACTCGTACTGGGCGATGAACTCCTGGGCCTGCGCCAGGTAAGCGGCGCCGTCCACGCCGGTGCTCTCGGTGATGGTCTCGCACCACTGGGCGGCGTACTCGTCGGCGGCGACCTGCCAGCCAGCCAGCTCCTCGTCAGTGGGGGTGATGAACTCACCGGGCTGACCGTTGGAGCCGTTGGAAGCTATGATCTGCTCGATGCCGGCGTTCATGGCGTCCTCAAAGGCCTGGGCGGAGACGACGGAGGCGTCGCGGCCGGAGATGGCGTCAATGGCCTCCTGATACTCGGCGGGCAGGGAGTTCCAGCGATCCCAGTTCATGGCGATGGCGAAGGGACCGGTGTACAGGGGCATATCCAGGTAGTAGTTGGTCACTTCCTGCAGGGAGAAGGTGCAGGTGCCCACAACCTCGAAGATGTAGCCGTCGATGTTGTTCTTCTCCATGGCCTCGTACACATCGTTGGGGGGCATGGACACGCCGGAGGCGCCCCAGGCGGCCAGCACATCGGTGATGGCGCCGGACGGGCAGCGGATGGTCAGGCCGTGGAGGTCCTCCACGCTGGAGATGAGCTCCTTGGTCTCAAAGATCATGGGGGGGTTGGCATACAGCTGGAGCACCTTGTACTCGTTGTCCCACTGGGCGGCCATCTCAGGCACGCTCTCGTACAGGTCCCACAGCATCTGGGTGGCGGCCACATTGTCGCCGAAGCCCTGCAGGGGCAGGGTGATGACATCGGACAGGGTGAACTGAGTGGGGTAATAAGAGGTATACACCCAGCCCATATCCACGCCGCCGGAGGAGACCATGTCGCCCACGGTGGCGGCGGAGGCCACCACGCCGGAGGCCAGCATCTCCACGGTCACATGACCGTCGGTGGCCTCGTTGATCTGGTCAAAGTAGTTCTGAGCCGCGATCATAATGTCGGAGGTCTCAGGGTCGTGGGCGGAGAAGCGCAGGGTGATGTCCTCGCCAGCGGCAGTCCCGCCGCCGCCTTCTCCGCCGCTGCCGGTCTCGGTGCCGCCGCCACCGCCGCCGCCGCAGGCAGTGAGCAGCGCCAGGCACATGGCCAGAGCCAGCACGAGAGCAAGGGTCTTTTTCATGTCGCATCTACTCCTTCATTCTAAAATTACCTCTGTTTTCGGTCCTTCATTTTTGAACGGCCCAATCCGAAATTCTGTGTGTTTCACACACAGAGCATCAGGCCCGGGCCTGATTGAGGCGCCGCATGGGGGCGTCACAATTATGACAAAAATGTGAACCCAAGGTTTCTTTTATTATAACAATCAACGGAAATCTGTCAATCAATTTTTCACAACTGTTTTTCCGCATCTACAACCGAATCGTTGTCCCCATTTTGTTTAAACGCACAATAGAACCCGTTCATTTTTTGTCGCAAACGACAGCATTTTTGATAAGTCTCCCAAAACAGCTGTTTTTCAGTTGTTTTGAAAGGTTTTTTCCCATCTGTTTTTTTCGGCATTTTCAATAAAAACGGGACAGAAACCGGGGGCGCGGAAGAGCCCCGGGCGGTTTCTGTCCTTTGATTCACAAAATTCGGTTGTTGATTGGGGTCCTCACCGATACTCCCGAACAAGGCCCTTGGCAAAAGCGGGGTCGATATCGAACTGGGCCACATCGCCGGCGGCGCACTTCAGGTCGGTGAGGTCCACCAGGGTCTCGGTGGCGCCCACATCGCCGATGACCGGGGCCCGCTGCCCGTCCACCCGGACGGAGAAGCGCCGGGGACGCAGGGCGCGGCACAGCCGCTGCCACAGTCCGTCCATCCGGGGGCGCTCCACCCCCACGCCGTTCTGATAGCCCACGGGGAGCACCCCCACACGGGTGGGCCGGCGCAGGCGCACCAGCTTCTGGGTGCCCACGGTGTGCCCCTTGGGCAGCCAGTGGGTCTCGGCGATGGCCACCTCGCCGGTGCCCACGGTCTGCAGGCCGTCCCCCCGGACGCGGCGGCAGCGGCCCAGAATGGCGGAGCCGGCCCGCACCGCGTCCCGGCCCACCCCGGGGATGTGGAGCAGGGCGTAGGAGCCCGCCACATGGACCACGCCCGTCTCGAAGCCCTCCTTGTGGATGGTCTCCAGCATCTCGTCGAACAGGGCCAGCTGGGCCTGGGCCCGCTCCCTCTTGCCGGAGCCCTGGATCTGGGTGTAGATCCCCGAGATGGCCACATTGGACAGGGAGCGGTAGGCCAGGAGGATCTTGTCCGGCTCGTCCACCAGAAAGCCGCCGAAGCCCAGGCCGGTGTCCACCTGGAGGTGGGCCTCCACCACGGTGGAGCGGGCCTCGGCCACGCTGTTGAGGGCCACGCCGGTCTCGATGGAGCTGACGGTGCACACCACATTCAGGTCCACCAGCCGCTCCAGCTCCTCCGGGTCGGTGGTGGAGCGGAGCATGAGCACCTCCTCGTCCACGAAGCCCGCCTTGCGCAGGGCGGCGGCCTCCTCCGGCTCGGAGACGGCGAAGCGGCCGATGCCCTCCGCCCGGAGGAGCCTGGCCATCTCAACCAGGCCCGCGCCGCCGCCGTCCCCGGAGAGGACGCCGTAGATGGCGCTCTTCCCCGCTTTGGCCTTGATGACCGAGAGGTTGTTCTTCACCGCCGCCTTTTCAATGATGAGCTTTTTCATGCGGCCCACCGCCCTTTCTCCCGCCGAAAGCGGGTCCTGCCGCGTCTGGGCCCATTATACGACAGCCTTCGCCCCGCCGTCAATGCGGCGGCCAAGTTTTTCCCGGGAGGAGGGGGTCAGTCCTCCGGCCCGTCGCCGGCGGCGTCCGCCGGGGCGGCCGTCCGGCCGCCGGGGAGCAGCTCAAAGATGCGCTCCGCCCGGGGCGGCTCGCCCCCCGCCGCCCGCCAGCCGGCGGCGAAGGCCAGGCGGACCATGGAGAAGAGGTAGTGCTCCGCCTCGTCATACTCGTGGCGGTCCAGGAAGTTGGAAAAGGCGTCCTCGAAGTCATTGGTGTACATGGGCATTCCCCCTTTAGTCGGATTATATGCGATTAGGTGCGATTCGTCAATATTTTATCCTCCCCGGTGGTATAGTTTGTCCGGGTGATGTACCATGAAGCCTCTCAAGGAAAAAATCAGCATCACTCTGGACAGCCCTGTTCTGTCCAGGGTCAAGGAACTGGCCGAACGGGAGGACCGCCCGGTGTCCAGCTATATCAACCTGGTCCTGAAGGCCCACCTGGAGCAGCTGGACCGGGAGGAGAAGGGGAGCTGAGGGCCCATTTCCCGGAAAATCCCGCCCGTTCCCCCGTTTTAGTTGACAGCAGGGGGAAAAGATGATAAAGTGGTGGGACGAAAAGCGATGACAGGGAACAGTACCCGGCGGAGGGACTGGCAGAGACGGGGCGGACGGTGCAAGCCCCGGTCCGCCGGCGGGGAAGGCGCCCTGGAGCCGCGCCCCGGAAATGGGGCGCCGTCCGGTCCCGCGTTACGGGCCCCAAAGTGCGCGCCTCCGGTGCGAATTCAGGTGGAACCACGGATCAAACGATTCGCCCTGAGCCAGCAGACTGGCTCAGGGCGTTTTTGTCCTCTACCGTCCGCCGCGCGCATCTTCCGCCGCTACACTATTTAATAATAAGGAGTGTCACCATGAACAACCGCGAGAAAAGCATGGAACAGATCGTCAACCTGTGCAAGGGCCGGGGCTTCATCTTCGCCGGCAGCGAGATCTACGGCGGGCTGGCCAACACCTGGGACTACGGTCCCCTGGGGGTGGAGCTGAAGAACAATGTGAAGAAGGCCTGGTGGAAGAAATTCGTCCAGGAGAACCCCTATAATGTGGGGCTGGACGCCGCCATCCTGATGAACCCCCAGGTGTGGGTGGCCTCCGGCCATGTGGGCGGCTTCTCCGACCCGCTGATGGACTGCAAGGAGTGCAAGGAGCGCTTCCGCGCCGACAAGGTCATCGAGGACTGGTGCCAGGAGAATCACTTCGACCTGGGCCACAGCGTGGACGCCATGAGCCAGGCGGAGATGAAGCAGTTCATCGAGGAGCATGAGATCCCCTGCCCCTCCTGCGGCAAGCACAACTGGACGGACATCCGGCAGTTCAACCTGATGTTCAAGACCTTCCAGGGGGTCACCGAGGACGCCAAGAACACCGTGTATCTCCGTCCCGAGACCGCCCAGGGCATCTTCGTCAACTTCCAGAATGTCCAGCGCACCACCCGGCGGAAGCTGCCCTTCGGCGTGTGCCAGATCGGCAAGAGCTTCCGCAACGAGATCACCCCGGGCAACTTCACCTTCCGCACCCGGGAGTTCGAGCAGATGGAGCTGGAGTTCTTCTGCCAGCCGGGCACCGAGCTGGACTGGTTCAAATACTGGAAGGACTTCTGCCACCAGTGGCTGCTGGAGCTGGGGATGAAGGACGAAAACCTGCGCCTGCGGGACCACGAGAAGGAGGAGCTCAGCCACTACTCCAACGCCACCACCGACTTCGAGTTCGTCTTCCCCTTCGGCTGGGGCGAGCTGTGGGGGGTCGCCTCCCGCACCAACTTCGACCTGACCGCCCACCAGAACACCTCGGGCAAGGACATGACCTATTTCGACCAGGAGAAGAACGAACACTATATCCCCTATGTCATCGAGCCCTCCCTGGGCGCGGACCGGGTGACCCTGGCCTTCCTCATCGACGCCTACGACGAGGAGGTGGTGGACGCGGAGAAGAACGATGTGCGCACCGTGCTGCGCCTCCACCCCGCCCTGGCCCCCTATAAGTGCGCGGTGCTCCCCCTGTCCAAGAAGCTGGGGGAGAAGGCCCGGGAGATCCAGGCCCAGCTCTCCAAGTACTTCATGGTGGACTATGACGACGCGGGCTCCATCGGCAAGCGGTACCGCCGCCAGGACGAGATCGGTACCCCCTACTGCATCACGGTGGACTTCGAGACGGTGGGGGACGACAAGACCCCCGCGGACAACGCCGTCACCATCCGGGACCGGGACACCATGGAGCAGGTGCGGGTCCCCATCGACCAGCTGAAGGCCTGGCTGGATGAGAAGCTGGACTACTAAGGCATGGACGCGCTGAAAAAAGTGCTGTTCCCCGCCCCGGGGGACAGCCCCTGGCCTCACCGGGTCTACATGGCGGTGATGCTGGTGCTCATGGGGGTGGGGATCGGATGCGTGTCCCTGCTGCTGGCCAGCTCCTTCTTCGGCCGGGACGGGGGCGCCATCTTCTTCAACTATTTCAAGCACCCACATCCTGGCCCTCAACCTGCTGCCCCCTATCCTGCTGGTGCTGCTGTTCTGGTTCCTCTTCGGCCGGGCGGGGGCGGCCTTCGGGACCGCCGCCGGCATCGTGCTGGGCTTCTCGGTGGCCAACTTCTACAAGATCCAGCTCCGAGACGACCCCCTGCTGGCCATCGACCTGACCACGGTGGGGGAGGCGGGGGACATCCTCTCCCGCTATCAGCTCACCTTCCACTGGAAGATCGGGGTGACCATCTTCGCGGTGGTATTCGGGCTGCTCTTCGCCCACTTCCTCATGCGGGGCAGGCCCCCGGGCCGCAGGGTGCGGGCCATCGGAGCGGCCGCTGTGCTGGTGTGCGGCGCGGCCTGCGCCCCCCTGTACGCCAACGACACGCTGTATGACAAGCAGGTGGCGGGCACCGAGCTGATCGACATCTGGTCGGACATGCAGGTGTATGTCTCCAAGGGCTTCGTGTATCCCTTCCTCCACTCCATCCCCGACGCCTTCCCCCATCCCCCCGAGGGCTATGACGAGGAACAGGCCCAGGCCCTGCTGGGGGCCTATGAGGACGGCACCATCGAAGAGGATGAGCAGGTGAACATCATCAGCATCATGCTGGAGGCCTATATGGACCTGTCGGTGTTTGAGAACGACCGCTTCCAGCTCTCCCAGGACCTGTACGCCCCGCTGCACGAGCTGCAGGCCGAGTGCGTCAGCGGCCCGCTGGTGACCAACATCTTCGCCGGGGGCACCAAGGACACCGAGCAGGGCTTCCTCACCGGCTACACCGACCCGGGCACCTACCGCAGCCCGGTGAATACCTATGTCTGGTATCTGCGCAGCCAGGGCTATACCACCGAGGGCTTCCATCCCGGGGGCGGCTGGTTCTACAACCGGAAAAATGTGAACGAGTACTTCGGCTTTGAGCGCTATCTCTTCGTGGAGGACTTCGAGGTGGAGGACCGCTCCGACGAGTTCTTCTTCGCGGAGCTGAAGGAGATGTGGGAGAGCCGGGACAAGTCCGCCCCCTATTTCAATTACAGCCTCTCCTTCCAGAACCACGGCGGCTATGACACCGCCTCCACGGGGGAGGTGTCCTATGTGGTGCAGGGGGAGCTGAGCGACGAGACCTACAACATGCTCAACAACTACCTCACCGGGGTGGCGGACACCACCCAGCGCCTGGCGGACCTGGCGGACTATTTCCGGGACTGCGAGGAGCCGGTGGTGCTGGTGTTCTTCGGGGACCACATGCCCTGGATGGGCAACGGCAACAGCGGGTATACCGACATGGGTCTGAACCTGGACCTGGGCGACCAGGAGGGCTTCATGAACTACTACTCCACCCGCTACTATATCTGGGCCAACGACGCCGCCAGGGCGGTCACCGGCAATGACTTCGTGGGGGAGGGGGAGGCCATCAGCCCCTGCTTCCTCATGTCCAAGGTGTTCGACCTGTGCGGCTGGGAGGGCCCCGCCTATATGCAGGCCATGCGCACCGTCTCTCAGCGGCTGCCGGTGATCCAGTCCCTGGGCAACTACATGGAGGGGGGCGTCATCACCCAGACGCTGTCCCCCGAGGGGGCGGAGCTGGCCGCCGATTTCTCCAGCCTGGAGTATTACTGGCAGAACCATTTCGCTTACGCTGACCTGATCTCAGACTGAAAGGAAGATGATCGCATCATGGATACCAACACCCGCGCGAATCTGGCGGCCACCGCCGCCCAGGCCCGGCTGCTGGGCCTGGAGATGGTGTACTCCGCCGCGTCGGGACATCTGGGCGGCTCCTTCTCCGCCATGGACATCCTCACCCTGCTCTACCAGCGGGAGCTGCGGGTGGACCCCGCCCGGCCCGGCGACCCCGACCGGGACCGCTTCGTCCTCTCCAAGGGGCACTGCACCCCGGCGCTGTACCCCACCCTGGCCCTGCGGGGGTATTTCCCCGCGGCGGAGCTGGGGCAGTTCCGCGCCATCGGCGGCCACATGTCCGGCCACGCCGAGATGCACCATGTGAGGGGGGTGGACATGTCCACCGGCTCCCTGGGGCAGGGCATCTCCGCCGCCGTGGGCATGGCCCTGGCGGGGAAGCTGGACGGGAAGGACTACCGGGTCTACGCCCTGCTGGGGGACGGCGAGCTGGACGAGGGCCAGGTGTGGGAGGCGGCCATGTCCGCCGCCAAATACCGCCTGGACAACCTGTGCGCCATCGTGGATGTGAACGGCCTGCAGATCGACGGGCCCACCGACCAGGTGATGCCCACCGAGCCTCTGGACCAGAAGTTCGCCGCCTTCGGCTGGCATGCGGCGGCCTGCGACGGCCACGACTTTGACTCCATTGACGCCGCCCTTGCCGCGGCCAGGTCGGAGAAGGGGAGACCCACCGTGATCCTGGCCAGGACGGTGAAGGGGAAGGGGGTCTCCTTCATGGAGAACAACGCCGGCTGGCACGGCAAGGCCCCCAACGCCGAGCAGTATCAGCAGGCCCGGTCCGAGCTGGCCGCTCAGGTGGAGACGCTGGGCCGGCAGGCCGGCTGGAGCGGGGACCGGCTGTCCGCCGCCCTGACGGGCATTCCGAACAAGGAGGGGAACTGACATGGCAGAACACATCGCCACCCGGGCCGCCTATGGACAGGCCCTGGCCGAGCTGGGGGAGAAATATCCCGACCTGGTGGTACTGGACGCGGACCTGTCCGGCTCCACCATGACCAAGGCCTTCGCGGACAAATTCCCCGACCGCTTTTTCGACATGGGCATCGCCGAGGCCAACATGGTGGGAGTGGCCGCCGGCCTGGCCGCCTGCGGCAAGAAGCCCTTTGTCAACTCCTTTGCCATGTTCTCCGCCGGCCGGGCGTGGGAACAGGTGCGCAACTCGGTGGCCTATCCCCGGCTGAATGTGAAGATCGTGGGCTCCCACGGCGGCCTGTCCGTGGGGGAGGACGGCGCCACCCACCAGTGCATCGAGGACTACGCCATCATGCGGGCCATCCCGGGGATGATGGTGCTCTCCCCCTGCGACGGGCCGGAGATGCGCCTGGCGGTGGAGGCACTGGTGCACTATGACGGGCCGGCCTACCTCCGGCTGGGTCGGCTGGCGGTGGACTCGGTCACCGACGAGGTGCCCGGCTATCAGTTCCACCTGGGCAAGGGCGCCCAGCTGCGCCCCGGCGCCGACGCGGCCATCCTGGCCACCGGCATGATGGTGCAGGAGGCGGTGAAGGCCGCCGACCTGATGGCGGGGGAGGGCCTGTCCGTCCGGGTGATCGACCTGCACACCATCAAGCCCATCGACGAGGAGATCGTCCTGAAGGCCGCCCGGGAGACGGGGGCCCTCGTCACGGTGGAGGAGGCCAATGTCGTCGGCGGCCTGGGGGCCGCCGTGTGCGAGACGGTGTGCACCCGCTATCCCGTGCCGGTGATCCGCCACGGGGTGAAGGACCTGTTCGGCCGCTCCGGCGCCGCCCAGGCGGTGCTGGACGCCTATGGCCTCAACGCCCAGTCCATCACCAACTCGGTGCGCTGCGCCATTGACCGCAAGGAGCAGATGCTCCGCCGCTGAACCGCGTATCTTCCTTCCCGGCGACACAAAGGGCCGGCGCAGCAGTTTGCTGCGCCGGCCCTTTTCATTTGATCGGTCTGAGTGCGGTCACACCTTCTTGAAGTACGCCATCCCCGCCGCGCCGGGTCCCACATGGGTGCCCACCACCGCGCCGATGGGGCTGTCCTGGGCGTTCTCCAGCCCGGGCGTCAGTCCGGCGAAGGCCTCCCGGCACTCCGCCAGGGCGTCGGGGGCGTTGGAGTGGCCGAAGATCACCATGTGGTCGGGATCGACGGGTTCCTCCTCCCGGATGCGCTTGGCGATCCACTGGAAGGCGTTTTTTCTTCCCCGGCTCTTCCCCACCGAGTTGACGATGCCGTTCCACACCGAGATCACCGGGGAGATACCCAGCATCCCGCCCACCACAGCGGCGGGGGCGGAGATGCGTCCCCCCATCTTCAGGTACTTCAGGGTGTTCACCGCAGCCAGCAGGTATACCCGGTGGCTCAGCTCCTCCAGCTGGGCGTAGATCTCCGCTGCGGGCAGCCCCTTGTCCCGCATGGCAACGGCCTCCCGCACCATCAGCCCCAATCCGAAGGTCACCGTACGGGAATCCAGCACGAAGATGTTGTCCGGGTCCACCGCCTCCCGGGCGATGAAGGCGGACTGGCAGGTGCCCGACATCTCGGAGGAGATGAACAGCGCCACCACCTGGTCTCCCGCGTCCACATAGCGCTGGAACAGCTCGATAAAGGTGTCGGGGGGCACCTGCGCGGTGGTGGGCAGAGTCTCCGCCTGCTCCAGGCGGCGGTAGAACTCCTCGATGCTGATCTCCACCCCGTCCAGGAACCCCTCCTCGCCGAACAGGACGGTTAGGGGGACCACATCGATGTTCATCTCCCGGGCCTGCTCCTGGCTGATGTCGCTGGTGCTGTCTGTGATGATGCGGACCATAAAATGACCTCCTCAGCAATTCCGCCGGGGCGGACGGCATGCCGCCCCCTGGTCCTTTTTGTCATAAGTAGTTGGATTATACCCCCTGCCTCTCCCCTTTGTCAAGGGCGGCCCGGTCATATCCCGGGGCGGCGGGGCATACACTTGGGACAGGCATGGGGAGAGGAGGGAGCGCATTGCGCCGCATAAGAAAACCGCCCGGCCGGGGATGGGGGGTCCTCCGCCGGGGGCTTGCTCTGGGCATGGCGCTGACGGCGCTGTGGGTGGTGGCTCTCACCGCGGACCTGTCCGGCGCGGTGGCCGCCCTGCGCGCCGTCTGGGGCGGTCCCTCCGTGGCGGCGTGGGCCTTGCAGGCGGAGCTGGGCCCCCTCTGCCTCAGCGAAAACGCCCTGGGACAGCTGAGCCCCTGGCAGCAGCTGGTGGTGCGCCAATCCCCGGCGCTGTACGCCGGACAGGACGCGGTGGACCGGCTGCTCTCCCGGCAGGAGGAGCCTCCCCCCACCTCCGGCGGGGAGACCGAGGGGGAGGAGCCCCAGCCCACCGCCACCGTCCAGCCGGAGGACACCGTCCCCCAGACCCTGGGCCCCAGCAGCGGCCGGTCCTATGACCAGGCGGAAGGGGTATACATCTCCAACCCCACCAGCCAGAGCGTGGATGTGGCCGCCCTGGCCGCGGCGCCGGTGGAGATCGCCCTTCCCGAAGAGGGGCCCCAGATCCTCATCCTCCACACCCACGGCACCGAGGCGTACACCCCTACGGGGGAGGAGGACGCCTATCAGCCCACCGACCCCTACCGCACCCTGGACACCGGATACAACATGGTGCGGGTGGGGGAGGAGATCGCCCGGGTGCTGGAGGAGGCGGGGTTCTCCGTCCTCCACGACACCACTCTGTATGACTACCCCAGCTACAATGAGGCCTACGACCGCTCCCTGGCGGGGGCGCAGGCCCTGCTGGAGCAGTATCCCTCCATCCGCATCGTGCTGGATGTCCACCGGGACGCCCTGGAGGGGGAGGACGGCACCGTCTACAAAACCATGGCCCAGACCGGCGGGGAGGCCGCGGCCCAGGTCATGCTGGTGATGGGCACCGACGACAACGGCCTGCCCCACGACCGCTGGCGGGACAATCTGACCCTGGCGGTCCATCTGCAGATGCAGCTGAATCAGGACTGCCCCACCCTGGCCCGGCCCATCAGCCTGCGTGCCGGCCGCTACAACCAGCAGCTGACCACCGGCTCCCTCCTGGTGGAGGTGGGCAGTCACGGCAACACCCTGGAGGAGGCGCTGGCCGCCGCCCGGTTGTTCGCCCAGTCGGCGGCGGAGGTGTTCGGCACCCTGTGGTGACCGCGGGCGGACAAAATGCAGGCCCCGGAGCGGTGCTCCGGGGCCTGCGCTTCTTGTCAGTCCAGGTTGGAGTAGTCGTAGCAGCTGGAGGGCAGGACATCGGACAGCTCCACCAGCACCGGAGGAAATCCCCCCTCCGCGTCCCGGGTGGGCGTGCGCAGGGAAAGGGCCCCGCCGGCGTCCCGCAGGGGGAGAAATACCGTCACCCGGGTCCCTCCGCCGTGTCCCACGGCCAGCACCGTCCCCTCGTGGGCCAGGGCAATGCGGCGCACCAGGGTCAGCCCCAGCCCCAGTCCGGCGCCGGGCCGCAGGGGGGAGGCGCCCTCCTGAAACAGGGCCGTCAGATCCGCCTGGCCTGCGCCGCCGCTGTCCTCCACGGCCAGCACGGCGTTTCTCCCCTCCCGGCTCAGCCGGAGCGTCACCGTTCCGCCCCGGCCGGCGGCCTTGATGCCGTTGGAGAGCAGATTCAGCAGCAGCATCTCCAGCAGAGGCGCGCTGCCCAGGGTGGGCAGGGTGAGCAGGCGGCTCTCATAGTACAGCTCCACCCCCGCCTGGCGGGAGAGCACCTCCGCCTGACCGGTCAGCTCCGCACACAGATCCGCCAGGTCCAGCGCGCCCTGTTCCGGCAGCTCCTGGTCCAGCTGCTGCAGCAGCTCCAGATGCCGGGTCATCCGCAACAGGCGGTACAGCCCGCGCTGCAGGGTGAAGTATGCGCCGTCCCACCGCCGGTCCTGCAGCTGTTCCAGGGGCTGGCCCAGCCGCTGGGCGGACAGGTGCAGCTCCCCCAGGCACTCCCGCAGCTGGCTCCCCAGCTGCTCCAGCGCGGGGCCGCCGGCCCCGGGTCCCCGGGGCACCACGCACAGCAGCTGCTCCCCCTCCGTCCGGGGGGAAAGGGTCACCTGGCAGTCCTTCCCCTCCGCCATGCAGCAGCCCGCCAGCCCGGCGGACGGGTCCTCCGCTTCGCCCAGCAGCTGCTCCAGCGCGGCGGGAAGGCCGCCGGGCTGCCAGCCGGGGAACATCTCCCGGGCCGCCCGGTTCCCGGACTCCGGCCGGCCGTCCCGGAGGATGAACGCCGGGAAGGGGATGGCGTCCAGCCTGGCATCCTCTCTGTGTTCCATGGGCCTCTCCTCCTTCTCCCTGTCCCGCTGGCCTGCACCGTCTTCGGCGGCAGTTTTTCTCTGTCCGTTTTCGATAGTATGACTGGATCCTGCTGGCCTCAGTATACCAAATGTTGCACCCCGGCACAAGAAATTTGTCGAATTTTGGCGAATGAAATCCGTCTGGGCATTTTTTCAAATTCCCCTTTGCTTTTTCGGGGTTTTGGGCTATACTGGAGGTGGTGGGTCGCGGTGCCCTGTCGGTCCTCCCGCCAACCGACGCAACTTCATCATAAAAGGAGTTTTCAGTATGAGCATCAAAGTTGGCATCAACGGCTTCGGGCGCATCGGCCGCCTGGTCTTCCGCGCCGGCATCCATCGCCCCGACATCGAATTCGTGGGCATCAACGACCCCGGCATGACCCCTGATTACATGGCGTACATGCTCCGCTATGACACCATGCACGGTCAGTTCCAGGGGGAGATCAGCTTCACCGACGACAGCATCACCGTGGACGGCAAGACCATCAAGGTGTTCGCCGCCTTCAAGCCGGAGGAGCTGCCCTGGGGCGAGCTGGGGGCGGAGTATATCGTGGAGTCCACCGGCCTGTTCCTCACCAAGGAGAAGGCCCAGGGGCACCTGACCGCCGGCGCCAAGAAGGTGGTCATGTCCGCCCCCTCCAAGGACGACACCCCCATGTTCGTCATGGGCGTCAACAACACATCCTATGACCCCAGCATGGATTTTGTCTCCAACGCCTCCTGCACCACCAACTGCCTGGCCCCCATCGCCAAGGTGCTCCATGACAACTGGGGCATCACCGAGGGGCTGATGACCACCGTCCACTCCACCACCGCCACCCAGAAGACGGTGGACGGTCCCTCCAAGAAGGACTGGCGGGGCGGCCGCGCCGCCGCCGGCAACATCATCCCCTCCTCCACCGGCGCCGCCAAGGCGGTGGGCAAGGTGATCCCCTCCCTCAACGGCAAGCTCACCGGCATGTCCATGCGGGTGCCCACCCTGGATGTGTCCGTGGTGGACCTGACGGTCAATCTGGCCAAGCCCGCCAAGTACGAGGAGATCTGCGCCGCCATGAAGGCCGCCAGCGAGGGAGAGCTGAAGGGCATCCTGGGCTATACCGAGGACGCGGTGGTGTCCAGCGACTTCTTGGGGGACACCCGCACCTCCATCTTTGACGCCGGGGCGGGCATTGCCCTCACCGACACCTTTGTGAAGGTCATCTCCTGGTATGACAACGAGATCGGCTATTCCAACAAGGTGCTGGACCTGATCGCCTATATGTACAGCGTGGACCACAGATAAGCAGTCTGCTTTCTTCGGGCCTGCCGCAGGATCGTGCGGCAGGCCCGATTTTTGCTTTTTGTATGCTCCTCTTCGCCTGCGGGATACCACAATCCCCCCGCTCCCCCAAAAACCTCCCTTGAAAAGGGAGGTGGCACGGCGAAGCCGTGACGGAGGGTTTCTTCCTCCGACCCTCTCCGCGGCCCCGGCAGGAGACGAGAAACCCCCAGTCACCGCCTTTGGCGGCGACAGCCCCCTTTTCAAGGGGGCTTAGGCGATCGAGACCACCGTTCTCGCCCTTTCGTAGGGGCGGGTCCCAGACCCGCCCGGAGGTGTGGGGGCTTTGCCCTCACGGGGGTCATAGGGGCTTCGCCCCTATCCCGAAATTGGGCGGTGGGTGGGTTTAGAAGAAATTTCGCCTGCGGGCGACCTCCTTTCTCCGCGCGGAGAAAGGAGGCAAAGACGCGCTCAGGGGGCGCGGGCACGGAGACCGCGCCCTCCGCTGCGCTGCGGGCGGGTCTCCTCACGCCCCGCTCCCCCTGAGAACCCCCATTGACGGGGGACGGGGGACCCGCAACGGCAGCCCGGCGGTCACGATCGGCGCGAGGGGATCGAATGGCGCACGCTCCCTCTCCCGGCCCACTGGGGCCTGGCTCGGGCGGTGGTCAGGACCGTCTGCCCCCGCGAAGTGCGCCTGCCTTGGCACTTGCCACCGGGCGGAGCGGTGGAGTGGGGAGCGAAGGCTCTCCGCGTTCGGACGACGGCTTGGGCTGCGGGTCGAAGACCTCAGCGTTTGACCGATGCCCCGGCAGCCTCGGCGCTGCGCGCCATCGGTTCGGGGGCGTTTCAAAAACCTTCTTTGAAAAGGGAGGTGGCACGGCGAAGCCGTGACGGAGGGTTTCTTCCTCCGTCTCTCTCCGTGCCCCGGCAGGAGACGAGAAACCCCCAGTCACCGCCTTTGGCGGCGACAGCCCCCTTTTCAAGGGGGCTTGGACGATCATACCCGCCGCTCCCGGCCCCTTTGTAGGGGCGCTTCCCAGACCCGCCCGCATTCTGCGCCCCGCCCGCAGGTCCCCGCCATGGTGAGGCGCTCCCCCGTCGGGAGCACCAAGGCAACGATTCCCGCCAGGGGGCGGCAGCAGGCGGGAGAGAGTCCATGCGATTTTGATGCGCCGAGGGGAATGGCACCCGCCCTCAGGTCACCATGAAAGGAGATTCTTAAGAACCATCCGGTTCTTAAGCGCGTCTTTGGTTCCTTTCTGCGCGCGCAGAAAGGACCTCGCCCTCAGGCGAAACAAAAGGTCAGTCCGGTAGTCCGGCAAAAAGCCCACAGGAGAAAAACCAGCCCAGGCCCTTTGCGCTCACTTATTATATAATTATTTGCAATCGAAACATGTCGAATTTTGTCATATAAAAAGAAAAATATAGTATTTCGCAATTATAGGCATTTTAATTGTCGATTCATAAATACTTGACCCAGAGGTGAGCGTCATGCACTATGGGTCAAGGATGAAAGACTGGATCACCGACCATGATCTCAAGCAAAAAGCCCTGGCGAAGGAATTCCATGTCACCGAGTCCATGATGAGCCACTATATGACCGGGCGAAACGAGATCACCGTGGATCTCTTGGTCCAGTTTGCCCGGAAATTCAATCTCAGCATGGATTATCTGGTGGGCCTCACCGACGATCCCCGGCCGCCCATGCACCTGTCCCAGGAGGAGCAGTCTCTGGTGGCCAGCTACCGCGCTCTGTCCCGGGACCAGCGGGAGCTGGTGGCCCAGAGCATCCGCCTGATGCAGGAGCAGAATCAGCGGTGATCCCCGCACCCTCCCCGCCCGCCCCCGCCGGGGCGGGATTTTTTTGTCCGCCGGGTGATGGACCCGGGCGGCGGAGTGTGCTATACTGTCCCTGTATTCTCAAGGAAAGAGGCCGAGCCATGCATCAGACCATCACCCTGCCCAACGGCGTGCGCATCCTGACGGAGAAGATCCCCGGCGTGCGCACCGCCGCCCTGGGCATTTTTGTGGGCACCGGCTCCCGCCATGAGAAGGCGGGGGAGAGCGGAGCGGCCCACTTCATCGAGCACATGACCTTCAAGGGCACCGCCCGCCGCACCGCCCAGCAGCTGGCCATGGAGATGGACGAGCTGGGGGGACAGGTGAACGCCTACACCACCAAGGAGAGCACCTGCTTTTACCTGCGCTGCCTGGACCGCCATCTGGCCCGGGGGATGGACCTGCTGTGCGACATGTTCTTCTCCTCCCGCTTCGCCCAGGAGGATCTGGTCACCGAGCGGGGGGTGATCCTGGAGGAGATCGACATGTACGAGGACACCCCCGAGGATCTGTGCTCCGAGCGGCTGGCCGCCGCGGTATACCGGGGCAGCGCCCTGGCCCGGCCCATTCTGGGCCGGCGGGGCACCCTGGAGAAGATGGACGGCCCCTGGCTGCAGGATTACCGGGAGCGGCATTACTGCTCCCACGCCATCGTGGTGGCCCTGACGGGCAGCTTTTCCAGGGACGCGGTGCGCGCCCTGCGGGACCGGTTCTCCGCCCTGCCGGAGCGGCCCGCCCCCACGGCGGGGCCTGTGGCCTATACCCCCGCGTTCACCGTGCGGCGCAAGGCCATCGAGCAGAATCACCTGACGCTGGCCTTTCCAGCCCCCGACTGGGACAGTCCCCGGCGGTACGAGCTGATGCTGCTGACCAATCTGCTGGGGGGCGGCATGTCCTCCCGCCTGTTCCAGGAGGTGCGGGAGAAGCGGGGGCTGTGCTATTCCGTCTACTCCTATTACGCCGGCCATGCGGACATCGGGCTGCTGGGCATCTACGCCGCCCTGAGCCGGGAATCCGAGGCTCAGGCCCTGGCCACCATTCTGGAGGTGGTGGACCGCCTGGCCGACCACGGGCCCACACAGGAGGAGCTGGACCGCACCCGGGAGCAGAGCAAGGCCAGCCTCCTCATGGGCCTGGAATCCGTCCAGGCCCGGATGGGGCATCTGGGGCGCTCTCTCCTTCTGCTGGGCCGGGTGCCCACGCCGGAGCAGCTGCTCCAGGCCTATGACGCCGTGACGGCGGAGGGGGTGCGGGATCTGGCCCAGACGCTGTTTCGCCGGTCCGGGCTGTCCCTGTCCGCGGTGGGGCGGGTGGCCCCGGCGGAGGAGTACCGCGCCCTTGTCGTTCAGGCGGGGTAGCGTCGGGGCGGTCTTTCGTTCCGCTTTTGTCATAAGCTTTTCATGCCGGCGGGCTGCCGGACATCATTACAGAAATACAGGAGGGCGTCACCATGTCCTGCAAAGAGGAATTCATCGAGATCTACAAAGCCAACATCACCCGGGAGGGCAGCGACAAGCTGCTGGATTTCCTGGAAAACAGGAGCGACTTCTTCACCGCCCCCGCCTCCGCCCGGTACCATCTGGCCTGTGAGGGGGGACTGTGCGAGCACTCCCTGAATGTCTACCACTGTCTGGCCGCCTATCTGGAGCGGGAGCGGGTCCAGGAGCTGTACGGCATGGAGTACTCCCCCGAGTCGGTGGCCCTGGTGGCCCTGCTCCACGACGCGTGCAAGATCGGCTGCTATAAAAAGACCTTCCGCAATGTGAAAAACGACGCCACCGGACAGTGGGAAAAGGTCCCCTCCTACACCTTCGACGACCCGCTGCCCTACGGTCACGGGGAGAAGAGCGTGTACATCGTCAACGGCTTCGTCCGCCTCACCCGGGAGGAGGCCATGGCCATCCGCTGGCACATGGGCTTCTCCGGCCCCGAGGACAACCGCACCGTGGGGCAGGCCCTGCAGAAATACCCCCTGGCCTTCGCCCTGTCTGTGGCGGACATGGAGGCCAGCTATTTCTTAGAGGGAGATGAATAAGCCCCATGGCTGAAAAACGGGTCAATGACCTGGGCCGCGACCCCATCGGGCCGCTGCTGCTGCGGCTGGCCCTGCCCACGGTGACCGCCCAGCTGGTGAACGCCCTGTACAACATCGTGGACCGGATGTACATCGGCCACATCCAGGGGGTGGGGGATCTGGCCCTCACCGGCCTGGGGGTGTGCTTCCCGGTGATCATGTTCGTCTCCGCCGTCTCCGCCCTGGTGGGCATGGGGGGCGCCTCCCGGGCGGTGGTGCGCATGGGGGAGGGGAAGCACGACCTGGCCGAGTCCATTTTGGGCAACTGCACCATGCTCCTCATCCTGCTCTCGGCGGCGGTGACGGCGGTGTTCCTCCTGATCCAGGAGCCCATGCTCTATCTCTTCGGCGCCACCGAGGAGACCATCGGCTACGCCACGGACTACCTCACCATCTACCTGCTGGGCACCATCTTCGTGGAGCTGTCCCTGGGGCTGAACTACTTCATCACCTCCCAGGGCTTTTCCACCACTGCCATGGCCACGGTGATCATCGGCGCCGTCATCAACATCGTGCTGGACCCGGTGTTCATCTTCGGCTTTGGCATGGGGGTGCAGGGGGCCGCCCTGGCCACCGTCATCGCCCAGGCGGTGTCCGCCGTGTGGGTGGTGCGCTTTCTCGTGGGGAAGCGCACCCAGCTGCGCATCCAGCGGCGGTATTTCCGCCTGCGCTGGGGCGTGCTGGCCCCGGTGCTGGCCCTGGGCGTCTCCCCCTTCATCATGCAGTCCACCGAGAGCCTGGTGAACATCGCCTTCAACTCCTCCCTGAAGCTCTACGGCGGCAACCCGGCGGTGGGGGCCATGACCATCTGCTCCAGCGTGATGCAGGTGTTCTCCATGCTGTTCCAGGGCCTGGCTCAGGGGGCGCAGCCCATCATCGGCTTCAACTACGGCACCGGCAATCTGGACCGGGTGAAGCGGACCTTCCGCCTGCTGTTCGTCAGCGCTCTGATCTTCAGCTTTGTCTCCTGGGGGGCCATCCAGCTGTTCCCCGGGGTGTTCGTGGCCCTGTTCAACGACGAGCCGGAGCTGGTAGAGATCGCCACCTGGACCCTGCGGCTGTATACCGGCTGTCTGTTCATGATGGGCATCCAGTTCGCCTGCCAGCAGACCTTCGTGGCGCTGGGGCAGGCCAAGATCTCTCTGTTCCTGGCTCTGCTGCGCAAGATCATCCTGCTCATCCCCCTGATCTACATCCTGCCCAACTTCTTTAACGACAAGGTGTTTGCCGTCTTCCTGGCGGAGCCGGCAGCAGACTTCTTGGCCGCCGCCACCACCGGAACGCTGTTTTGCCTCACCCTGCCCCGCATCCTCCGCCGCCGGGCGGAGCAGCTGGGGCATCCCGGGGAGTCAGGCACTGGAACAAATGTTTGACAAACGGGGCGGCATATGATACACTGACAAAAAAGCCCCACAGGGCCCGGGAGGAGCGGTTTTATGAGGCAACTCACCCCCAAGCAGCAGCAGATCTATGCGTTCATCCGATCCTTTACCGCGGAGAAGGGATATCCCCCCTCGGTGCGGGAGATCGGCACGGCGGTGGGGCTTCGCTCTTCCTCCACCGTCCACTTCCACCTGAAGGGGCTGGAGGAGGCCGGCGTGCTGGTGAAGGCGGAGGGGAAGACCCGGGCCATCACCCTGGCCGACGCCCCCCATCCGGTGGCGGAGGAGGAGCACGGACAGCGGGACCGGGTGCCCGTGGTGGGCAATGTGGCCGCCGGCTCCCCCATTCTGGCGGAGGAGTGCATCGAGGACTACCTCACCTTCGACACCGGCGGGCTGGAGGGGGAGCACTTCGCCCTGCAGGTACGGGGGGAGTCCATGCTGTATGCCGGCATCCTCCCCGGGGACCTGGTGGTGGTCCACCGGCAGCAGCAGGCCCGCAGCGGCGAGATTGTGGTGGCCCTGTTCGAGGACGAGGCCACCGTCAAGACCCTGCGCATCCAGGGCGGGCAGGTGTGGCTGATGCCGGAAAACCCCGACTACGAGCCCATCGACGGCACCCAAGCCCAGATCATCGGCAAGGTAGTGGCGGTGGTCCGCCGGTACTGACCGGGCGAATGCGGCTCCAAATGTGAAATACGGGTAAAAAGGGCGGGTAAAATGCTTACCCGCCCTTGATTTTTCCCGCTGAGGGGCATATAATGACCTTATCTGCCGGATTTCCCGGGATCTGAAGAAGAAAAAGGATGTGAGACAGGATGGAAGACCGAAGTCGAACCGGAATCTCAGCGGACAGCTGTGTTCAAAGTCATCGGGCAGCCCGCCCTGTCTCCCACGCCGCGGGCCGCAGCCGCCCCGTGTGAGCGGCCGCCTTTTGCCGCCTTTCGATGTCTCTGAGCACAGCCGCGGGGCCGATGGCCCGCGGCTGTTTTTGCTGTCTGCTTTCCAAGTGTGACCTCTATCTGAATTGGAAAGGAGCGTGCCTGTGATGCAGGAGAACATCGATTTCGACCAGCTCAAGGAGCTGGCCCGGGAGCACCGCTTCCGGGAGCTGCGGGCCATCCTGGTGGAGATGAACGAGGTGGACATCGCCGAGTTCCTGGAGAGCCTGGAGGACCGGGAGCTGCTGGTGCTGGTGTTTCGTCTGCTGCCCAAGTCCATGGCGGCGGACATCTTCACCTATCTGGAGGACAGCGACATCCAGGAGCAGCTGATCAACGACCTGACCGACACCGAGCTGAAGGCGGTGATCTCCGACCTGTACCTGGACGACGCGGTGGACATCATCGAGGATATGCCCGCCAATGTGGTCTCCAGAATCCTGCGCAACACCGATCCCTCCACCCGCAGCCAGATCAACGAGCTGCTCAGCTACCCCAAGGACAGCGCCGGGTCCATCATGACCCCCGAGTTCGTCACCCTCCACAAGGACGCCACGGTGGAGCAGTCCTTTGCCCGCATCCGCAAGATCGGCATCGACCGGGAGACGGTGTACACCTGCTATGTCACCGAGAACCGGGTGCTCATCGGGGTGGTCACCGTGCGGCGGATGCTGCTGTCCAGCTATGAGACACGCATCGAGGACATCATGGAGACCAATGTGGTCTCGGTCCACACCCACGACGACAAGGAGGATGTGGCCCAGGTGTTCTCCAAGTACGACCTGCCCGCCGTCCCCGTGGTGGACGGGGAGGACCGGCTGGTGGGCATCGTCACCTTCGACGACGCCATGGATGTCATGGAGGAGGAGACCACCGAGGACATCGAGAAGATGGCGGCCATCCTCCCCTCCGACAAGCCCTACCTCCGCACCGGGGTGCTGGAGACCTGGCGGGCCCGGCTGCCTTGGCTGATGCTGCTGATGCTGTCCGCCACCTTCACCAGCATGATCCTCACCAGCTTTGAGAACGCCCTGATGTCCTATGCCATCCTCACCGCCTTCATCCCCATGCTCACCGGCACCGGCGGCAACAGCGGCACCCAGGCCTCCACCGCGGTCATCCGCGCCCTGTCCCTGGATGAGGTGGAGTTCCGGGACCTGCTGGCGGTGGTGGCCAAGGAGATCCGGGTGGCCCTGCTGTGCGGGGTGTGCCTGGCGGCGGCCAACTTCGCCAAGATGATGCTGGTGGACCGGTGGCTGTTCCAAAACCCCGAGGTGACCCCCATGGTGGCGGCGGTGGTGTGCCTCACCCTCATCGGTACGGTGACCTGCGCCAAGACGGTGGGCTGCATCCTGCCCATGCTGGCGGAGAAGCTGGGCTTTGACCCGGCGGTGATGGCCTCCCCCTTCATCTCCACGGTGGTGGACGCCCTGTCCCTGCTGATCTACTTCCAGTTCGCCCGGCTGATCCTGGGCGTTTGAGCCAAAGGCAAATCAGCCCTCCGCGCCGGCAGCGGCGCGGAGGGCTACATTGTTTCAAAAAAGCCTCGCAGAGTTTGCGCCCACAGGCGCAAATAAGGTCAGATTCGTTTTCCCCGGCGACATGTGCGTCGGGGAAAACACCGCTCAGCCTGCAAGTGTGGGGGCTTGTCCGCTGCCTGCGGACAAGCCCCTGCGCGCGGCAGGCTGCATCCTTCCTGTGGGGAAAGGCGGCCGCCTTTCCCCACAGCTAAAAGCCCCCGCGCCGGCAGCGGCGCGGGGGCTATATTGTTTTACGGATCTCAGCGGTAGCGCCCGTCCAGGATCTCGATGGCCTGTGCCACCGCGCCGTCGTTGCAGTGGCACAGCACCCGGGCGCCCCACTCCTTCACCTCGGCGGCACAGTTGGCGGGGGCGAAGGGGATGGCGGAGATGGCCAGCATGGGCAGGTCGTTCTGGTTGTCCCCGATGCAGTACAGGTTTTCCGGCCGGATGTCCAGCTGCCTGGCGATGCGGGCCACCATCCCGCCCTTGGTGGCTCCCTTGGCGGTGAGCTCCAGGAGGTAGCGGTTGGAGAAGATGGCCTCGTATTTGTCGCCGTGGTGCTCCAGCATCCAGTCCTGGGCCCGGCGGAGCACCGGATAGTCCTGCTCCAGGATCACCTTCACCCATGGGGTGGGCATCTCCCCGATGGCGCAGGGGGTATAGCTGCCTCCCACCCGCTTCATATGCATCTCGGTGACCATGTTGCTCTGATAGACATAGATCTCCTCGCCGTGATAGGCCTCGAACCCGATCTCGGGGATGGCCCGGGCCAGGGCCGCCAGGTCCTCCGGCGCGGAGTCGGGCAGCTGGGTCTCCACCAGGGGGCGGTCCGCCTGATAGTCGTAGATGGACGCGCCGTTGGACAGCACCGCCGGGGCGTTGAGGATCAGGCGCTCCTTCTCGATCTGCGGGGTAAAGGTGCGGTGGGCCCGGCCGGTGGCGATGGTGAACCGCCCCCCCTGCTCCAGAAAGTACTCGATGGCGCGGTGATTGCGGTCGTTCACCGTCAAATTGTGGTCATAGAGGGTATCGTCATAATCGCTGACCAGCAGCACGCCGTCAAATTTGCCCACAAAGCCCCATCCCTTACATCACTGATCTTTCTCTTATATCTGCTTCTGCATGATCCGCTCCCGCACCGCCCGGCTGGACTGGAGCAGCCCCAGTACGATCAGATCCACCGCCATCACCAGGATCATAAACACCCCGTTGAACAGGGCGGAGTAGACCCAGGGGTTCACCATGGGCAGGCCCAGGAAGCTCTCCGGCATGTACATATACCACAGCAGGGCGCCGGACAGCGTCAGCGAGACCCAGCGGCCCAGGCACGCCAGGACCGTTCCCCACAGCCAGCCCAGCTTCCGTCCGGCGGCAAAGCCGCACAGGAATACCAGGGTATAGGCCACCACATAGTCCAGCAGCATGGACTGCCAGGAGATGGCGATGCCGCCCCCGAGGAAATACTGCAGCACACCGTTGACGAAGCAGCAGCCCAGGCTCCACTTGGGTCCCCACCGCAGGCAGTAAAGCAGGATGGGGATCATGGACAGGTCCACGGATCCGCCCTGGGGGAAGCGGTAGAAGGGGGGCACCAGGACATCCAGAACGGTGGCCAGGGCGATCATCAAAGCGGCCTCCACCAGGGCCAGGACTGCGCGGTGGGACATGGTTTTTGTCATTGTCGATTCCTCCCGAAAATGAGATACCGCAGCACATCCGAACGGGTGCAGTGCGGTACGAGGAGCCGACAGTGGCGCGGCTGCATCGAGAGCACTCCCTACGCCGGCATTATCCGGATCAGGTTCAGGCGGCTGCCCGCCAAGGGACCCGGGGCTGCGCTTCGCCCCGATCACAGCCGAAAATGACTTTCAGCGCCCCTGTGTTCGATTGTCCTTGCGGTATTCCCATGATACAACGACTGCCGGGAAAATGCAAGGGCATTTCCCGGCAGTTTTACTGAGCAGATTCCGGTCATTTTATCCAATTTCGCCAAAGCTGTCTGAAGCCAAACCGGCAGTGGCACGCCGCCGTCACCCGGCGCGGCCCGTGCGGGGGCGCCAGCCCGCCGCCAGAGGCAGCCCCGCGGCGGCGGCCAGGGCCAGGACGGCCACTCCGTCGGCGACGGGGGCGGGGGAGAGGAGCCCCTCCGGGGCGGCTGTTCACCCGCCTGCCCTGGTGGTGGGAGTTCCGGGGGCACATCCAGACGCCGCTGGACCCCGTCTCGGTGGACGGGCGGTACGATGTCCGCCACACCGTCCCCCCGCTCCCGTCGGGGGTCACTATATCCACCCACCTGACCTGGAGCGGGAACATCCCCGACCGGGGGCCCTCCATCCAAAGCGGGTATATTTTGGACTGGTGGGGGCGGCAGTGCGCCTTCCGCCTCACCGACGGCACGGTGGCGGCCACCTCGCCGGCGGTCTATCAGCGGTTTTTGGAGGAGTTTCCGCCGGCGTCCTGAGCAAGGCACGGCGGCACAGAGAAAGGGTGCGGCCCCTGATGGGGCCGCACCCTTTTTCTCTTCAGCACTGACGGGACAGCTTCACCAGCACCGCCTGGAACCAGTCGGGCAGGGGGCACTCCACCGTCACCCGGCGGCCGTCGGCGGGGTGGAGGAAGGAGAGCCTTTTGGCGTGGAGGCACTGCCCCGCCAGGCCGGGCACCGGCTTTTTCGCCCCGTATACCATGTCCCCCAGCAGGGGGTGACCAATGGAGGCCAGGTGCACCCGGATCTGGTGAGTGCGCCCTGTCTCCAGCCGGCAGCGGATGTGGGTGTGGCCGGGGTAGCGGGCGATCACCGCCCAGTGGGTCACCGCCGGCCGGCCGTTTTTGGGGTCCACCGCCATTTTCTTCCGGTCCACCGGATGGCGGCCGATGGGGGCGTCCACCGTCCCCGCGTCCGCCCGCAGCGTCCCCACGCACACCGCCTCGTACTCCCGGTACAGGGTGTGGTCCTGGAGCTGGGCGGCCAGGGAGAGGTGGGCCGCGTCGCTCTTGGCGGCGATGATGAGGCCCGAGGTGTCCCGGTCGATGCGGTGGACGATGCCGGGGCGCAGCTGCCCGTTGATGCCGGACAGGCTGTCCCCGCAGTGGTGGAGCAGGGCGTTGACCAGCGTCCCGTCCGGGTGGCCGGGGGCGGGGTGGACCACCATCCCCACCGGCTTGTTCACCACGATGACCCAGTCGTCCTCGTACACCACATCCAGGGGGATGTCCTGGGGGACCACATCCACCGGCTCCGGGTCGGGGAGGACTGCCTCCACCGCGTCCCCGGGGGCGGTCTTATCGTTCTTCCGCCCCGGCGCGCCGTTCACGGTCACCGCCCCCGCCTCCAGCAGCCTCTGGGCCGCCGAGCGGGTCAGGCCGGGGACCGTCCGGGCCAGAAAGGCGTCCAGCCGCTCCCCCTCCCGGTCAGCGGTCAGGATCAGCCGGTCCATGGGACGCCTCCCCCGCGGCCTCCGGGGCCTTCCCCCGCTTCTCCAGCCGCTCGTAGAAGAAACAGAAATACACGCAGAAGGCGATGCCCCCGCACACCACGCAGATGTCCGCCACATTGAACACCGCGAAGTCCATGAACAGCACCCGGAACATGTCGGTGACATAGCCCAGGAACACCCGGTCGATGAGATTGCCCACCGCCCCGGCCAGCACCATGGCCAGGGGGATGCGCCCCAGGGGGTGGGCCACCACCTTCTTCACCAGCAGTACCGCGATGGCCGCCGCCACCACGGCGGAGATGAGGCTGAGCAGCCAGGTGTGCTCCGAGAACAGGGAGAACGCCGCCCCCGTGTTCTTCACAAAGGTCAGCTCCATGATGTGGGGGAGGAAGGGCACCGAGCCCAGCGGCTCGATGTTGGCGCGCACCAAAAATTTTACCGCCTGGTCCAGCAGGACCAGGGCGGCCACCAGGATGACATACGGCATATCCGGGACCCCTTCGTCAAAACAATCTCTCTTTCGCCCCGCGCCGGCGGGGCCTTCTGTGGGTATTGTATCACAGCACAGCCGTTCCACTCAAGGGCGGCATAAAATTTTCCCAGGAAATTTCCCATCTGCGGCCAGAACTCGAAATCGAACATTTTTTCGATTTTCTTCTTGACGAACTCGAACATTTGTTGTATTATCTACTCGAACAAAGGTTCTAAAACTTCCCGCTCCGCCGGTGAAAGTCCTGAATATGGGACTGTCTCTGTGGGATACTCCCCTCAGAACGAGCGTAAGGAGGTCCTTGCCATGACCAATCAAAGCAGCTGCGCCGTCCGCCTTCCCGCCCGCCCGGCGGGGGAGGTCATCGACTTCCTGGAGGCCCGCTGCCGCCTCTCCGCCCCGACGGAGGAGAGCCTGACCGGCCTGCCGGTGGAGCGCTACCCCTCCGCCGCCCTCTGCCCCGGGCAGGCGGTGTCCCCCCTGCCCCTCCTGCCCCGGCGCAGCCGTGCCCGGCGGGCCCGCCGCGCCGCCTGGGGGCAGATCATGACCACCGGCGCCGCCCTCATGGCCACCCTGCTGGTGACCATTCAATTCCTGTGACCGCCGGCCAGAGCCCATCGACGCCAGAGGAACGCGCCCCGGCACACCGGTTTCGGTGTGCCGGGGCGCGCCGCGCTTGTCCGGGCTTTTCAGTACTGCACCATGCCGCCGTCCCCGCTGTACTCCCCCACGGTGCGGGAGGCGGTGCGGCCGTACTCGTCCTCCACGCTGACCTCCAGGCGGATGACCTCCTCTGGAGCGCAGGGGATGCGCCGCTCCTCCAGCTCCAGCCAATAAGTGGCAAACCAGCGGTCGCTGCTCTCCTCCCGCTCCATGGGGATGGTCTCCACCGGCGTCTCTCCCTGCCAGATGGTCAGGGTACAGCGCCTGGTCTGCACCGGGTCGTCCTCCCGCCACAGCCCGGGGGAGTAGCTCTGGGCGTAGATCCCCAGGTCCTTCAACACCGCCTCCCCGGTCTCCCCGTCATAGAACCAGCCGCCCCCGCCCACATTGGCGTCAAAATCCAGGGCGGTGTTCTCGGCCAGATAGGAGAAGGCCCCGTTGGGCTCCAGCTCCTCGGTCTCCTGCCCCTGGCCGTCCCGGAAGGTGACATAGTACCGCAGTCCGTCCTCCAGCGGCAGGGTGACCGCCGCGGTGTAGGTCAGGCCGTCCTCCCCGGGGGCGAAGTCCGCTCGCCAGGACTGTCCGTCCCCGATGACCACCAGCTCCAGGGTCAGTCCCTCCTCCACGGCCTTGGGGGTGACGGCGGCCCCCACCGTGGCGGTGCCCGCCGCCAGGTCCAGCGCCTCCATGGTCAGCTCGCTGTTCACCAGGCGGCTGGCCTGGCTGGCCAGGGACTCCTCCACCCGCTGGGTGATGGAGCTGACCTGATTGTTCACCTCGATCTGGCTGCTGCGGATCTCGTCGGTCTGCTGCTGGAGGCCGCGAATCTGATTCTGAAAGTCCGAGACCACCTGTCCCGTGCCCAGCAATACCACCGCCGCCGCGGCGATCCCCGCGGCCCAGGGCTTCCACCGGGGCTTGGCCGGCCTCACCGGCGGGGAGTACTGGGCCTCCACATATCGCCGCAGCACCTCCTCCGCCAGGCGGGCGGCCCGCCCGTCGGCGTCCCCCTCCGGCTCCGCCGCCCCGGCGGGCTCCTCCATGGACGGCTCCTCCACCCCCAGCAGCTGTCCCACCGGGATGGAGAACAGCCGGCTCAGGGCGATGAGCTTTTCCACCTCAGGGAGGGCGGCGTCCGACTCCCACTTGCTGATGGCCTGGCGGGAGACCCCCATGGCCTCTCCCAGCTCCTCCTGGGACATGCCCAGCTCCCGCCTGTGCTGTGCGATGCGCGCTCCGATGGTCATGGGCGTCCTCTCCTTTCACCGCCAGCATAGCAGAGGGGCGGGCGCCTGGCAACCGCCCGGCGGTTTCTTTTTGTCAACCCGAAGTTGCCTCCCCTGGGGCCCAAGGGCCGGCGGTCACTTCTCCGCCCCCGCGGGGGCCTCCTCCGGCCGCTCCGGCGCCCACCGCAGGGCGCAGCCCGACCGGGGAGGCAGGGCCACGGTGATCGCCCCATCCTCCCCCCGGGACAGGGCGCCAGGCCCCAAAAGCGGCTCCGCCGTCCCCCCGAGACCCAGGGGGAGGACGGCCTCCTCCTCCCCGGCGTTGAGGGCGCACACCACCCCCTCGCCCCCCCAGGTGCGCAAAAAGGCCAGCAGCGGCCCCCGGGCCAGGAGGTAGCGGATGTCCCCCCGGCGCAGGGCGGGCAGCGTCCGGCGCAGCTCCCCCAGGGCGGCAAACCAGGCCAGCAGCTCCCCGTCCTCCTTGCCCCAGGGGTAGGTACGGCGGTTAAAGGGGTCTTCAAAGCCCTCCATCCCCGCCTCATCTCCATAGTACAGGGTGGGGGAGCCGGGAAAGGTCATCAGCAGCACCGCCCCGGCCATCAGCCGGCGGCGGGCCAGCGCCCGCTGCTCCGGGCTCAGCCGGTGGGCGGCCCGCCAGTCCCGGGTCTGCTCCTGACAGGGGCTCCCCATTCCCAGGAGGGTGAGGATGCGGGGGGTGTCGTGGGTGCCCAGAGAGTTCATGGCCGAATAGAAGGCGAAGGGGGGATAGTTCTCCCGCAGGGTCTCCATCTCCTCCATAAAGTCGGCGGCATCCCCGCCCAGCAGATAGTTCAGGGCGGCATTGCGGAAGGGGTAGTTCATCAGCCCGTCGCAGTATCCGCCCAGGAGGTGCCGGCGGCGCACCCCATAGGCGATCTTGCTGCTGCCGTCCTCCCACACCTCGCCGATGACCACAGCGTCCGGCTTCTCCGCCCGGGCCGCCCGGTGGACACCCCGGACGAAGTCGTCGGGCAGCTCGTCGGCCACATCCAGCCGCCAGCCGTCCGCCCCCGCCCGGAGCCACCGGCGGATGACGCTGTCCTCCCCGCCGAAGATATACTCCCGGTAATCCGGGTCGTGTTCCTCTACGGAGGGTAGCGAGTAGATGCCCCACCAGCTCTCGTACTGGTCCGGCCAGTGGGAGAAGCGGTACCAGGAGAAATAGGGGCTCTCCCGGCTCTGGCTGGCCCCCAGGCCGGGGTAGCTGCCGTCCCCGTTGAAGTAGCGGCTGACGAAGCCGGTGTGGTTGAACACCCCGTCCAGCAGCACCCGCATCCCCCGCAGGTGGGCCTGGCGGCACAGGGCGGCAAAGTCCTCCTGGGTGCCCAGCATGGGGTCCACCTTCTCATAGTCCCCGGTGCCGTACCGGTGGTTCTCCGCCCCCTCGAAGATGGGGCAGAGGTAGAGGGTCTCCACCCCCAGCCCGGCCAGAAAGTCCAGCTTCTCCGTGATCCCCGCAAGACTGCCGCCGAAGAAGTCCCGGTTGCGGATCTCCCCGTGCCCGTCGGGGCGGTACTCCGGCTCCTCGTCCCAGCTCTGGTGGACGGTGCGCCCCCCCACCATCCCCGCGGGGTCCGGGATCACGGTGCGCCGGAAGCGGTCGGGGAAGATCTGATAGGTGACCCCCTCTCCGAACCAGGGGGGCACCTCCTCACCGCCGTCATAGACGGTGAGCTGATGCTCCCCCCACTGCCAGCTCCGGCCGTCCAGCCCCTCCAGGCGGAGGGAGTACCACACCAGACCCACATAGTCCCCGGTGTCCAGCTCCCCGGAGAACACATCCCGGTCCCCCTCCCACCCCGTCCAGGGGAGGGGGACGGTCACCGTCCGGTCCCCCCAGAACTCGAACCGGGCGGTGAGAAAGGCGCGGGAAAAGCCCTCTGCCCGGGGCGGGCGGAGGGCGAAGGACACCCGCGTCCCCGACGGCACCGCGCCGTAGGGGCGCTTGCAGCGGGGATCCCGGGGGTCGAATATGGCGGCGTCTTTTCCCATGGACACGCTCCCTTCAGCGGATCAGGGTCCCCTCGGCGGAGACGGCGCCCTGGGTGTCCGCGGCGCTGAAATAGTACTCCAGGATCTCGGCGGCCATGGCCCCCAGCTGGGAGCCGGTGCCGCCCTTCTCCACCACGATGGCCATGGCGATCTCCGGGTCGTCATAGGGGGCGAAGCACACGAACACCGCGTTGGAGGAGTCGGTGTTGGCGCTGCTCACCTGGGCGGAGCCCGTCTTGGCCCCCACCTGGACCCCCAGGTCGGCAAAATAACGGGCCACCGACCCCTGGGTGGTGAGGGCCAGCATGCCCTCCTTCACCGCCTCCAGGTTCTCCGGCTCGATGTCGATGGTGCTGAGCACCACCGGCTCATACTCATAGAGCACCTCGGAGAAGTCATAGGACTTCACCGACTGCAGCAGGTGGACCTGGTACCGGGTGCCTCCGTTCACCAGGGTGGCGATGTAGTTGGCCAGCTGCACGGGGGTGAACTGGCTACTCTCCTGGCCGATGGCCACCGACAGGGTGTTGCCGTCGTACCAGGTGCCCCCGTGGGCCTCGGTGTACTCGGGGCCGGCCATGACCCCCGTCTCCTCGTACAGCTCGATGCCGGTGCTCTCTCCCAGGCCGAAGGCGGCGGCGTACTTCTGCAGTCCCCGGATGCCCACCTGGCGGCCCACATCGTAGAAGAACACATTGCAGGAGTTTTGGATGGCCTGGGACACCGTCTGGAGCCCATGGGTCCCCCGGCCCTGGCTGTAGATCCAGCAGCGGGGGCCGTTGGCCCCGTAATAGGTGTACACGCCGGTGTCCAGAATCTGGGTGTCCGGCTCGATGATCCCCTCCTCCAGCCCGGCGATGGCGGTGACCATCTTGAAGGTGGAGCCGGGGGCGTACTGCCCCTGGAGGGCGCGGTTGAACAGGGGCTTCAGGGGGTCGCTGACATAGTCGTTGTAGTTGGCGCTGTAGTTGGCCAGGTCAAAGGTGGGGTAGGAGGCCATGGCCAGCACCGACCCGTCGTCCACCCCGATGATCACCGCGGAGGCGCCCTCCACCTCGTCGCTGTTGAGCCCCTCCACCCCCTCGGCCAGCACCTGCTCCACCTTGGCCTGCAGGTCGATGTCGATGGTAAGAGTGACATTGCCGCCGGGGACGGGCTCGGTGCGCCAGCTCTCGCTGACCGTCTTGCCGCTGGTGTTCTTCTCGATGATGCGCACCCCGTCGGTGCCCCGGAGGTACTGCTCAAAGGCCTGCTCCGCCCCGTCCTTGCCCACAATGTCGTCCATCTGATAGTCCGGGGTGCCGTCCCCGTCCACATCCAGAGACTGATAGTATTCCCACTCCTCACTGTAGATGGGGCCCACACGGCCCAGAAGATGGGCGGCATAGGAGGTGTTGTACTCCCGGACGCTGGTGGCCACGATGTTCACCCCGCTCAGCCCCCGCTCCTTCACCTTGGTGATGAAGTCGATGTCCACATCCTCGGCGAAGACATAGGTGGAATAGGTGATCTCCCGGCTGCGCAGCTCCAGCTCGTACAGCACACCCGCCAGGTCCCGGGCCTCCTGGTCGGTGAGGCTCTCGTCCAGGCCATAGGTCTCCCGCATCCGCTCCAGCAGCGCCGCCGCGGTGGGGATGCCGCCGTCCTCCTCCAGCCAGCCGTTCTCCTCCGCCACCCGGCCCAGCCAGGTGAGGGAGGTCTCGCCGGTCTCACTGTCGGTGCTGTGGAAGGGGTCGTTGCGGAGGTAGGAGACGGGCGCCTGGGCGGAGAGGCTCTGCCCCAGGGTGTCGGTCCACGCCACATCCTCCTCCCGGCACACCTCCAGCAGCCCCAGCAGAATGTCGTTGCGCTCCTGTCCCATCTGGGCGGTGTCCAGCTGTACCTGATAGCTGGTGCGGTTGGACACCAGCACCCGGCCATAGCTGTCCAGGATCTCCCCCCGGGAGGCGGTCACCGTCTCGGGGTAGGCGATCTTGCGCACCGACTGCTGGGCATAGTCCTCCCCCTTGACGATCTGCAGGTCGTAGAGCACCCCGCCGTAGGCGGTGAGCATGGCGGCCAGCACCAGCACCAGGGCGCCGATGCGAAGCAAGAGCTGTTTTCGTTCCAAGATGGGCCTCCTTTCCAGGGACTGATCTCAGGCCAGGCGGGTGCCCCCCACCCGGCGCCAGACCACACGATAGAGCAGATAAACCGGCACAGCGAAGAGCAGGGAGCACAGAACTTCCCCTCCCATCACAGGCAGCAGCGCCCCGGGGCCTGCCGCGCCTATGGCCATCCACACCGCGCAGCGCACCGCGTCCCCCGCCAGCAGCAGGGCCAGACATAGGAGCAGATAACCGAAAAAGTTGGGGCGCAGTCCGTTGTTGGCCGCCACACCGGCGGCCAGCCCCGCCAGACACAAAAGCAGGATCACCAGAGAGCTCTCTCCCCCCAGCCACCAGACCGCCCCGGTGCCCAGCCCGTACAGGGACCCGGCGAAGGGCCCCTCCCACAGGCCCACCGCGGCGACGGCAAGGGGATAGAGCAGGGGGGCGGGCAGCTGGAGGAAGATCCGCCCCAGGATATACTGGTCCAGCAGGCACAGGGGCAGCAGCGCCAGGGCATAGACGATCCATTTCTTGACCTGATCCTGTGTGGTCACCGGCGCCCGGCCCCCTTTCCGTTTGCCGCCCGCGGCCCGGGCGGTCACTCCACAATGTCAAAATCCGTGATAACGAACACCTGCACCAGATGCTCCAGGTCTGCCTCCGGGGTCACCTCGGCGTACCGGGTCAGGCCGGACTCGTCCATGTGGATCTCCTCCACATGGCCCACCACCAGCCCTGATGGGTACACGCCGCCCCGGCCGGAGGTGAGCACCTCGTCCCCGGCGATGAGCTGGGTGGCCTCGGGGAGATAGGACAGCCGTACCCGGCCCCGGCCCATCAGTTCGAAGTCCCCCTCGATGATGCCGGCGCTGTCCGTCCGGGCCACCACGCCGCCGATCTCGATGCTGGTGTCCACAATGGTGGACACGGTGGCCCAGTTGGTCCCCACCTCCGACACCACGCCCACCAGGGCGCCGGTCTCGGTGACGACGCAGTCGTTCAGCGCCACGCCGAAGTCGGAGCCCTTGCTGATGGTGAGAGTGGACTCCCAGTTGGAGGAGGTCATGGCGGTGACGGTGGCGGACTCAAAGGCAAAATCCCGCCGCTTTTCCCGCAGCTCCAGCAGCTCCCGCAGCCGCTCGTTCTCCTCCAGGGCGTCCTGGCCCTCCCTGGCCTGCTCCCGCAGCTGGGCGTTCTCCTCCTCCAGGCGGGCCACCTCCTCTTTCAGCTGGTCATGCTCGGTGAGATAGCTGCGGACATCCTCCGTCCAGCCCACCACCTGGTTGATCCCGTTGCGCACCGGGGTGACCACCACCCGCACCGCGTTGGACAGCGGGTCGGCATTCCCGCCCAGCAGCAGGGACACCACTCCCAGGATGGCGGCCAGCAGCGCCGCCGCCACCAGGATCAGCACCCCGTTCTGTCGGAAAAAGTCTTTCACCGCGCCTGCCCTCCCGCCGGCCGGAGCAGTTCCACCCCGAACTCCCGCAGCAGCTGGCCCAGACGGCACACCGGCAGTCCCATCACATTGTAGAAGTCGCCGGCGATGCTCTCCACCAGCATGGCTCCATAGCCCTGGATCCCGTAGGCCCCCGCCTTGTCCATGGGCTCGCCGGTATCCAGATATCCCTCGATCTCCCGGCGGGAGAGCTTGCGGAAGCGCACCTGGGTACACTCGTGGACGGTGACCGACCGCTGGCCCTGACGCACCGTCAGGCCGGAGAACACCTGGTGCACCCGGTTGGACAGGCGGGACAGCATCTCCGCCGCCTCCGCCCGGTCATGGGGCTTGCCCAGCACCAGACCGTCGATGGCAACCACCGTGTCCGCGGCGATGATCACATCCTCCGCCCCGGCTGTTTCGGCGATCTCCGCCGCCTTCTGGCGGGACAGGGCCTCCACCAGCTCCGCCGGGGTCAGGCCGGCGTCCATCCGCTCCTCCCCCCGGGCCGGGCGGATTTCAAAGCCGGAGAGCCCCATCCGCTCCAGCAGCTCCCGCCGCCGGGGAGACTGAGAGGCCAGTATGATCTTCATGGCAATACCACCTCTTCTTTCTGCGTGCGGAGGGCTTCACGCGCCTCCCCTCACGCTTCCTCTGTTCCCGCGTCCTCAGGCCCCGTCTCCATGTGGCCGGTGACCCGGACGGCGTGAGGCCAGAGCATCTCGCCGTCGCCAAACCAGAAGGTGAGCGCGCCGTCGGCGGCCACCTGGACCGCGTCCAGCTCCAGCCGGGCCAGGAAGCCCTCCCGGGTCACCGGCTGCGCCGGCTCCTCCGCCCCGGCGTCCCAGTCTGCGGAGCGGAGCAGCAGCCGGTCTGCGGCGAGCGCCCGTACCCGCTGGTCCCAGCTCTCCTGTTCCGCCATCAGCGTCCGCAGGTGGTCCAGACAGGGTTCCCGCTCCTGGTCCTGGTCGAACTCCAGGCGCACCGGCTTTCCCAGCCAGTCCACCTCCGCCTCAAACCACCCCAGGGACCGGTTCAGCGCAAACTCCCCCAGCCCCTCCGCCTGGAAGGTAACCGGCTTCTTCTGCTCCTCCGCGATGGCCTTCAGCTCGGGGTCGAAGGCGGGCTCGGGCAGGTTCACCATGAGGAAGCGGGGCGCGCCAGTGTTGTCCCGGCGCACCCGCACCGAGACGATGAAGTTCCGGGGCACCCGGCGGCGGAAGTAGTCCAGCAGCCGGTCGTCCCCCAGCACCGCCAGCTCCGCCTCCTCCCGGTGGACGGGGCCGTCCTCCTCCATCCAGGCGGTGACCTCCAGGCCGGCGGTCCACAGCTCACTGCCGGGCAGACGCTGCCCCGCCAGTCCCCGGGGGCCGGTGACCGCCAGGATCTCCATCTCCTCGGGGGAGAACTGCAGGGCAAACTCCCGCACCGCAGGGTCCTGGGCCGCGCCGGCAGGCTTCTTCTCCCGCTCCGGCTCCGACTCTTTCTTCTTAAACAGTCCGAACATGGTCTGTCCCTCTCTTTCCCTGTCTCTTCTGTTATCTCCCGGTGGACCCAAAGCCGCCGGCGCCCCGGTCGGTCTCGTCCAGCTCATCCGCCAGGGTCACCTTTGCCTGCACCACCGGCACCACCATCAGCTGGGCAATGCGGTCGCCGGGCTGGACGGTGTAGTCCGATTCCCCGGAGTTATACAGCCCGACCATGATTTCACCGCGGTAATCGCTGTCGATGACCCCCACGCAGTTGGAGGGGACCACCCCATGCTTGATGCCCAGCCCGCTGCGGGCCAGCACCAGGGCCACATACTCCGCCGAGGGCAGCGCGATGGCGATGCCGGTGGGCACCACCGTCCGCCCTCCGGCGGGGAGGGTCACTGCTTCATCCAGGCAGGCGTGCAGGTCCATGGCCGCCGCCCCCGCGCTGGCGTAGAAGGGCGCCGGGATCTCCCGCCCGATCTTCTCCGACACCGCTTTGATCTTCAGTTCCAAAAAATCACCTCTCGCTGAACACGGTCAGCGGGCCGCGCCGGCGTCCCCCTTGACCCCTGTCTCTTGACAGTTCATTCCACATCTCTGTAGTACAGCCCTCTGGTATAGTCATTGGGCTCGTAAGTACCCCGGCCCAGATAGCGCTCCAGCACCTGGACGCACTCCCGGGCGTTCTCGGTGGTGAACATCAGCCGACCGGCCCACAGGCCGATCTTTTTCCACTCGGCGGCCTTGTCCGCCAGGAAGAGCTTCTTGCTGTTGAGGATCTCACTGCGGCAGCCGAACGCCTTCACCACGGGGAACTGCTCCCCCTTCCGGTCGGTGAGGCGGTTGTTGTTCTCACAGGTACACCGGCCGGTGTGGGTGCGGATCAGGCAGTTCTGTGTGAGCATCAGGGGCAGGCGGCCGTACACCAGCATCTCTATGTCCACCGACTTGGAGATATCCCGGATCTGGGCCAGCTTCAGCTCGAAGGAGGCGGTGGCGGAGGCGAAGCCCAGCCGCTTGAGATCCTTCAAGGTCTGGCTGTTGTACACCCCCAGGCCGTAGTCCCCCCGGAGGGTGAATCCCAGCTCCCGGGCCAGGGGGAGCATCCCCCAGCCTCCCGCCAGGGCCTCGGTCACTCCCAGCTCCCGCAGGCGCAGCAGCTGGTCCAGCACCGTATCCCGCTCCCGGCCGAACATCACCCGGGGCAGCGCCGCCGCCACCGGCACCCCCATGGAGAGGGCCAGCTCCACCTTCTCCGGATGGGCCGCCCCCTCCTCCGCCGGGAGATAGAGCAGGGCGGGCTTCAGGGCGCACAGCTCCCGGGTGACCTGCTCCGCCAGCCGCACCGAGACGGTGAGGACGGGGGGCTGCCGCCGGTTCTCATAGCGCACCCCGGGATGGAACTCCTCCTGCCGGCGGCGGGGCAGCTCCAAGCGCCGGTCCGCCAGCTCCTGCAGGGCCTGCCGCCGCAGGGCGTTGAGGGCAGACAGGGGAAGGGAGAGCCCCTCCTCCACATAGGCCCGGGCGCTCTCGCAGGAGAAGGGGGTACCCCCGGTGCGGGAGATCTGCCCCTCCACCTTCTCCCGGGTGAGGGCCACATGCTCCGCCTCCTCCGGGACCGGGCCGGACACGGCGGCCACCCGGCCCTCCGCATCCTCCGCCGCCACCTGGGCCGGCTCCCCCCGGCGGACCATGGCGTACAGCTTCACCGGGGCCCGGCGGGGCTCCTCCTTCAGGTACAGCTCTCTGGCCCGCTGGAACAGCTCCCGGGGCTCCTCCTCTTTTTCCCGGACCCCGAACATCTCCGGCCCTGTCCGGTCGGTGAAATACCCATCGGTGAACCCCTGCCGGGAGAAGGCCAGGCGCAGCTGCTCCAGCTCCTCCGCCGTGGGGTCCCGGCCCTCCCGGATGGCCCTGGCATAGATGGCGGTGACCACCGCCACATACTCCGGACGCTTCATCCGCCCCTCGATCTTGGCGCAGGCCACCCCCATCTCCTCCAGCTCCCGCAGGTGGCCCGCCAGGGACAGGTCCTTCAGGGACAGGGGGTACTCCCTCGCCCGGCCGTCCCAGCCGTACTTCAGCCGGCAGGGCTGGGCACACAGCCCCCTGTTCCCGCTGCGTCCCCCCACCACCGAGGAGAAGAAGCACTGCCCCGAGTAGCACATGCACAGCGCCCCGTGGACGAACATCTCGATCTCGATGGGGGAGCTGCGGCAGATATATGCGATCTCCTCCCGTCCCAGCTCCCGGGCCAGCACCACCCGGGTCATCCCCAGGTCCGCCGCCGCCTTCACCCCGTCCAGGCTGTGAAGGGTCATCTGGGTGGAGGCGTGGAGGGGCAGGTCGGGCACTGTCTGGCGCAGCATCCGGGCCACCCCCAGGTCCTGCACCAGCACCGCGTCCGCCCCCAGCTCGCTGGCCCGGCGGGCCAGCTGGGCCGCCTGGGGCAGCTCCCGGTCGGTGACCAGGGTGTTCAGGGTGAGGTACACCTTCGCCCCCCGGAGATGGCAGTAAGAAACCGCCGCCGCAAACTCCTCCTCGGAGAAGTTCTTTGCATTGCGGCGGGCATTGAACGAACCATATCCCAGATAGACCGCGTCGGCTCCGGCCTGAACGGCGGCGGTGACCGCCTCAGGCGAGCCGGCGGGGGCGAGCAGCTCCAGCATGGTTTCCCTCCCGGTGATCAGCCTCGTCCGGGCCCGGCCGCTCCGGCGGGGCGGCCGGGCCTGGCGTCATTTGCGGTTCTGCTGCAGCTTGAAGATCTCCCGCTTGGCCTCGGACAGCTCCAGCTTCAGCTTGGTGGCCTCCTCCACGCCCTCCTTCACCTGACGGCGCAGATTCTCCCCGGCGCTCTGCTCCTTGTAGTAGAGGTCGGCGATGTTGGCGCAGGCCAGGATGGCGCTGTCCGCCAGGGACAGCCGGCTGCCCGCCTGCACCTGCTCGATCTGCTGGTCCACGAACTGGGCCACCCTGCGGATGTAGCTCTCATCCTCCTCAGCCACAAGGGTGTACTCGTGGTCGGCGATGGTGACGGTGATCCGGTTCTTCATAGCGGCTTCTCCCTCCTCCGGTAATTTGGGCGCACCGGCCCATTTTCTATGGGTAATATTATACATGACCCCCGGCGAAAAAGAAATGAAAATATCGTGAATTCTGCAATTTCTTTCCCCCTCCGGGGTGTAGAATGATAATTTCCCCCCGGCGCCCTCCCGGTCGGGGGGTTGCGGCCCGGCCCGGGAGGCGGTATAATACTGTTTACGACGCCGGGGCCGCTGTTCCGCCCCGGAACGACAGTGCGCCCGCCGGCGGCGGGGGAGGGGAGGGAGAGACCATGGACGCGGTACTGCCCGGGGGCATCCTGTCCATGACGGGGGAGGCGGCAGACCGCCTGCTCCGCCTGGGGGACGGGGACGCCGCCCTGCTCTACCTCCACCTGCTCCGGGGGGCCCAGGCCGCCCCCCTGGGCTGGGACCAGGGGCGGCGGAGCGCCGCCTTCCAGCAGCTGCTGCGCCTGGGGCTGGCCCAGCCGGAACAGGAACCGGCGCCCCCCGCCACCCCGCCGGAGCCCGAGGCGCCCCCCGACTACTCCACCGCCGACCTGACCCGGGAGCTGGAGTGCGATCCGGTGTTCGCCGGGCTGGCGGGGGAGATGGAGCGGCGGCTGGGAAAGCTGCTGTCCACCGCGGACCTGCGCACCCTGTACACTCTGTATGACTATCTGGACCTGCCCGCGGAGGTGATCCTGCTGCTCACCACCTGGTGCATCCAGGAGTTCCGCCGGAAATACGGGACGGACCGCCTGCCCCGGATGACCCAGATCCGGCAGGAGGCCTTCCGCTGGCACCGGCAGGGGATCACCACCGCCGAGGCGGCGGAGGCCCACTTGAAGCAGCTCTCCGCCCTGCGCAGCCGGGAACGGGCGGTGCTGCCCCTGGTGGGCATCGTGGGCCGCGCCCCGGTGGAGCGGGAGCGGAAGTGGCTCTCCCAGTGGATCGGGCAGGGCTTTGCGGACGACGCGCTCTCCCTGGCCTATGAGAAGACGGTGATGAAGAAGGGCTCCATGGACTGGAGCTATATGAACGGCATCCTCCGCCGCTGGCACGAGAAGGGGCTGCACACCGCCGCGGCGGTGACTGCGGCGGACTCCGACTACCCCCGCCGGACGCCCCGCCCCGCCGCCACCGCGCCCGGCGCGCTGCACCAGGCCCCCGCCAGTCAGGTGCACCAGGACATGGAGCGGGCCCGCCGGATGATGCAGAAGCTGAAAAAAGAAGGGGAGGGCTGACCCATGGCCTATGACAGCGAAGTGCTCCGCCGGGCCACCGCCCGGCTGGAGGAGCAGCGCACCCGCCGCCGCCGGGAACAGGAGGCGCTGCGGGAGCAGGTGTACCGGCGCTGCCCCCGGGTGGCGGAGATCGACCGGGAGCTGCGGCACACCATCGTGGATATCATCAGCGCCTCTCTGAAAAACGGCAGCGACCCGGTGCCCCCCATCCAGGCGGTGCAGGCGCGGAACCTGGACCTGCAGCGGGAGCGGGAGGAGCTCCTGCTCCAGGCGGGTTATCCCTCCGACGCCCTGGACGACCGCCCCGCCTGCCCCAAATGCGGGGACACCGGCTGGAAGGGCAGCCGGATGTGCGAGTGCCTGAAGGCGCTGTGCGCCCAGGAGCAGATCGCCGCCCTGTCCAGCCTGCTGGATCTGGGGGACCAGTGCTTCGACAACTTCTCCCTGGACTATTACAGCACCCAGCCCCACCCGGTGATGGGGGCCTCCCCCCGGGAGAATATGGAGCTGGTGTACGAGGTCTGCCTGAATTATGCCCAGAAATTCGGCCGATTCTACTTCGACAACCTGCTGCTCAGCGGGGGCACCGGCCTGGGAAAGACCTTCCTGTCCGCCTGCATCGCCCGGGTGGTGGCGGAGAACGGCCACTCGGTGGTGTACGACACCGCCGGGCGGGTGTTCGCCCGGTTCGAGGCACAGAAGTTCTCCCGGGACCCGGAGGCCAGCCGGGACGCCCGGGACGAGACCCACCGGTACCTGGCCTGCGACCTGCTGATTCTGGACGACCTGGGCAGCGAGATGACCACCCCCTTCGTCCAGTCCGCCCTCTATCAGCTCATCAACGGCCGGCTCTCCGCCGGGCGGCGCACGGTGATCTCCACCAACCTGACCACCGAGGACATCCGCCTGCGCTACACCCCCCAGATCGCCTCCCGCCTGGAGGGGGAGTACCACATTCTCCACTTCTATGGGGACGACATCCGCCTGCTGAAAAAGCAGCGCATGTGAGCAAAAAACCAGGCCCGCTGCGTAAGGCAGCGGGCCTGGTTGACTTTTCCGTTACGGCAGATAGGACAGGGGGTTCACGGCGGTGCCGTTGATGCGGATCTCAAAGTGGCAGTGGGGGCCGGTGGAACGGCCGGTGGAGCCCACCAGGGCGATGGTCTGCCCCTTGTACACCTCTGTCCCCGCCGACACCAGCAGCTGGGAGCAGTGGGCGTAGTAGGTCTCCACCCCGGAGCCGTGGCTGATGATGATCACATAGCCATAGCCGCTCTTCCACCCGGAGAAGGTCACCTTGCCTCCGTCGGAGGCCACGATGGGCTGGCCGGTATAGCCGTCGATATCCAGGCCGGAGTGATAGCTGCGCCCGCCGAAGATGCTGCGGTAGCCGAAGTAGGAGTTGATCCGGCCGCTCACCGGCCAGATATAGCTGCCGGTGGGCATGGTGCGGGGGCGCTCCTTGGTGCCCACCGCCATGGTGGTCACGGTGGGCTCCCGCAGGGTCTCCTGACTGACCACCGTACGGCTCTGCTCCTCGCCGTTGACATAGACCACGCTGGCGGTGACCAGGCTCTCGCCCTCTTCTCCCTGGACCAGCACCTTGCTGGTCCCCTCATACATGGTGTCGTCCTCCACCTCCTCCACCGGGCACTCGATGGCCTCGGTGTAGGTCACCTCCTCGGTGGTCTGCACCGACAGGAAGGGGATGGCCTTCTTCACCACCAGGACATCTCCCGGCATCAGGGAGTCCACGCTGGCCTGGGGGTTCAGGGAGAGCAGTTCGCTGAGGGACATGTTGTGGGCGTAGGCGATGCCGCTGTATGTATCGCCGGAGACCACGGTATAGGTGGATTCCCCCTCGCTGTCGGACAGCAGGGTCTGCCGGGTGACCTCCAGATCCTGCTCCACATCCACCGGGACATAGTCATAGGTGATCTCCACATTCTGGACAAACTCCGCGGACACGGTGTTCTCTGTGACATAGGGGGCCGTCACCTCGTCCAGCAGGGCCTCCAGCTCCTCCTGGCTCTGGGCCACGCCCACCACTTCGCCCTCCACCGTCAGCAGATAGCGCATCATCACCTCGCCGATCTGTCCCATGAGGAAGTTCTTGATCTCCTGGCGGCTGGTGAAATCCTCCGGCTGGCTCAGCGCCCGGGTATAGGTGATCTCCCCCTCAAACCGGTAGTCCTCCTCCTCGAGAATCTGGGCCGCGGTGCGCTCCACCTCGCTCACCAGGCGGGTGAAGTCCTCCTTGTCCTCCACCACGCCGGCCACCTGGCCGTTCACCTCCACCATATAGCTGGTGGAGTAGACGGTGAAGATCAGCATGGGCACCCCGATCGCCAGGGCCGCCGCCCAATAGATCAGTGCACCTGCCAGGGGATGCTGGATGTCTATCACCTTTATCATGGTGCGCACCCGCCGGATGCGCCGGTGGGCATTGTTCCGGATCTCCGGCGCGTCGGTGCTCTGATACAGGAAGGGGAGGTGCCCCCTGGCCAGTATCTTCAGCTTGTCCGCCACCCGGCGGTACTGCTCTCCCAGCGTGTCCGCCACCCGCTGAAACAGCTGGGACACCGACTGGAGCACCTGTTCCAGCCGGGCCAGCAGCGTCTGCTTGATCTTCACGGTATGCCTCCTAATCGGGCCTTCCGCCCGCCCATAAAAACCCACCGCCGGCCTGCGGCCAGCCCCGGCGGCGGAGAATGATTACAAAAGGTTACACAATAGTTACAAATGCAACTATACACAATTTCTCCACCGCCGTCAAGCCCCCTGAATCCCGGTCTGAGCCGGGCTCCAGGGGGCTTTCAGGGCCATATTTTGTGGTTTTCAGGAGATTTCCGGGCCTTTTACCTCCACATCATGCCCCTCTCGTGTTTTTGTAACCATTCTGTAAATATATTGTGAATCACCGCCGGGAGGTGTCCTCTCCCGCCCGCAGCCGGGGCTGGACCGGCTTTCCGTGGGGCGCGGGGCGGCGGATGTTGTCCGAGATCTCCGCCAGCGCCTGAGACAGCTCCGCCTCCAGCCGGCCGGAGCGGGCCAGGTCCGCCAGGGTGACCACCCCCACCAGCTTCCCCTCCCGGTTGGTCACCGGCAGTCGGCGCACCTGGGCCTGGGCCATGAGCCGGGCGGCATCCTGGGCGTCGTCCTCCGGGTCTGCGGTGGTGCAGTTGCGGGTCATGATGTCCCGCACCGGCGTCTGGGCGGGGTCCTCTTCCGGCGCCACACAGCGCAGCACGATGTCCCGGTCGGTGACCATCCCCCGCAGGCGGCCGTCCCCCCCGCACACCGGCAGACTGCCCACATTGTGGCGGCTGAGCAGCCGGGCCGCCAGCGCGGCGCTCTCCTCCGGGGCGATGGTGACCACGCTGGTGCTCATCAGCTGAGAAACTTTCATGGCTTGTGACCTCCTGTTTCCGTTTTTCCCTATTCTCCCCATCTGTTCTGAGGTCTATTCACCCTGTCCTCCGCCCCTGTGCAGGCGTTTCCAGGACCTGCCCGGGGGAAACAGCGGGAAAATGGAAACCGGAGTCTGAGCCCCCCTCACGCCGGACTGAGCGCCGCCGCCCACCCCGGCCGCAGGCGGGCCAGCAGGCGGTACAGCCCCCAGCCCAGCAGCGCACCGGCGGTGTTGAGGATCACATCGTCGATGTCGGTGCTCCGGCCGATGAAGAACTGAACCGTCTCCACGGCACAGGAGCCCCCCAGCCCCGCCGCCAGGGCCCGGACAAAGCTGTGCTCCCGCCACAGCCCGGCGGCGCCGAAGCCGATGGGTACGAACATGGCGATGTTCCCCAGCAGCAGGAACAGCGTCCAGGGCGAGCCGGTGGCCCGGCGGATCTCATGGAAGGGCACCAGGTTCCGGGGCAGCCAGGTCAGCCGCTCCTGCAGCTCCCCCCAGGCGGGGAGGGCCGCCTCCCCCCGGAGCGCGGCCGCCAGCCCGCCCGGCCAGAAGTCATGGGGGAACAGGGTGAGGGCGGCCAGCCCCGCCGCGAAGACCCAGAAGGCCAGCAGCGCCCCCTCCCGGACCGGCGGGCTCACCAGCCCCCGGCGGGCCAGACGGCGGCGCCGGACGGGGCGGGAGAGCGCCCACACCGCCGCAGCAGCCGCCATGCAGGGCAGCATCTGCCCCACATACTCCAGGGTCCAGGTCAGGATCTCCATCGGTCATCCCTCCACCGTCAGAGGCAGGACGGGCTCCTCCTGTCCCGGCGCGCAGCCCGCGGACAGGAGCAGGCCCAGCAGCAGCGGCCAGATCAGATGTCGTCTCATCACAAGTCCCTCCTTTTTCCTCTGTACGGAGATGCCCGCCGTCCCCGGGGATTCCGGGGGCGGCGGGCATCTGTCCTGTCTCAGGCCATCTTCAGGAGAGGAGCTCGGCCTCCCCGGCGGGGAGGTCCTCCGTCTCATAAGCGCCGCCAAGCTGCACCTGGTCCCACTCCGCTGAGGGTGTGTCCACCACATCGCCGTAGGGGGTCAGCTCCATCCGGTCCAGCACGCCCAGCTCCTCCAGGGCGGCGAGGGTGTGGCTGGCCTGGGGGGTGAGGGTGACGGTGAAACTGCTGTCCACCGTGGTGCGCTCCCCGTTCTCGTCCAGCTCCACCTTGGTGAGATAGAGGGACAGGTCGTTGAAGTAGCAGTTCTCCCGCCGCTGCTGGGTGTCGAAGAGGTACCGCGCGCCCAGGTTCCCCTCCCGGAAGTCCTGGAGCACCGCCTCCCACAAAAGCTGGGCCTGGTCGGGGTCGGCGGTGATGTTGGTCATATAGTTCCCGCCGGTCTCCCGGTCCCAGCTGCTCATCTCCGCGGTCTGGGCGGTGTAGCTCTCATACCGGTCCAGTTCGTAAGCCGCCCACACCACATCAGGGTCGGCCAGCAGGGCGGCGGCGGCGTAGGTGACGGTGCCGGGGGCATCCAGCTCGGTGAGGCTTACCTGGGTGTTGTACCGCCGCTCCATAAAGGAGCCGTCCTTCATCTGATACTCCACATAGAGGGTCTTGCCATACCAGACGCCGGCCTGCGCCGCCTCCCCGGCGTAGGCCCCCGTGCCCTTGTGCTGGTCCACCACCGCCTGGTGCAGGGCGGTGACCAGGGCGATGTCCTCCGGGTCGGTGAGCTCCACATTCAGATAGCTGCCGTCGTCATAGGGCTCGCTGTCGATCCCCCGGACGGTGACCGACGCCGCCTGGTCCGCCGCGGGCACCCGGGCCTCATAGCCGAAGGCGTCCAGCTCCACCCCGGCGCACAGCACCAGCATCACCAGCACCACTGCGCAGGCGCCCTTCCAGCCGCGCAGCACCCGGAAGGACTTCTTCAGCAGCATCTCCGCCACGAAATAGCCCGCCGCGCCCCACAGCACCACGAACAGCCACAGCAGCACCGACCCGGTCAGCCCCACGATGGCCACCGTGGCCACCCCCAGGGTCAGTCCGGCGCACAGGGCCACCCCATACTTGAACACCGGGCGCAGCCAGGGCACCGCGATGACATCCCCCGCGGTCTCCACCTGCCGGCGCAGGTAGAGGGCCAGGGCCAGGGCGGCCATCACCACCCCCACCGCGGCGTACACGCCGTAGACCAGGGGGCCGCTCATCACCAGGGCGCCGTCCTCGAGGTACCAGTTGGCGGCATCCGCCAGTCCCCATACGGGGGTGAGGAGGTTGACCAGGGTGTCCTCCACAAAACCGTCGAAGCCGTACAGCCGGGAGGCCAGCAGCCAGTTGAGCACCAGCGTCAGCCCGGCCACCAGGCCGTTGAAGATGACATACAGCGCCGGCAGGGCCAGGAGGTGCCCGGTGAACTGGGCGCACAGCACGGCGAAGGAGAAGAAGAACAGGCACGCGCCGTTCATCAGCAGCCACCAGCACCCCAGCGCCCACAGGGACACATCCCCCGCCGCCAGCTCCACCAGCAGCAGGAGCAGGGCCACCACGGTGTTTGGCACCGCGAAGAACAGCAGCCCCGAGATATAGTTGGTGAGGAACAGCCCCTCCCGCCGGATGGGCAGGGAGTGGATCATGCAGGCGGAGCGGCTCTGGTACAGATAGCTGAACAGCGCCATGGCCGCCAGCACCCCGAACACCGCCGCCAGGGGGATCCCCAGGCCCTGGACGGAGTCCAGCAGGCCCCAGTGGAAGTCGAATCCGTCCATATAGCGCCAGCCGCCGGTGCGCAGCTCGTTCAGGGCGGGCAGAGGCAGGACGATGACCCAAATCACGGTGTACAGCACCCACAGGGGCCAGAAGCGGGTGACATTCTTTCCAAACAGGGTGGGGTTAAAGAACGATGTCTTTGACCGCATAGTCCTCACCTCCCAGTTCATAGATAAAGATCTCCTCCAGCGTCAGAGGGATGGCGTCCATCAGGATGGGGTTATATACCGCCAGACGGTTGGTCACCTCGTCCGGGGTCCCGCGGACGATAAGGGTGTGGATGCGCCCCACGCAGGCGCTGTGGAGCACCTTCAGGTCGTCGGGCAGCTGGGGGATCTCCCGGTCCTGGAAGACCACCTGCATCTTCACCACATTCCCCTGCAGCTCGGTGAGGGAGCGCTCCAGCAGCAGCCGGCCCCGGCTGAGGATGCCCACATGGTCGCACACATCCTCCAGCTCCCGCAGGTTGTGGGAGGAGACCAGCACGGTGGTCCCCCGCTCAGCCACATCCCCCAGCAGCAGGGACCACACCTGCCGGCGCATCACCGGGTCCAGGCCGTCCACCGGCTCGTCCAGCACCAGCAGGTCCGCCCCGCAGCACAGGGCCAGCCAGAAGGCCGCCTGCTTCTGCATCCCCTTGGACAGGCGGCGGATAGGCCGCTTCTCGTCCACAGAGGCGAAGGCCTCCTTCAGCTTTTCGTACCGCTCCATGTCGAACTTCGGGTACATCCCCCGGTAGAAATGCATCATATCCCGGGTGGTGGCCGACTGGAAGTAGTAAAAGTCGTCCGGGATGTTGGCGATGCGGGCCTTCACCGCCGGGTTTTCATACACCGGCTGTCCGTCCACCAGCAGCGTGCCGCTGTCGGGGCGATAGGCCCCGGTGACATGGCGGATCAGGGTGGATTTGCCCGCCCCGTTGGGGCCCACCAGGCCGTATACCGCCCCTTTGGGCACCGTCATGTTCAGGTCGTGCAGGGCAAAAAAGCTGTCAAAGCTCTTGGTCAGATGCTCGACTTTGATCATCCTATTTTCTCTCCTTTCTCACACGCCGGGCCAGCTCGTCGGCGGGCACCCCCAGAAACTCCAGCTCCGCCGCCACCGCGTCGAACTGCTGCAGCAGGGTCTCCCGGCGCTCCCGGCTCACATCGGTCTGGGCAGTGGCGAAGGTGCCGCGGCCGGGCACGGTGTAGACATAGCCCTCCGCCTCCAGGGCCTCGTAGGCCTTCTGGATGGTGTTGGGGTTGATGGCCAGGGACGCCGCCAGCTGCCGCACCGACGGCAGCCGCTCCCGCTCCTGGATGGCGCCGGTGACCACCAGGCGGCGCAGGCCGTCCTTCACCTGCTCGTAGATGGGCCGGGCGTCCCGATAGTCCAGTTGAAGCATGAGCTCACTCCTTTCCGAGTGTATTGTTTGTACTAATACACTTAATATACACAGTACACCTCGTGCTGTCAAGGGGGTAAGAGCATTTTTTGCGGGCGGGGCCTTTGGGTTCCCGTCCCGCTGCGTTTTTCGCAAATCGCAATCTTTGTGTCGAAATTGTAAATTTTTCGTCTTCCGTCATTTTCCTGCTGACTTTTCCCTCGGAAAACGCTATACTGAGACCATCCAAAATAATATCATTCTGAGAGAAAGGACCTTTGCCTGTTATGCGTCATTCCGCCAATTTTCCCTGTTTTCTCAAGGTAGTGGGCGACCTGCTGGACAGCGATCAGGTACAGTCCATGAGCCGGCTGAACCACCACGGAAAGGTCACCTGTTATGACCACAGCCTGTTTGTCTCCTACCTCTCCTTCCGCGCCGCCCGGTTTTTGAAGCTGGACTACCGGGCTGCCGCCCGGGGCGGTCTGCTCCACGATCTGTACCTGTACAACTCCAAGGACAAGTCCGCCCATCCCGGCTGGCAGTGCTTCGACCACCCGGTGGCCGCCTGGCGCAACGCCCGGGAGCTCACCGAGCTGAGCCAGAAGGAGGAGAACATCATCCTCTCCCACATGTGGCCCCTGGCCCGCTTCCGCCCCCGCAGCCGGGAGGCGGCGCTGGTGGACTTTGTGGACACCCTGTGCGCCGCTCTGGAGCTGTGCCGCATCTACCGGCCCATCCGCCTGCGGGCCAACCTGCCCACCCCTCTGGCCCCTGTGGCGTGATCTGTCTGTCCGCCTCCCCGCCCTGCGCGGGGAGGCCTGTTTTTTTTCCGGCGGGCGGGCTGTTCCCGCTTAATTTTTCACAAAGTGCGGTTTTTTCTCGAATTTCTCTTTCAAAACCGGCGGGTTGTTGATATAATGTGAGCTGTGAAAGGAGTGCTGCCCGGAATGGATCCGCAGTCACTGGAAAAAAACCGCCGCCGCCTGCTCCAGGCGGGGGTGGAGATGCTGGACCCCTCCGCGGTGTATGTGGAGGACTCAGTCACCGTGGGAGCGGGCACCCTGCTGCTGCCCGGCACCATCCTGCGGGGAAACACCACGGTGGGCGCGGGCTGTGAGATCGGCCCCAACACCATGCTGGTCAACTGCACGGTGGAGGACGGCGCCGTCATCAACAGCTCTCAATGCTTTGACAGCACCGTGGGAGCGGGCGCGGAGGTGGGACCCTTTGCCTATATCCGTCCCCACTGCCAGGTGGGCGCCCATGTGAAGGTGGGCGACTTTGTGGAGGTGAAAAACTCCGTCATCGGGCCGGAGACCAAGATCTCCCACCTCACCTACATCGGGGACAGCGATGTGGGCCGGGGGGTCAACTTCGGCTGCGGCACCGTCACCGTGAACTACGACGGCGCCGCCAAGCACCGCACCGCCATCGGGGACTACGCCTTCATCGGCTGCAACACCAATCTGGTGGCCCCGGTGACCCTGGGGGAGGGGGCGTACACCGCCGCCGGCTCCACCATCACCGAGGATGTCCCCGGCGACGCCCTGGCCATCGCCCGGGCCCGTCAGGTGAACAAGCCCGGCCGGGCCGCCGGCCGCTTTACCAAGCGCAAGCCCTGACCACAGACGAGACAGAGACTGAGGAAAGAGAAAACCGCCGGGATCGCCCCCGGCGGACTGAGGAAGGATGTTGCAAACATGATTTCACGCGGCAAGGATTTGAAGATCTTCGCGGGCAGTTCCAACCGCAAGCTGGCGGAGGACATCTGCCGGGACCTGGGCACCGCCCTGGGCGACTGCGAGACCGGCGCCTTCTCCGATGGAGAGAACTTCGTCTCCATCTATGAGACGGTGCGCGGCTCCGATGTCTTTGTGGTGCAGTCCACCAGCTCCCCCGTCAACGACAACCTGATGGAGATGCTCATCATGATCGACGCGCTCAAGCGCGCCTCCGCCGGACGCATCACCGCGGTGATGCCCTATTTCGGCTATGCCCGTCAGGACCGCAAGACCAAGCCCCGTGACCCCATCTCCGCCAAGCTGGTGGCCAACCTGATCACCCGGGCCGGGGCGGACCGGGTGCTGACCATGGATCTCCATGCCAACCAGATCCAGGGCTTCTTCGACATCCCGGTGGACAACCTGCTGGGCTCTCCGGTGTTCGTCAACTACTTCCGGGAGAAGTTCGCCGACTGCCACGACCAGACCATGGTGGTCTCCCCCGATGTGGGCAGCGTGGCCCGAGCCCGGGCCTTCGCCCAGAAGCTGGAGATGCCCATGGCCATCGTGGACAAGCGCCGGCAGAAGGCCAACTCCTCCGAGGTGATGAACATCATCGGCGACATCAAGGACATGAATGTCATCCTGCTGGACGACATGGTGGACACCGCCGGCTCCCTCTGCCACGCCGCCGAGGCGCTGGTGAACAACGGCGCCCGCAGCGTCACCGCCTGCGCCAGCCACGGGGTGCTCTCCGGCTCCGCCTTTGACCGGATCAACGCCTCCGCCCTGGACGAGGTGCTCTTCCTGGACACCATCCAGCCCAAGCCCAATGTCAGCACCCTGTGCCCCAAGATCAAGTACCTGTCGGTGGCCCACATGTTCGCCGAGGCCATCGCCCATATCTACGAGGAGACCTCCGTCTCCAAGCTGTTCCTGTAAGCCGCGCAGCCGCGCGGTGACAATGGGGCGGGTCGCTGGCCCGCCCCATTCCATACTCTGTTTGGACTGGTGATGCTATGCTGTTCGGAAAAGGCTCCGGCGGGGTGGACTGGCTGATCGTCGGCCTGGGCAACCCCGGGGAAAAATATGAGCGCACCCGCCACAATGTGGGCTTTCTGGTGGTGGACACCCTGGCGGAGGAGCTGGACATCCCGGTGCAGAAGCTGAAGCACCGGGCGCTGACCAATACCGCCCGGGTGGGGGGGCGGAAGGCCCTGCTGATGAAGCCGGTGACCTTCATGAACCTGTCCGGCGAGGCGGTGCGTCCCGCGGCGGACTTCTACCATGTGCCGCCGGAGCGGGTGCTGGTGATCTCGGACGACACCGCCCTCCCCCTGGGGAAGCTGCGCCTGCGCAAGGGGGGCAGCGCCGGGGGGCACAATGGCCTGAAGAGCATCATCCAGCACCTGGGCACCGACCAGTTCCCCCGGCTGCGGGTTGGGGTGGGGGAGAAGCCCCACCCCGACTATGACATGGCGGACTGGGTGCTGGCCAGGCTGCAGGGCGCGGACTGGAAAACCATGGAGGAGGCCGCCAGGCGCGCCGCTCAGGCGGTGGAGTGCGTCCTCTCCCTGGGGATGGACGCCGCCATGAACCGGTTCAACTGACCCCCCGCCCCCCCAGAGCCAGGCCCGTCCGGGACCGGGCCTCCTCCTGCCGGGATTCCAGATCATTCACGGCTGGGCGGACGGCCCCAGGCCGCTTCCGAGGGAGGCTCCCCCTTCTCGCTGTCCTGTACGGGCAGCCGGGGAACGCCCCCGGTTCGCTGTCTTGACAGGCACGGGGGGATATGGTAAGATAAATGCCGGTTTTATCCGTGAGGGAGTAGTGGCACGCCCCCGGCGTGTGGCAAGTCAACATCCTGGCGGCCCGCCGCCTGGCTTGTCTGAAACAACGAGACTCATGTATCCCGCGATACATGGTGTCTCGTTTTTTTCGTCCCTCCGGGCCGCCCCCTCCCGGCGCGCCGGCGTATTTCCCCGGTCCGCCGCATACAAACAGACAGAGGATAGGTGATCATATGCTCTCCGTGTTTCTCATCGCCGTCAGCCTTGCCCTGGACGCCTTCGCCGTGTCGGTGTCCACCGGCATCGCCATGCCCGGCTTCCGCCTGCGCCACGCCGTGAAGATGGGGGCGTGGTTCGGGGCGTTCCAGTTCCTCATGCCCCTCATCGGCTGGGCCCTGGGCTCGGGGATCAGCGGGTATATCCGGGCGGTGGACCACTTCATCGCCTTCGGCCTGCTGGCTCTCATCGGCGGGCGGATGGTGTACGGCAGCCTGAAGCACCGGGGGGAGGAGGACGAGGCATGTCCCGACCTGTCCCCCCGGCGGCTGTGCCTGCTGGCCCTGGCCACCAGCATCGACGCCCTGGCGGTGGGGGTGTCCATGGCCTTCATGCCGGTGAACATCCTCCTCTCCGCCGCCGTCATCGGGGTGGTGGCCTTCGTCCTGTCGGTGATCGGCGGTATGGCGGGCCGGCGGCTGGGCACCCTGTTCCAGCAGTGGGCGGAGCTGGCGGGCGGCCTGGTCCTCATCGCCATCGGGGTGAAGATCCTGGTGGAACACCTGACCACCGGGGGGTAAACGAACGCGGCCCCTCCGCTGTATGCGGAGGGGCCACATATGGTTCTGTCTCCTCAGATGCCGGTGGACTCCACCCAGGGCATCTCCATGGGCTTTAAGTCGGGGCTGATGTGGAGTTTGGGCTCGGTCACCGCCTGGATCTGCTCCACGGTGTACTCCGGGTTGTGCTCCACCAGCACCAGTCCCTTGGGGGTGACATCGATCACCGCCATCTCGGTGATAATCCGCTGGGCCACCCCCACCGCCGTCAGGGGGAGGGTGCAGCGCTTACGGATCTTGATCCCGCCGCCGTGGGTAGTGTGGGTCATGGCGATGATCACCCGCTTGGCGCCCGCCAGCAGGTCCATGGCGCCCCCCATGCCGGGCACCTTCACCCCGGGGATGATCCAGTTGGCGATGCTGCCCTTCTCATCCACCTCCAGGGTGCCCAGGATGGTGATGTCCAGGTGGCCCCCCCGGGCCAGGGCGAAGGAGGTCAGGCTGTCGATGTAGCAGCCCCCCTTCACTGCCTTGGCGGGCACGCCGCCGGCGTCCACGGTGTAATAGGGGCGCTCCTCGGCGGGGACGGGGCGGGGGCCCACCCCCACGATGCCGTTCTCCGCGTGGAGGGTGACATGCACTCCCTCGGGGATATGCCCCGCCACCCGGGTGGGGATGCCGATGCCCAGGTTCACCACATCGCCGTCCCGCAGCTCCATGGCGGCCCGGGTAGCGATGAAGCTCTTGGTCTCGTTGCGGTCCATCACTGGGGCTCCCCCCTTCCCTGTACGATATAGTCCACGAAGATGCCCGGGGTGGCCACATTCTCCGGCTTGATGGAGCCCGGCTCCACGATGTGGTCCGCCTCGCAGATCACCAGGTCGGCGGCCATGGCCATGAGCTGGTTGAAGTTCTTGGTGGAGCCCTTGTACCACACATTGCCCAGCCGGTCCACCCAACAGCCGCAGATCAGCGCGATCTCGGCGTGAAGGGCCTCCTCCACCAGGTACTCCTTTCCCCGGATGGTGAGGGTCTGCTTCCCCTCCGCCACGGTGGTCCCCAGGCCGGTGGGGGTGAGCACCCCGCCCAGGCCGGCGCCCCCGGCATGGATGCACTCGGCCAGGGTGCCCTGGGGGATGAGGGTGACCTCCAGTGTCCCCTCGTTCATCTGCTTGGCCACATTGGGGTTGAGCCCCACATGGGAGACGATGAGCTTCTTCGCCCGGTGGTCGTCCACCAGCCTGCCCAGGCCGTAGCCCGTCTTCCCCGCGTCGGCGGCGATGATGGTCAGGTCCTTCACCCCCCGCGCCAGCAGCGCGTCCACCAGGGTGTGGGGATTGCCGCAGCCCATGAATCCGCCGATCATGACGGTGGCGCCGTCGGGGACCAGCTGTGCGGCCTGCTCCAGTGAGATGATCTTTGCCATCGCGATTCCTCCGTTTGTGTGTAAAGTCATGCTGTGCAGACTCTTCCATGATACGGCCTGCGGGCCAAAAAATCAAGAGGGCCCAATGGGCCCTCTTGATTTTTACATACAGAGGAAGCAGATCAGCACTTCTCGAAGATGGCCGCGACGCCCATGCCGCCGCCGATGCACAGAGTGGCCAGGCCCTTCTTGGCCTCAGGCCGCTTCTGCATCTCGTGGAGCAGGGTAACGATGATGCGGGCGCCGGAGCAGCCCACGGGGTGGCCGATGGAGATGGAGCCGCCGTTCACATTCACCTTGCTCATGTCAAAGCCCAGCTCCCGGGCCACGGCGATGGACTGGGCGGCAAAGGCCTCGTTGGCCTCGATCAGGTCCATGTCGTCCACGGTCATGCCGGCCTTAGCCAGCGCCTGACGGGTGGCGGGGATGGGGCCGGTGCCCATGATCTTGGGATCCACGCCGCCCTGGCCCCAGCTGACCAGCTTGGCCATGGGCTTCAGGCCGTACTTCTCCACGGCCTCCTTGGAGGCCAGGATGATGGCGGCGGCGCCGTCATTCACGCCGGAGGCGTTGCCCGCGGTGACGCGGGGGGTGCCGGCATCCTCCTGAGGGCCCTTGCAGCACTTGGCACCGAAGGTATCCTCCACCGTGCCGCCATTGGCCTTGAAGGCGTTGTCCTTGGAGACGGGGAAGGCAGTGCGCAGCTTGGCCAGGCCCTCGGCAGAGGTCTGGGGACGGGGGAACTCGTCCACCTTGAACTCCACGACTTCCTTTTTCTTCTTCACGGTGACGGGCACGATCTCGTCCGCGAAGCGGTTGGCGGCCTGGGCGGCGGCGGTCTTGGTCTGGGAGGCCAGGGCGAAGTCGTCCAGATCCTTGCGGGTGATGCCCCAGATGTCGCAGATATTCTCCGCGGTGGTGCCCATGTGATAGTCGTTGAAGGCGTCCCACACGCCGTCCTTCACCATGGTATCCACCAGCTTGTTGTCGAACATGCGGGCGCCCCAGCGGGCGGCGGGCACGGCATAGGGGGCGGCGGACATATTCTCGGTACCGCCGGCCACCACGATCTCGGCGTCACCGCTGCCGATGGCGCGGGCCCCCTCGATGACGGACTTCAGGCCGGAGCCGCACACCATATTGATGGAGTAGGCGGGCACGGTGAAGGGCAGGCCGGCCTTCACGCCAACCTGACGGGCCACATTCTGTCCGGCGGCGGCGCTGATGCAGCAGCCGAACATCACCTCGTCCACCGCCTCGGGCTTCACGCCGGCGCGCTTGAGCGCCTCCTTCACCACGATGGCGCCCAGCTCGGGGGCGGGGGTGTCCTTCAGAGATCCGCCGAAGGAGCCGACGGCGGTGCGGCAGCAGTTGACTACATAGATGTCTCTCATGATCTGTTTTGCCTCCATTTTTTGATTACCAATTCCCTGTGGGAATTACCCATACACATACAGTATTATAAGATTCGACCCGCGAAAAATCAACGGTTTCCCCGTGCCGTATTTGAGAATTTCCGGCGTTTCATCCCGCGTTTTTTGGGTGAAAAACACAAAAAAATCCATGATTTGCGCCGTTTTTGCCGTTATTTTTTTAACATGTCCTTTTCCGCTCCAGCAGCTTCCGCGCCCGGGTGAGGATCTCCCCGGCGGCGGCCTCCTTGCTCATCAGGGGCAGCTCCTCCGCGCCGGCGGCGGTGATGAGGGTGAGGATGTTGGTGTCGGTGCCGAAGCCGGCGCCCTCCACCTTCAGATTGTTGGCGCAGATCATGTCCACCCGCTTCTTCTCCAGCTTGGCGCGGCTGTTCTCCAGCATGTTTTGGGTCTCCATGGAGAAGCCGCAGATCACCTGTCCCGGCCGGCGGTGCTCCCCCACATAGGCCAGGATGTCGGCGGTGCGCTTCAGGGGGAGGGACAGCTCCCCGTCCTGTTTCTTGACCTTGTCCTCCGCGCGGGTCAGCGGCGTGTAGTCCGCCACGGCGGCGGCCTTGAAGATGAGGTCGGCCTGTTCACACCGGGCGGCCACCGCGTCGAACATGTCCTGGGCGGACACCACGGGCACCACCTCCACGAAGGGGGGCGGCGTGAGAGCGGTGGGGCCGGAGATCAGGGTGACCCGGGCTCCCCGCATCATGGCCATCCGGGCGATGGCATAGCCCATCTTCCCGGTGGAGTGGTTGGTGAGGTAGCGCACCGGGTCCAGGGCCTCCTGGGTGGGGCCGGCGGTGACCAGCACCCGCAGCCCCCCCAGGTCGTGGGGCAGCGCCGCGGCGCGGAGGATATGCTCCAGCAGCAGCTCAGGCTCGGGCAGCTTCCCCGCCCCCACGCTGCCGCAGGCCAGGCGCCCGCTGGCGGGCGCGATGACCTCCCAGCCGTATTTCCGCAGCAGGTCCAGGTTGTCCTGAGTCACCGGGTTTTCATACATGTGGGTGTTCATGGCCGGGGCGATGAGCTTGGGGCAGGTACAGGCCAGCACGGTGGTGGTGAGCATGTCGTCCGCAAGCCCGTGGGCCAGCTTGGCGCACACATTGGCGGTGGCGGGGGCGATGAGCACCAGGTCGGTGCGCTCGGCCAGGGCGATGTGCTCCACCTGATGGGAGAAATTGCGGTCAAAGGTGTCCACCATCGTCCGCCGGCCGGTAAGCTGCTCGAAGGTGAGGGGGGCGATAAATTTTGTGGCGTGCTCGGTCATCACCACCTCCACCGCCGCGTGCTGCTTCACCAGGGCGGAGGCCAGCGCCGCCGCCTTATAGGCGGCGATGCCCCCGGTGACCCCCAGCAGGATCGTTTTTCCGCTGAGCATGTCCATCATCCTCTCGATGGCGCGTACCGCTGTCATGCAGAGGGCGCCGCGCCCGGTTTTGTGCCCCCATTATAGCGGCCCCGGGCCCGTCTGTCAAAAAAATCAGAAATTTTCGCATCAGGAGGGCCCTGTCCCAGGTTCTTCCCCTTGCTATTTTGCGCCGGGGGCATTATAATAGACCGAACTCGGGGCGAAACCCCGGGAAAATGCGCTGCATCCTCCCTGAGAGGAGCGGCAGCAGGAGGGAATTGAATATGAATACCCGCAAGAGAGACACCAGGTGGCTGGTCCTGCTGGCGCTGTTCGTCGCCATCGAGATCTTCCTCAATGTCACCGGCATCGGCCTGATCCCCCTTCCCCTGATCAAGGCCTCCACCCTGCACATCCCGGTCATCATCGGGGCGGTGCTGCTGGGCCCCATGGCAGGGGGCGTGTTGGGAGGGGTGTTCGGCCTGTGCTCCATCTGGAGCAACAGCACGGCCCCGGGACTTTTGTCCTTTGCCTTCTCCCCCTTTCTGGCCACCAGCGCCGCCGGCGCGGTGAAGACGATCTGGATCGCCCTGGGCTGCCGCATTCTGATCGGAGTGGTGGCCGGCTGGCTGTGGATCGCCCTGAAAAAGGTGAAGGTCAACGACTTCATCGCCCTGCCCATCGTGGGCGTGGCGGGGGCGCTGACCAACACCGGCCTGGTGATGACCAGCATCTATGTGCTCCTCAGCCCCGAATTCGCCGCGGCCAAAAACATCGCCATGGAGGCGGTGCTGGGCGGAGTCATGGCCATTGTGGCCGCCAATGGGGTGCCTGAGGCTATCGCCGCCGCGGTGCTGGTCACCGCCATCGGCAAGGCGCTGCTGCGCCTGCAGCGGCCCCGGCCTGCGCCTGCAGGCTGACGGCCGGGACAGACATACAGATCTCCGGGAGGGATACCCTTGCTCCTCGCCATCGACATTGGAAACACCAACATTGTCCTGGGCTGCATCCGGGAGGACCGTATCCTCTTTGAAGCCCGCATCGCCACCGACCGGCTGCGTACCAGCGACCAGTACGGGGTGGAGATCAAAAATATGCTGGAGGCCTTCGGCGTCCAGGTCGCCGACATCGAGGACTGTATCATCTCCTCGGTGGTGCCGCCGGTGTTCAACTCGGTGCGCACCGGGGTGATCAAGGTCATCGGGAAGCAGCCCATGGTGGTGGGTCCCGGCATCAAGACCGGGCTGAACATCCGCATGGACGACCCCGCCTCGGTGGGCAGCGACCGCATCGTCATCGCAGTGGCCGCTCTGGCGGAGTATTCCCCGCCCCTGCTTCTGCTGGATCTGGGCACCGCCACCACCATGGAGGTGGTGGCCCCCGGCAATGCCTACCTGGGGGGCGTCATCATCCCCGGTGTGCGCATCTCGGTGGACGCGCTGACCTCCCGGGCCGCCCAGCTGCCCGGCATCAGTCTGGACCGCCCCAGGCGGGTCATCGGAAAGAACACGGTGGACTGTATGCGCTCGGGGATCATGTACGGCACCGCCGCCATGATCGACGGCATGATCCAGCGCATGGAGGAGGAGCTGGGCCACACCTGCACCGTGGTGGCCACCGGCGGCATGGCCCAGTTCGTCATCCCTCTGTGCCGCCGGGAGATCCGGGTGGAGAAGGACCTGCTGCTGAAGGGGCTGAACATCCTCTACCAAAAGAACAAAAAGTGACGGCAGAGACAGGCCGTCCCGATACGCGCGGCGGGCCACCCCATGCGGGGCGGCCCGTACTTTTTGTCTCTCAGCCCTTGAAGCGCTGGCCCCCGTCGATGACCAGCTCGGTTCCGGTGACATAGCCCGCCTCGTCGGACAGCAGATATACCGCGCCGTAGGCGATGTCCCGGGGCTCGCCCAGCCGGGGCAGGGAGTTCTGCGCAATGCAGCGGCGCACGATCTCTTCATTGTCAAACATGGCCGCCGTCATGGGGGTGTCGATGGTGCCGGGGACGATGGTGTTCACCCGGATATTCTCCGGCCCCAGGGTGACGGAGGCGGTGCGGCTGAGGGCGCGCACCCCGCCCTTGGAGGGGCTGTACGCGTTGAAGCCCACCCCCACGAAGGCCGCCAGGGAGGACACGCATACGATGGAGCCGCCGCCGCATTTGCGCATCTCGGGCACCACCGCCTGGATCCCCCGGAACTGTCCCCACAGGTTCACATCCATGATCTTTTTGAACAGCTCATAGCTGGTCTCCTCCCAGAACACTCCCTTGGTTCCGATCCCCGCGTTGTTCATCAGGCCGTTGATCTTCCCGAAGCGCTCCGCGCCGGCCGCCACCAGGGCGTCCCAGTCCTCTCCGCTGGATACATCCAGCTTTACCGGCAGCACACTGTCCGGATGGCGCGCGTTGACCTCTTCCGCCACCCGCTTCAGTTCCTCCACAGCCACATCTCCGGCGATGACCTTGGCGCCCTCCTCTGCAAACAGGCGCACCTCCTCGGCGCCCTGCCCCATGGCCGCGCCGGTCACCACAATGACCTTGTCCTTCAGCCGATCCATTTCTGACACTCCTTTTCCGCAATGCTGGGGGAGATCCCCGCCCCCTGATTATGGCACGCAGGAGTGCGGCGGCACAAACTGTGGTTTTTCATGGACCCGCTCCACTGTTATGAGGGAAATTCATGGCTGCGGCGTCTGCCGTCCCTGCAAAGGGGGCGTGCCCGCCCCGGCGCCAGTCGGTGGGCGGTACGCCCGGTACAGAGGCCGATGTCCCCATCGGCCCGCCATCCCCCTAAAAACCTCCCCTGAAAAGGGAGGCGGCACGGCGAAGCCGTGACGGGGGGTTCTTCCTCCGCCTCTCTCCGCGGCCCCGGCGGGAGACAAGAAACCCCCAGTCACCGCCTTCGGCGGTGACAGCCCCCTTTTCAAGGGGGCTTGGACGATCCGACCCGCCGCTCCCGGCCCCGCTGCAGGGGCGCTTCCCAGACCCGCCCGCATTCTGCACCCCGCCCCCAGGTCACCGCCGGGGTGAGGCGCTCCCCCGTCGGGCGCACCAGGGGAACAATCTCTGCCAGGGGGCGGCAGCAGGCGGGAGAGAGTCCATCCGATTTTGATGCGCCGAATGGAGCGGCACCCGCCCCCAGGTCACCATGAAAGGAGATTTTCAAGGACCTTGGTCCTTGAACGCGTCTTTGGGTGCTTTCGACCCGCGGAGAAAGTACCTCGCCCGCAGGCGAAACAACACAGTACAAGCCTCAAAGCCGCGGACCGCCCGCAAAAGAAAAACGCGCCCCACAGGCGGGCGGATGAGATCCGCCCCTACGCAGGGGGCAGAACAGCGGGCCGCCGGGGTCACGGCCGGGGATAGGGCTCCCGCGTGTTGGTCAGGCCCAGCAGATAGTCCACGCTGGTATGGTAAAATTGGGCCAGCTTGATCAGGACTTCCGGCGAGATGTCACGCTGGCCCAGTTCATAATTGCTGTATGCCTGCTGAGAACAACGCAGATATTCCGCCATCTCTTTCTGGGATAAGTCGGCATCCTCCCGGAGGTCACGGATACGCAGATAACGAACGCCCATATCAATTCACCTCAGAGAAATTATAGGTTACAACAAATCGAGGTATTTACTTTTACCTCAATTTGTTGTAAAATGTCCGCGAGGTGATGCCTGATGATGCCAGGTCCCAGAAAGCAGCTCTCCATTCTGGTGCCGGAGGAGCTCTACCAGTCGCTGCAGGCGCTGGCCCGGGAGAACGGCCGCGCCCTGTCCCCCTATATCCGGCAGGTCCTGAAGCAGTATGTCCGCCATGTGGAGGAGGAGGGGGAGCGGGGCTGGTGGACCATCCGGTACTGAAAAGAGGCAGGCCTGCGGCGTGATCGCCGCGGGCCTGCCTTTCTTTTTGCTTTGCTTTATTCCTCGTCCAGCTTGAGGACTGCCATAAATGCCTCGGTGGGAAGCTGAACGGTACCCAAGGTCCGCATTTTCTTTTTGCCTTCCTTCTGTTTTTCCAGCAGCTTCTTCTTCCGGGTGATGTCGCCGCCGTAGCACTTGGCCAGCACATCCTTGCGCAGAGCCTTGACGGTCTCCCGGGCGATGATCTTGCCGCCGATGGCCGCCTGGATGGGCACCTCGAAGAGCTGGCGGGGGATGTTCTCCTTCAGCTTCTCGCAGATGCGCCGGGCCCGGGGGTAGGCCTTGTCCCTGTGGGCGATGAAGGAGAGGGCGTCCACCTGGTCCCCGTTCAGGAGCAGGTCCACCTTCACCAGCTCGCTGGGCTGATAGCCCTCCAGCTCGTAGTCCAGGGAGGCGTACCCCTTGGTGCGGGCCTTCAGGGCGTCGAAGAAGTCGTAGATGATCTCCCCCAGGGGCATGGAGTAGTGCAGCTCCACCAGGTTGGTGTCCAGGTACTGCATGTCCTTGAAAATACCCCGGCGCTCCTGGCACATGGGCATGATGTTGCCCACATAGTCGGGGGGCGAGATGATGGACACCTTGGCGTAGGGCTCCCGGGCCTCGGCGATCTGTCCCGGGTCGGGGTAGTTGTGGGGGTTGTCCACTCGGACCACCGTCCCGTCGGTCTTGGTCACCTCGTAGATGACGGAGGGCAGGGTGGTCACCAGGTCCAGGTCAAACTCCCGCTCCAGCCGCTCCTGGATGATCTCCATGTGGAGCATCCCCAGAAAGCCGCACCGGAAGCCGAAGCCCAGGGCGGCGGAGGACTCAGGCTCGAAGGACAGGGAGGCGTCGTTGAGCTGCAGCTTCTCCAGGGCGTCCCGCAGGTCGGGGTATTTGGAGCCGTCCTCGGTGTACACGCCGCAGTACACCATGGGCTGGGCGGGGCGATAACCGGGCAGGGCCTCTTCCGCCGGACGCTCCGCCCCGGTGATGGTGTCTCCCACCCGGGTGTCCTTCACATTTTTGATGGAGGCGGTGAAATAGCCCACCTCTCCGGCGCACAGCTCCTGGCAGGGCTCCATCCCCAGGGGACGGAGATAGCCGCACTCCAGCACCTGATACCGGGCGCCGGAGGCCATGAGCTTCACCTCCATGCCGGTGCGGATGGTCCCCTCCATCACCCGGAAGTAGACGATGACTCCCCGGTAGGGGTCGTACTGGCTGTCAAACACCAGGGCCTTCAGGGGGGCCCCCGGGTCCCCCTGAGGGGCGGGGATGTTGTGGACGATGTCCTCCAGCACCGCCTGGACATTGATGCCCTGCTTGGCGGAGATCTCGGGGGCGTCCATGGCGGGCAGGCCGATGACCGTCTCGATCTCCTCCTTCACCCGCTTGGGGTCGGCGGCGGGCAGGTCAATCTTGTTGAGCACCGGGCGGATCTCCAGGTCGTGCTCCAGGGCCAGGTAGGTGTTGGCCAGGGTCTGGGCCTCGATGCCCTGGGAGGCGTCCACCACCAGCACCGCCCCCTCGCAGGCGGCCAGGGAGCGGGAGACCTCGTAGTTGAAGTCCACATGTCCCGGGGTGTCGATGAGGTTGAGCTCGTACTCCTGGCCGTCCTGGGCCCGATAGTTCAGCTTCACCGCCCGGGCCTTGATGGTGATGCCCCGCTCCCGCTCCAGGTCCATGTTGTCCAGCAGCTGGGACTCCATCTGCCGCTGCTCCACCGCGCCGCAGAGCTCGATCAGCCGGTCGGAAAGAGTAGACTTACCGTGATCGATATGGGCAATGATAGAAAAGTTGCGGATCTTGCTTTGGTCGGTCATAAGGAAAACCTCCGTGGGAAATCAGAATGTCCCGGGCTCCGTCCCCAGCATTTCCGCCAGGGCGGGGGGATAGTCCAGGACGCGCCAGGGAGTCACCTGGAAGGTCTGCACCCCGCGGACCACCAGGGGGTCGCCGGCCAGGAAGGCGTCCAGCGCCTCCCGGTCCGGGGCGCGCAGCACCACAAAGCCGCCGTCCTCCTCCGCCTTGGGGCCAGCCAGGAGCACCAGCCCCCGGTCCACCCCGGACCGGATGTACGCGGCGTGAGCGGGAATCAGCTCCCCGTCCAGGACATCCCGGGAGCAGGGAAGGGGGTCGTTGTAGACCGCCTGGGCCAGATAGAACATCGCCGCCGCCCCCTCTCAGCTCTCCCGGCGGCGGGCGGCGAATTCGCCGCTCACCCGGTGGGTGACGCCGTTCACCCGCTCGCCGGTGGTGTGGATGATCTGCAGCAGGGACTGGTAGGTGCCCGGGTAATTCTGGGTCAGGGCGTCGTGGGTCATGGGCGGGAGGTCCTCCTTGCGGCACTGGTCCAGGGCGTCCTGGAGCGCCGCCTCGCTGTACATCATGTCCGCGGTGGGCAGCCCCACGGTGAAGTGGCTGTTGGACAGGGAGAAAAAGTCGGTGTTGTTGTCCGGGTTTGCCTGATAAATGCGGCGGAAGACCTTGTACACCGCGGTGCCCAGAAAGTCAGAGGCCGCAATCACCGCCTCCCGGCTGCCGATCTTGCTCAGCAGGTCAAAGATCACCCCGATGGAGTTGACCAGCAGCTTTTTGGACAGGGTGGCCAGCACGCTGCCCCGAAGGATGTTGTCCTTCTCCAGGCTGGCGTCATACAGCTCCTCGGTGCTGATGGTGGTCCCGTTGCGGGACAGGGTCCGCCCCAGCAGGAAATCAGCGGACACGGCATAATAATCACAGGCCCGGACGACAAAATTCAGCCCGGGCTCGCGGATTCCATTTTCATAGTGGGACAGCAGCGCCTGGGAGATCCCCAGCTCCTGGGCCGCCGCCCGCTGGCTGATGCCCCGCTCCTGCCGCAGCAGGGAGAGGGTGCGGGAGAAATCTGGATTCATGCTTCCTACCACCTTTGGCTTGTTGTCACGGCTGCCGTAATACTGTGTGGATAGTTATCCAAAATATCAACAGCATGTATTAGTATACTCAGTAGGTCCCCATTTGTAAAGTAGTATCTTTTCCGGTTTCGCTCCCCGGCCCCCGGACCCTTTCTGTGGAAATTTTTTCTTCCCGCAGCCCCGTTTTTCTCCTCCTTCTCTTGCAATCCATCGAAAATAATGCTATAAATGAAACAGATTGGTCCCGCGCATTTCGGCGCAAAAAAACATATTCGGAGGGATTGTCATGTTTGATGAACTGATTGCGAAACTGAAGGCCAACCCCCGCAGAAAGATCGTCTTTACCGAGGGAAATGACCCCCGCATTCTGGAGGCCACTGCCAAGCTCAACGCCTGCGGCTTTTTGGATGTCGTTCTGGTGGGCAACCCGGACGAGGTCCGCAAGGTCGCTCAGGAGAACAACTTCCAGATCAACGGCGTGGAGATTCTGGATCCCGAGACCTATCCCCAGATGGACGCCATGGTGGAGAAGATGTTCGAGCTGCGCAAGGGCAAGATGGACCGGGAGCAGTGCGCCTCTCTGCTGAAGAAGGGCAACTACTTCGGCACCATGCTGGTGGTCATGGGCGTGGCCGACTGCCTGCTGGGCGGCGCCACCTACACCACCGCGGACACCGTGCGTCCCGCCCTGCAGCTGGTGAAGACCCGGCCCGGCGCCAAGCTGGTCTCCTCCGCCTTCCTGATGACCCGTCCCGCCGCCCAGGGGGGCAGCGAGGTGCTGGTCATGGGCGACTGCGCCATCAACATCAAGCCCACCGAGGATGAGCTGGCCGTCATCGGCGTACAGGTGGCCAACTGCGCCACCGTGTTCGGCGTCGACCCCCGGATCGCCTTCCTGTCCTACTCCACCAAGGGCTCCGGCGCCGGCGAGGATGTGGACAAGGTCCGCAACGCCTGCGAGAAGGCCAAGAACTTCCGCCCCGACCTGAAGATCGACGGCGAGCTGCAGTTTGACGCCGCCGTGTCCCCCACCGTGGCCAAGACCAAGCACCTGGAGGGCCCCGTGGGCGGCCACGCCAACACCTTCATCTTCCCCGACATCAACGCCGGCAACATCGGCTATAAGATCGCCCAGCGCCTGGGCGGCTTCGAGGCCGTGGGCCCCGTGCTGCTGGGCCTGAACGCCCCCATCAACGACCTGTCCCGCGGCTGCAACGCCGACGAGGTCTACAAGATGGCCATCGTCACCGCCATCCAGTCCATCGGCGTGCCTCCCATCTACAGCTTCGGCTGAGAACGGGAAGTTCCTCCGAACAACATAAAACCGGGGGCGGGACCCATCTGGGTCCCGCCCCCGGTTTCGTCTGACCGGCGTCCCGCTCCCGGGGCGCCGGTCCTTTTTTCAGCGCTGCCTGCCGAAGAAGAACAGGGCCACACAGCCGGGTCCGGTGTGGGCGCCGATCACCGGGCCGATGCTGTTGATGCGAATCTCCTTGACGCCGTAGCGGCGCTTCACCTCGTCGGCGACGAACTGAGCGTCCGCCAGGCTGTCGCTGTGACTGATATACATCTGCTGCTGGGCCGGGTCCTCCGCCAGCTCCGCCACCTTGTCCACCAGGGCCAGCAGGGAGGCCTTGCGGCCCCGGGCCTTGGCCATGTTGATGAGATGGCCCTCGTCGTCCATGTGAAGCACCGGCTTGATCTGCAGCATGGTCCCCACCACCGCCGTGGCGGCGGATACCCGGCCGCCGCGCTTCAGGAAGAACAGGTCGTTGACGGTGAACCAGTGGCACAGGCGCAGCTTGTTCTCCTCCGCCCAGTCCCGCACCTCCTCGATGCTCTTTCCCTTGGCCCGCTCCCGGCAGGCGTAGTCCACCAGCATCCCCTGACCCAGAGAGGCGCACAGGGTGTCCACCACATACACCTTGCGGTCCGGGTACTTCTCCGTCAGCTCGGACGCGGCCATCTGCAGGGAGTTACAGGTGGTGGACAGTCCGGAGGAGAAGGCCAGCACCAGCACATCCTTTCCCGCCTGGAGGTGGGGCTCGATGGCCTCGGTGGCCTGGACCAGGTTCACCGCGTTGGTGGTGGCCAGCACGCCCTCCCGCTCCTTCTGGTAGAAGTCATCGGGGGACATCTCCCGGTTATCGGGGTAGTTGAAATAGCTCTTTCCCTCCATGATAAAAGTGAGGGGCAGCACCTCCAGGCCCAGCTCGTCCACCCACTCCTGGGTCAGGTCGGCGGAAGAGTCAGTCAGGATCACAAAATCGTTCATCGTCGGATTCCTCCTCTTAATTCTGAATGGGCGGCGGGCCGCCCGGGGTCATTTTTTCGCCTTCTCCGGCTTATCCTGCTGGGGCTGCCCCTGCTGTCCAAGGATGTCCAGCAGACGGGTGCAGGCCAGCTGATCGGCATAGCTGCGCAGCGCCAGAGTCAGGGCCAGCCCCGCCAGGTCCTCGTCCTCCCGGGGCTGCTCCACCGTCCGGGCGGTGTTGTCCAGCGCCTCATCCAGCGCCTGGCAGAACCGGCTGTAAAAGCTGTCCGGCTTTCCCTCCGGGTCGCAGGCGGACAGCAGGGTCTTCACCTCACGCACCGTCAGCACCCGCTTCATGGCGCAGATGGCGGTGAGATAGGCCAGGTGAGAGGCGCGGTAGCGCTTTCCCTCCGCCCGGGGGAGCAGTCCGTCCTTGATATAGTTGTTCACCATGGCGGAGGTGAGGCCCTCCCCCTCCTGAAACTGGATCAGCTGCCGGGGCATATAGGAGATCACCTGATCCATGTACAGCGCCAGATCGGGAAATTCCTCCCAGGCCACCGGCCGGTCCTCCTTCAGGCGCCGCAGCAGCTCCTCCATCTCTTCCATGATCTCGGCCTCTCCCTTCGATTTAGTTTCTGTTATTGCGTCTCATTATATCACAGATTTTTCTTCCTGCAAGGGCGGATTTGGAAAAATGCTTAAAATTCCACACCGGAACGGGCGGGGAACCCCCGGTCATAGGGATGGCGCACCGCAGTCAGCTCGGTGAGGTAGTCCGCCCGGTCCCGCAGGGAGGGGAGGGGATCCCGGCCGGTGAGCACCACCTCACCCCCCTCCGGGCGGCAGTCCAGCAGGTCCAGCACCGCCCGCTCCTCCAGCAGGCCGCAGGTGAGGGCGGCGCACACCTCGTCCAGCACCAGCATCCGGCACCGCCCCGTCCGCAGCAGCCGCGCCCCCTCCTCCAGCAGAGCGGCGGAGCGGCCGGCCTCCGCCTGTCGCTGGGCGGGGGTCATCCGGAAGAGGAAGGGCAGCATCTCGGGCACGGGGAGGAGGGTCACCCCCGGCACATGGGCCAGGGCGGCCCGCTCGCCGCTGTCCGCCCCCTTGAGGAATTGGGCCACCGCCACCGGCCAGCCCCGGCCGGCGGCCCGCAGGGCCAGGCCCATGGCGCAGGTGGTTTTTCCCTTTCCGTCTCCGCAGTAGAGGTGAATCATGATCTCTCCTCCCGTTTCTTCCTGTGATCGCTGCCGCGCCGTCCCGGCCGCCTTTCGCAGCGGATGGATACCATCCGCCCACATGCGAGGGTGGTTCCTTCTATCGCGGGCGTCCCCGCTGCCCTGAGGCTTGTGCTCTTGTTTCGCCTGAGGGCGAGGTACTTTCTCCGCGGGTCGAAAGTACCCAAAGACGCGTTCAAGGGCCAAGGTCCTTGAAAATCCCCTTTCATGGGGACTTGATGCGGGTGCCGCTCCCTTCGGCGCACCGAATCGAATGGACTCTCTCCCGCCTGCTGCCGCCCCCTGGCAGAGATCGTTCCCCTGGTGCGCCCGACGGAAAAGCGCCTCACCCCGGCGATGGCCTGGGGCGGGGTGCAGAATGCGGGCGGGTCTGGGACCCGCCCTTACAAAAGGGCCAGGAGCGGCGGGCCTGATCGTCCAAGCCCCCTTGAAAAGGGGGCTGTCGCCGCCAAAGGCGGTGACTGGGGGTTTCTCGTCTCCTGCCGGGGCCACGGAGAAGGACCAAAGCAAAGAAACCCTCCGTCACGGCTTCGCCGGGCCGCCTCCCTTTTCAAGGGAGGTTTTTGAGGACTGGCGGGCTGAGTCGTCCCCCGCGCCCCCTGAGCGGCTCTTTGGTGACTTTCTGGCCGCCCAGAAAGTCCCTCGCTCCGCAGGGCGAAATCTTTCTAAACCTGCCCGCCACCCAATTGGGGGATAGGGGCTTTGTCCCTATGACCCCATGGGGGCACAGCCCCCACACCTCCGGGCGGATGATATCCGCCCCTGCGCAGGGAAAACCGCAGAGGTCCGCTTATCCTGCGGGATCGTCCATCCCCAGATGCTCCCGCACCACCTGCTCCTCGGAAAAGGGGTACTTCACCCCCTGGATCTCCTGGTACTCCTCGTGGCCCTTGCCGATAAGGGCGATGATGTCCCCCTCCTGGGCGTGGTCCAGGGCCCAGCGGATGGCCTCGGCCCGGTCGGGAATGGAGATGGACTCCCCCTGGTGCCGGGCCAGGCCCACCTTGATGTCCTCGTTGATGGCCTCCACCGTCTCGCTGCGGGGATTGTCCATGGTGAGGATGGTCAGGTCGGCGTACTTGGCGGAGATCTCCCCCATGGCGTACCGCCGCATCTTGGGACGGTCCCCGCCCCCGCCGAACAGGCAGATCAGCCGGTGGGGCCGGTAGCTCTTCAGCATGGACAGCAGGTTCTCCATGCTGGCGGCGTTGTGGGCGTAGTCGATGAGCACCGTGTAGTGCCCGGGGGTGGGCAGCACCTGGGTGCGGCCCTTCACCCGCACCCGGCGCAGCGCCCGGTCCATGGTCTCCCGGTCCACCCCCAGCAGGGCGGTCACCGCCATGGCCGCCGCCGCGTTCTCCACATTGAACCGCCCGGGCATCCCCAGGCACACCTCCCCCTCCACCAGGCCGGCGGCGGTGAGGCGGCTGCCCAAAAAGCCGGGGGCGCGCAGCTCCTCCACTTTGGTGATGCGCAGGTCGGCGGGCCCCTCCTGGGAGAAGGTGCGGATGGGGCAGATGGCCTGGTCGGTGACGCTGACCCAGTGGGGGTCGTCCATGTTGGCCACCCCTACCCGGCACTGGCGGAAGAGCAGACTCTTGCAGTGGAGGTACTCTCCGAAGTCGGCGTGCTCCCCCGCGCCGATGTGGTCGGGGGAGAGGTTGAGAAACGCCCCGAAATCAAACTGGATGCCGTCGGTGCGGTGGAGCTTGAAGCCCTGAGACGACGCCTCCATCACCATGTGGGTGCACCCCGCCTCCACCATCCGGGCGAAGAGGGAGTGGAGCTCGTAGGACTCGGGCGTGGTATTTTTGGTGGGCACCTTCTCCCCGGCGATGAAGGCCCCCATGGTACCGATCATCCCCACCCGGTATCCGGCGGCGGTCAGGATGTCCCGGATCATGTGGGTGGTGGTGGTCTTCCCCTTGGTGCCGGTGACGGCGATGGTGGTCATCTTCCGGGCGGGCCAGCCGAACCACGCCGCGCTGAGCAGGGCCAGGGCCCTGCGGCTGTTCTCCACCTGGATCACCGTGACATCGGGGGGGAGGACCCGCAGCACCTTCTCCACCACCAGCGCCCGGGCCCCCTGGGCCAGGGCGTCGGGGATATAGTCGTGTCCGTCGCTCTGGAAGCCGGTGAGGCAGACGAACAGGCTGCCCGGCTCCACCTTCCGGGAGTCATACACCACCCCGGTGATCTCCACGCTCATATTCCCCGCCACCAGGGTATAGTCCAGCTCCCGCAGCAGTTCAATCAGTTTCATCCCGATACTCTCCTTCATACACGATATGGGACGGCCCGGTCATGCGCACATGGTCGTCCTGGGTGCGCCACTCCACCTGGAGCACCCCGCCGATCTGCTCCACCTCCGCCTTCCTGGCGCACAGGCCCAGCAGGGCCCCCGCCACCACGGCGGTGCAGCAGCCGGTGCCGCAGCCGATGGTCTCTCCGGTGCCCCGCTCCCACTCCCGCATCTTCAGATAGTCCGGCCGCACCACCTGGGCGAAGGTGACATTGGTGCGCCGGGGGAAGAGGGCGGTGTTGCGCTCGATGGCGGGGCCGTACTTCTCCACCGGCAGAGAGGCGGTGTCCTCCACAAAGGCCACGCAGTGGGGGTTGCCCCAGGACAGGGCGGTGAGGCGGAAGGTGCGGTCCAGCACCTCCACCGGCTGGTCGATGAAGCGCTCCAGCCCGGTGGTCACCGGCACCTGGGCGGCGGCCAGCCGGGGGACCCCGATGTCGGCGGTGATGTTCACCGCCTCTCCCCCCTCCACGGTGAGCCAGACCTCCTGCATTCCCCCCAGGGTCTCGATGAAGAAGTGCTCCTTGTCGGTGAGGCGGTAGTCGTACACGAATTTGGACAGGGAGCGCAGGGCGTTGCCGCACATCTCCCCCTCCGTCCCGTCGGGGTTGAACATCCGCATCCGGAACTCCCCCTTCTCCGACGGGCAGATGAGCACCAGCCCGTCGGAGCCGATGCCGAAGTGCCGGTCGCTCACCCGCCGGGCCAGGCCGTTGGGGTCGGGGATGTCCTGGCGGATGGCGTCCATATACACATAGTCGTTGCCGTAGGCCTGCATTTTGGTGAATCTCAGATGCCGCATGGCCTTTTCACACTCCTTCTGAACAGCGCTGCGCCGGGGCCGCCCGTGTGGGGCGGCTCCGGCGGGGTCCGGCGCCCGGGGTCAGGCCAGGGCCTGCTCCAGGTCGGCGATGATGTCGTTGACATTCTCGATGCCGATGGAGATGCGGATGAACCGCTCGTTGATGCCCAGGGCCTCCCGGGTCTCCTCGGGCACCGACTCGTGGGTCTGGGTCATGGGATAGGTCACCAGGGACTCCACGCCCCCCAGGCTCTCGGCGAAGAGGATCATCTTCACCCGGGAGAGCAGGTTCATGGTGGTCTCCAGGCTGTCCAGCTCGAAGGAGATCATACCGGAGTAGCCGGTGGTCTGCTTCTGGGTGACGGCGAAGTCCTTGTGGTCCTCGAACCCGGCAAAGTAGACCTTCTTCACCTTGGGGTGCTTCCGCAGCCAGTGGGCCACCGCGATGGCGTTGGAGTTGTGCCGCTCCATGCGCAGGGCCAGGGTCTTGATCCCCCGGAGCATCAGCCAGGAGTCCATGGGCCCCAGGCCGTTGCCGTGGGACTTGAGCTGGGCGTGGAAAAACTCCGCCATCTCGGGGGTCTTCACCACCACGATGCCGGCGATGACATCGTTGTGGCCGCACAGGTACTTGGTGGCGCTGTGCACCACGATGTCCGCCCCCAGGGACAGGGGCTGCTGGAAATAGGGGGTGAGGAAGGTGTTGTCCACCACCAGCATCGCCCCGCAGCCGTGGGCCAGCTCCGCCAGGGCGGCGATGTCCGCCACATGCATCATGGGGTTGGTGGGGGTCTCCACAAAGAACATCTTGGTCTCCGGCTTGATGGCGGCCTTCACGGTCTCCAGGTCGGACATGTCGATGTAGTCGAAGGTACAGCCGAATTTGGTGAAGATCTCGTCGCAGATGCGGAAGGTGCCGCCGTAGATGTCGTCGGACAGCAGCACATGGCTCCCGCAGGGCAGCCAGGTGAACAGCGCCATGTTGGCCGCCTGGCCGCTGGTGAAGGCGAAGCCCTCCAGCCCCCCCTCCAGGATGGCCATGGTGCGCTCCAGCTCCTGCCGGGTGGGGTTCTGCACCCGGGAGTAGTCATAGCCGGTGGAGATGCCGAAGGCCCGGTGGCGGAAGGTGGCGGTCTGGAAGATGGGGAAGCTCACCGCGCCGGTGATGGGGTCCGCCCCCAGCGCCCCGTGGACCACCTTGGAGTCAAAGGCCAGCCCCTCCTTGCGGTCAAAATCGTCATAGTAACACTCGTTGATCATGTCCCAGCCCTCCTTGGTCAATATGGTTTCCGGATATCACCAGTATATTGGATTCTTTTTGCCATATACATAGCAGAAATTGCTTTTCTTCTTGCAAAAAATGCGGTATACTGTCCTCAGCGATCCCCCGGGCCCGGGGGAGAGGGGAGGGCGCGGCATGGAGGCGCAGAATTATCAGCGGCGGGGGTATCTGAAGGAGCCCTTCCGGCTGTTCCACCTGCGGGACATCGGGGTGGAGGAGATGGAGTACCACTACCATGAGTTCCACAAGGCGGTGTTCTTCCTGGCCGGCTCCGCCGGCTATCTCATCGAGGGGCGGTCCTACTTCCTCCAGCCGGGGGATGTGCTGCTGGTGGGCCGCCATCTGATCCACAAGCCGGTGATCGACCCCAGCCGCCCCTATGAGCGGGTGGTGCTCTATCTGGACCCCGACCTGCTGGACGGGGCGATGGAGGGGGAGGAGAGCCTGGGCCTGTGCTTCCGCCTGGCCCGGCAGCGGCATTTCGCCCTGATGCGCCCGTCGGGGGAGGACCGTCAGGCGCTGACGGAGCTGGTGGGCCGGCTGGAGGATGCGCTGGCGGAGCGGGGGGAGTTCGGGGGGGAGCTGCTCGCCCGCTCCTGCCTGTTCCAGCTGCTCATCCGCCTGGGCCGCATGGCCCTGCGGGACACCACCGACCAGCGGGAGGGGGTCAGCCGTTCCGATCCCAAGATCAGCCAGGCCCTGGACTACATCAACGGCAATCTGGCCGCCGATTTGTCGGTGGACACGCTGGCCGCCCTGTGCTACACCAGCAAGTACCACTTCATGCGCCGGTTCCGGGCGCTCACCGGCTATTCGGTGCATCAGTATGTCAGCGAGAAGCGGCTGCTGGCTGCGGCGGGGCTGCTGCGCCAGGGGGCGTCCGCCCAGGAGGCGGGACTGCGCTGCGGGTTCCAGGATTACTCCGCCTTCCAGCGGGCCTTCAAGCGGCAGTTTGGGGTGACCCCCCGGCAGGTGCGCGGGGGGTCCGCACTCCCTGTGTAGGGGCGGATCCTATCCGCCCGCCGTGGGGAGCGGGTTCTTCTCCTGCGGGCGGTCCGCGGCCCTGAGGCTTGTACTGTGTTTCGCCTGAGGGCGAGGTACTTTCTGCGCGTGCAGAAAGTACCCAAAGACACGCTTAAGAACCCATGGTTCTTAAGAATCTCCTTTCATGGTGACCTGGGGGCGGATACCGCTCCCTTCGGCGCAGCAAAATCGAATGGACTCTCTCCCGCCTGCTGCCGCCCCCTGGCGGGGACTGTTGCCCCGGTGCGCCCGACGGGAGAGCGCCTTACCATGGTGGGGACCTGGGGCGGGGTGCAGGATGCGGGCGAGTCTGGGAAGCGCCCCTGCAAAGGGGCCGGGAGCGGCGGGTATGATCGTCCAAGCCTCCTTGAAAAGGGGGCTGTCGCCGCCGCCAGGCGGTGACTGGGGGTTTCTCGTCTCCCGCCGGGGCCGCGAAGAGAGGCGGGGGAAGAAACCCTCCGTCACGGCTTCGCCGTGCCACCTCCCTTTTCAAGGGAGGTTTTTGGCGGGCGGGCAATGTCCGCCCCTACGAAGGAGCGCGGCGGGGTCGTCGCGCCCCACGGATGGGGAGCAGCATCCCAAAGCCATGCCCCCGAACCGATGGCGTGCAGCGCCGAGGCTGCCGGGGTATCGGTCAAACGCTGAGGTCTTCGACCCGCAGCCCCAGCCGTCGTCCGAACGCAGAGAGCCTCCGCTCCCCAC
>CALWZP010000002.1 GCA_944386055.1 uncultured Oscillospiraceae bacterium | reverse complement strand
TCTACAGGTGATATTTAGTTAAAATGACGGAATATTTCAATTTTCCTTGATATCACTACTTTCCTTAAAAAGGGAGCGCCGGAAGTTGAGGTTGCGGGCCGTCCGGATCCGTGATACAATATTAGAACTGCTTCTCCAAGGGGGGCGGCAGTTGTGATAACCGGGCAGGCGGAGGCACGCGGGCAGTATGATGGTCTGCTGCCCGCCCCAAGCAGACCGGAAGGGATGGGGGACGCAGGTGAGTTCCATCACCAATTTTCTGCAGAATTTTGACGCCGGTCAGCTGCTTTGTCTGCTGATCAGCGCTGCGGCCGCGCTGATGTGCATCACCATCCACGAGGTCAGTCACGGCTTTGCCGCATACCGGCTGGGCGATCCTACCGCCAAATCCATGGGACGGCTCAGTCTGAACCCTGTAAAGCATATCGATCCCCTGGGACTGCTGATGATGATCGTGGCACGGGTGGGCTGGGCAAAACCGGTTCCCGTGGATATGCGCTATTTCAAACATCCGCGGCGGGATATGGCCATCACCGCATTGGCCGGGCCCGTCTCCAACTTCATCACCGCTCTTGCTGCGGTGGCCCTGGCGTCGGTATGCCTGCACCTGATGCCGCAGGGGATCGCAGTCAGCTATCTGATCCTGCTTTTGTGCTATGTGGCGATTCTCAGCGTGGGGCTGGGGATTTTCAACCTGATCCCGATCTCTCCTCTGGACGGCTCCAAGGTGCTCTTTGCCCTGCTGCCCGATCGGATCTACAGACAGATTCTGCGGTATGAGCGGTATTTCTTCCTCGTGGTCATCGTGCTGACCTTTCTGGGCCTGTTCAGCGGACCGTTGTCCGCGGCCATGGGCGCTGTGCTGCGGGCGTTCTGCTGGGTAACCGGATTTCCCTTCGTAATCTTTCAGTACTATTTTTTCTGAGTCGGGCGGTGAGCGCGTGGAAAGTCCCATCTTTCATCTGGAGAAGGTGGTGAAGGCAAAGGAGGAGGCTCTGGAGGACTTTGTGGGGCCTCTGGATCTGATTCTGCACCTGCTCAGTAAGAATAGGATGGAGATCAAGGACATCCAGATCTCGCTGATTCTGGACCAGTATCTGGAATGGATCGCCCAGCGGCAGAAGATGGATCTGGAGGTTGCCAGTGAATTCGTCACCATGGCCTCTCAGCTGATCTACATCAAGACCAGAATGCTCCTCTCCATCCGGGATGAGGAGGCCATGTCCGAGATGGAACAGCTCATCGCCAGTCTGGAGGCGCACCAGCGCAACGAGACCTATCACCGCATCAAGGCGGTCATACCTGCCCTCTCTGACCGGTACGCCGTGGGACGGGACTACCTCACCAAGGTCCCGGAGGCGGTGCCGGAGGATAAGGCCTACCGCTATGTGCATAAGCCTGAAGACATCCTGAAGGCCATGCTGTCCGCCCTGGAGCGTGGGGACAACCGCCTGCCGCCTCCCATGTCTGCTTTTCAGGGGATCGTGGGGCGCGAGCCCTATCCTGTGGCGGACAAGGCGGATGAAATTCTCCAGCGGCTCAGCCGTTTCGGGGTGACCCGGTTCCGCGCCCTGTTCCAGGGCAGCCGAAGCCGTTCGGAGATCGTGGCCACCTTCATCGCCGTGCTGGAGCTGTGTAAGGCCCGTCGGCTGCGCCTGGCCGGGACGGAGGAGGACTGTACCGTTACCCGTACCCAGGCGCCGGAAGAGGAGGAACTGAACATCACAGCGGATGCTGAGGGAGGAGAGACGCCATGGAGCTGAAAGAGATGGAGGCCGCCCTGGAGGGGATCCTGTTCGCGGCAGGGGAGCCGGTCGGGGTAGAGCGCCTTTGCCTTACCCTGGATGCCGACCGCCCCACGGTGGATGCCGTGGCCCAGCGCCTGGCGGACCAGTACAGCTATGAGCGCCGCGGGATCCGGCTTCTGAAGCTGGACAACAGCTTTCAGCTTTGCTCTGCTCCGGAGTATGCTGACCTGATCCGCAAAGCAATGGAAAGCCGGCGGCCCGCCCGCCTGTCTCAGCCGGCGCTGGAGGTTCTGGCCATTATCGCCTATTATCAGCCTGCCACCCGGGCCTATGTGGATCAAATCCGCGGGGTTGACAGCTCTTATACCATCAGCCTGCTGTTGGAGCGGGACCTGATCGAGGAGAGCGGCAGACTCGCCGTTCCCGGCCGTCCCATCCTCTACCGGACCACCAAGAATTTCTTGCGCAGCTTCGGTCTGGGCAGCCTGGAGGAGCTTCCCGAGCTTCCCAACGCCACGACAGAAGATGGGCAGATCACGATGGAGATGCAGGCTGCGGTGGAACGCCTGCGTCAGGAGCAGGCGGGGAGCGGCTCACCGGAAGAGATCACCGACGAAGAGCTGGAGCAGGCTGCCAGAACCCTTGCAGAGGAGGAACGACGGCAGCTGGCGGATGGGGTATGAGCATGGAGTGGGTATGGATTGCTGCCGCCCTGGTACTGGCGGTCCTGTGGCTTTTGAGTCTAATCCGTTTCGGCGGCCAGGCAGCCTATGGTCCCCACGGATTGCAGGTGTGGCTGCGGGTATGCGGCATCATGATTTTGCTCTATCCGCGGAAGAAAGTCCGCACGCGTCGGCAGCAAAGGAAAAGACCGGAGAAGGAACAGAGGGAGCCGCCTGCTGCCAAGGATGTGGAGCCGGGAGAACGGTGGGAGCTGATCAAGCGGCTGCTGCCCATCCTTCTGGAGGCGGCGGGGCGGCTGCGCCGCCGTATCCGGGTCCAGCCGCTGAATCTGACCGTCTGGATTCCGGGCGCGGAAGACCCGGCGGTGAGCGCCATCTGGTATGGCCGGGCCAACGCCGCCTTGGGCGCGCTGTGGCCGGCGCTGAACAATGCGCTGGATATCCGGGATAGTCAGGTCTCTGTCCGGGCAGACTTTACCACAGAGCAGCTTCGGCTGGAGGCCCGGGCCGGGGTCTCTCTCACCGTTGGGCAGGCCCTGTTTCTGGGCCTGTGGACGGGCGGAAAGGTCTTGTTCACCACGATACAGTGGAAGAAGAAATACAGCGAACGCAGAAAGGCGGCATGAGCGATGGAACAGAACCATCCAATCAATGACCTGATGAGCAGCACCATGCAGAGGATCCGGGAGATGGTGGATGCAAACACCATCATCGGCGATCCCATCCGTACCGATGAGGTGACGCTGATTCCGGTGTCCAAGCTCTCCTTCGGATTTGCCTCCGGGGGAAGCGACTTTGCCTCCAAAAACCAGAAGCCTGATTCCAACCTGTTTGGCGGCGGCGGTGGAGCGGGCGTAAACATTCAGCCAGTCGCTTTTCTTGTCATCAAAGGGGACACGGTAAAGGTGCTGCCCGTGGCGCCTCCCCCGGCCACCACAGTGGATCGGGTGGTGGAGATGGTGCCCGATGTGATGGATAAGGTCACCGACTTTATTGAAAAGCAGCAGGAAAAGAAAGATTTGGCGGACTAAACCGCCGGACAGCCCGCTATAATAATACCACGATCTGTTACAAAGGGAGTGGTGCAGTTTGGCGCGGCTGCTTTCCGGACTGCTGAGTCTGGTGCTGTTTCTCGGCTGTGTGCCCACCGCCGGCGCGGTGGGCACATCGGCGTCCTCCGCCATTTTGCTGGATGCGGGCAGCGGAAGAGTGCTTTATGAGCAAAATGCGGACGAGCGTCGGCCCATTGCCAGCATCACAAAAATGATGACGGCGCTGCTGACGGTGGAGCACTGGAGTGATTTGGACACTCAGGTAAAGATTCTTCCGGAACACATCGGCGCAGAGGGCTCTTCCATGTACCTCCAGGCAGGTGAGGTCCTCACCGTGCGGGAGCTGCTGTACGGTCTGCTGCTCAACTCGGGCAATGATGCTGCCGTGGCCCTGGCCTGTCTCGCTGCAGGGAGTGTGGAGGAGTTCGCCCGGTGGATGAATGAGCGAGCAGCCCAGCTGGGAATGGTGAATACTCATTTTGTAAACCCCAATGGCCTGAGCGCGGAGGGACACTACTCCAGCGCCCGGGATATGGCGCTGCTGACGGCGGAATGCCTGATGCAGGAGGATCTGGTGACCATTCTTTCCACCAAATCCATCACCATCGGCAGCCGGACCATGACCAATCACAATAAGCTGCTGTGGGAATACGACGGCTGCATCGGGGGAAAGACCGGGTATACCATGCTGGCGGGCCGGACGCTGATCTCCTGCGCCCAGCGGGACGGACAGGTCCTGGTGGCGGTCACCTTGAATGACGGCAACGACTGGGCGGATCACAAAGCGCTGCTGGATTATGGGTTTTCCCAGTATCCTGCGCAGACACTGCTTCAAAAGGGCGATGTCGTGATGAACCTGCCCGTTACCGCCAGCCTGACCCGGTTCGTACCAGTGGTGGCGGCGGCAGATGTCCGTTACCCCCTGGGCGAGGGCGAGCAGGTCTCCACGGAGTACAATCTTCCCGAGTCCATGGAAGCTCCCCTGGAAGAGGGACAGAAGGTGGGACGCATCACCTATTATCTGAACGGAGTAGAGATTGCCGCAGCCGACCTGATCTGCGGAGAGAAGGCGGAGTGGGAGCTGGTGAAGGGGAGCCCCATCCGCTCACTGATCGAGAGGCTCACAGGATAGAAAAGCGACGGCAGCCATTTCCCTGTGAGGAAGAAGGGAGAGTTTCCGTGAGGGAGCGTCTGCAAAAGCTCCTCTCCGCCTGCGGCGTGGGATCCCGCAGGGAGATGGAGCGGTACATATTGGACGGACGGGTTCAGGTCAACGGAAAGACAGCCCATCTGGGGCAAAGCGCGGACCTGACAGTGGATCTGGTGGAAGTGGACGGGCAGGCCGTCCGCCCGCCGGAACGGACAGCCTGCCTGATGCTGTACAAGCCAAGGGGATATGTGACCACACTGTCCGATGAACGGGGCCGCCGTTCTGTGGCAGAGCTTGTAAAGGAATTTAACCTGCGGGTATGGCCGGTGGGGCGGCTGGATATGGACTCAGAGGGACTGCTGCTGATGACCAACGACGGCGGATTGACCCAGCGGCTGACCCACCCCAGCCATCAGGTGGAGAAGGAATATGAGACCTGGGTAATGGGAGACCTGGAGATCGGCCTGCAGCGGCTGAAGCGGCCCATGTGCCTGGACGGCTATCCCCTCCGCCCGGCCCGGGTCCGCCACCTCCGTGACGGAGAGGGCGGCGTCCATGTGCTCTCAGTGGTAATCCATGAGGGGCGCAACCGACAGGTGCGCCGAATGTGCGGACAAGCCGGCCTGACGGTGGTACGGCTCAAACGGATCCGGGAGGGGAAACTGCAGCTGGACCGCGCCCTGCGTCCCGGTCAGTGGCGGGAGCTGACGGCGGAGGAGCTCGTTTTGCTGAAAAATGCAGGAAAATAGAGCTGGCTTGCAAAAACACCTTGCATTTGTCAAAAAAACGAGTATGATGGATAATAAAAGGGCAGATGCACAACAGTGTCTGTCACGGGGAGGTTCTGGTTTGAACAGGGACATTCTGCTGTTTATACAAAACAATATGAGCAGTTTTTCCAAGGGTCAGAAGCGCATCGCCAATTATATCCTGGAGTCCTATGACAAGGCGGCATTCATGACCGCCAGCAAGCTGGGGAAGATGGTGGATGTCAGCGAGTCCACCGTGGTCCGCTTTGCGTCTGAGTTGGGATATGACGGTTACCCCAGCATGCAGAAGGCGCTGCAGGAGATGATCCGGAACAAGCTGACCACCATCCAGCGCATTGAGGTCTCTAACGATCTGATCGGCGACCAGGACATCCTGTCCATGGTGCTCCAGTCGGACATCGATAAGATCCGCATGACTATGGAGGAGACCAACCGGGATAATTTCAACGAGACGGTGGACGCCATTCTGGAGGCCAAGAAGATCTATATCATCGGCGTGCGCTCTTCCGCGGCGCTGTCCAGCTTTTTGACTTTCTATTTCAATCTGATCTTTGAAAATGTGGTCCAGATCAGCGCCAACACCGTCAGCGAAATGTTCGAGCAGATGCTGCGGGTCGGCCCCCAGGATGTGGTCATCTGCATCAGTTTTCCCCGCTACTCCAGCCGGACGGTGAAGGCCATGAAATTCGCCCGGGACCGGGGGGCCATGGTCATTGCCCTGACGGACAGCGAGATGTCTCCTCTGGCGGGGATGGCGCAGCATACTCTGCTGGCCAAAAGCGACATGGCGTCCTTTGTGGACTCTCTGGTGGCGCCGCTGAGCCTGATCAACGCGCTGATTGTGGCGGTAGGCCGGAAGAAGAACGAGGACCTCTCCCATACTTTTGAGACGCTGGAGAAGATCTGGGACGAGTATGATGTCTATGAAAAGGCGGATGCGCAGGGATAATAGCCATTTGTGACGGAGCAGAACGGACCGGGCGTTCGTTCTGCTCCGCTGTGAGAGAGGGGTACTGAGAGAGTGAGAGCGGATGTGGCGGTGATCGGCGGCGGGGCGGCGGGCTGTATGGCCGCCATCACTGCGGCGGAGCAGGGGCGGAGCGTGCTCCTGCTGGAGCGCAACGCAAAGCTGGGAAGAAAGCTGTACATCACAGGAAAAGGCCGCTGCAATGTGACCAACAACTGTCCCTGGGAGGAGGTGCTCCGCCATACCCCTCGAAATGGAAAGTTCCTGTACAGCGCCATGAGCGCCTTTCCCCCGCAGGCGGCAATGGAGTTTTTTGAGACACAGGGCGTCCCGCTGAAGACAGAGCGGGGGAACCGCGTGTTTCCGGCATCCGATCGGGCAGGGGACATTGTGGACGCCCTGCTGCATCGCCTGCGCCGGTTGGGCGTCATCATATTGGAGGAACGGGCCACAGACCTCGTTCCGGAGAACGGCGATATTTGGATGGTGAAAACAGAGCGAGGCAGCCACACCGCATCCGCAGTGGTGGTTGCCACCGGCGGGGTCTCCTATCCCCGTACCGGCTCTACCGGAGACGGTTATCGCTTTGCCGCCGGCGTGGGGCACACGGTGGTACCGCCGCGGGGATCTCTGGTGCCTCTGGAGTGCGAAGGAGATCTGTGCCGCCGGATGCAGGGGCTCTCTCTGCGGAATATCCGGCTGACGGTGCAGGACGACCGGGGAAAGGCCGTCTTCCGGGAGCAGGGAGAACTGCTTTTTACTCACTTCGGCCTGTCCGGCCCTCTGGTACTGAGCGCCAGCGCCCACCTGCGGGATTTTGAACGCCGGCAGTATGCCGCGGTGATCGACCTGAAGCCCGCACTGGACGAGGAGAAGCTGGACGCACGGCTGCTGCGGGAGTTTTCCGAGCATGGGAACCAGAACTTCCGCACGGTTTTGGCCACATTGGTGCCGCGGCTGATGATCCCGGTGATGGAGGAATTGTCTGGAATCCCGGGGGATGAAAAGGTCAACAGCATCCGGCGGGAGGCCCGTATCCGTCTGCGCCGCTGTCTGAAAGAGCTGACCATTTCCATCCATGGAGTCAGACCGGTGGAGGAGGCGGTGGTCACCTCCGGCGGCATCAAAGTATCTGAGGTGGACCCCAAAACCATGGGATCAAAGCTTGTAAAGGGATTATACTTTGCAGGAGAAGTCCTGGATGTGGACGCCTATACCGGCGGATTTAATCTTCAGATCGCATGGGCGACGGGCCGCAGGGCGGGCCTGAGCGCCGCAGAGGCAGTGAATGGAAAGGAGATGGCGGAAGCATGAGTCACATCAGTGTCGCCATTGACGGCCCCTCCGGCGCAGGGAAGAGCACCCTGGCCCGCCGGGCGGCAGAGGAATTGGGATTTCGCTATCTGGATACCGGGGCCATTTACCGCACAGTGGGGCTGGCCGCCCGTGAGAGCGGCGTGGACCCTGGAGACAGCGCTTCGGTGATTGGTCTGCTGCCCGGTCTGGGACTGGACATCGTGTTTGATGAAAATGGTCTTCAGCATATGGTGCTGAAGGGACGAGATGTATCCCGAGAAATTCGGGAGAACGATATCTCCCGCTATGCCTCCCAGGTATCCGCGATCCCGCAGGTGCGGGAATTTCTGCTGGAGCTGCAGCGGAAATTCGCCCGGGAGCACGATGTTGTGATGGACGGGCGGGACATCGGGACAGTGGTGCTGCCGGATGCAGAGGTAAAGGTCTTCCTCACCGCCGCGGCGGAGGACCGGGCACAGCGGCGCTATCAGGAGCTGAAGGCCCAGGGGCAGCCGGTGGACTATGAAAGTATTTTATCTCAGGTGCTGGAGCGGGACCGCAATGATACCACCCGGTCTGCCGCTCCTCTGCGTCAGGCGGAGGATGCAATCCGGCTGGATACCACCGGGTTGTCCCAGGAGGAGAGCCTGGCGCGCCTTTTGAAGCTGATTCGGGAAAGGCTGGGAACATCATGAACGAGGTAAAATGGTACCGGATCATCTATCCCATTGTTTGGATCTTTTTTAATCTGTTTCACCCGTGCCGCGCCATCGGAAGGGAGCGTATCCCCGAGGGGGGCGCTGTAATATGCGGAAATCATACCCATGCCAGCGATCCTTTTTTCATTGTGTTCGCCTTCCGCCGCTGTAATCCGCTGGCCATCATGGCCAAGGCGGAGCTTTTGCGGGTACCCGTGATCGGCCCGATCCTGCGGCTGGTCGGGGTTTTCGGTGTGGACCGCGGAAAGTCCGATGTAGGCGCCATCAAGCACGCCCTGCGTCTTTTGAAGGAAGGGAGAAAACTGCTGCTTTTCCCCGAGGGGACGCGGGTGAAAGAGGGCGCTGATGTGGAAGCAAAGACGGGAGCGGCGATGCTGGCCCTGCGGGCCGGGGTGCCCATCGTCCCGGTGTGGATCCCTTCAAAGCGCAAGTGGTTCAGACGGACTGATGTGCTCATTGGCGAGCCGTTTTTCCCCCAGGCTGCCGGGCGGCGGCCCACGGCAGAGGACTATGATCGGGTGACCGAAGAGATGATGACACGCATCGAGGCGCTGAAGGAGTAGTGGCAGGGATGAGGGTGGAGCTGGCCAAAAGCGCAGGGTTCTGTTACGGTGTCCGCAGGGCGGTGGAGATGGTACAGCAGGCGGCGCAGAGCGGCGACTCCTGCGTGATGCTGGGCCCGGTAATCCACAACGATCAGGTGATTGCCCGGCTGGCGGAAGAGGGGGTACGCTGCATCTCGTCCCCGGAGCAGGCCATCCCCGGACAAACGGTAGTCATCCGCTCCCACGGTGAGGGGCCGGAGACCTACTGCAGTCTGGAGCGGGCCGGCGGCCGGGTGCTGGATGCCACCTGTCCCAATGTCAAGCGCATCCATCAGATCGTCTCTGACGCAGAACGGAGGGGCAGGCAGCCGGTGATCATCGGCGCCCGGGATCACCCGGAGGTCACCGCCATCGCCGGCTGGTGCAGAAGCCCGGTGGTGCTGGAGAATGCGGCGCAGTTTGCCGATTGGCTGGATCAGGAGCCGGAACGCCGGGACCGGGCGCTGACCATGGTCTCCCAGACCACTTCTACCAGAGAAATTTGGGACGGCTGTATAGAAAAAGCAAAAAAAGAGTGTACAAATGCCGAAATCTTTGATACAATATGTGGAGCGACTGCCAGACGACAGCAGGAGGCACAGCAGCTGGCGCTGAGAAATGAGGTCATGATCATCATCGGCGACCCCAGAAGCTCCAACACCCGGCGGCTGGCGGAATTGTGCAGGAATCTGTGCGGACAGGTCGTTTGGATCGAGACAGCTGCACAGATCGATCCGGCGCAGTTTCAGGCAGTGGCTTCAGTTGGAATCACGGCGGGTGCATCTACACCGGCGTGGATTATAAAGGAGGTCTATGACAAAATGAGCGAAGAAAATATGGAGATCGAGGAATCCTTTGCCGAGCTGCTGGAGAAATCGATCAAAACTTTAAATACGGGGGATAAGGTCACTGGTGTTGTTACTGGCATTACGCCGACTGAGATCTATGTGGATCTGGGCACAAAGCACGCCGGCTACATTCCCGTATCCGAGTTGACCGACGACTCCAGCGCCAAGGTGGAGGATCTGGTGAAGGTGGGCGACGAGATCGAGACCTATGTCATGCGGGTCAACGATCAGGAGGGTGTGGTCACCCTGTCCAAGAAGCGCCTGGACACCATCAAGAGCTGGGAAGACATCGAGCAGGCCAAGGAAGACAAAACTCCGGTGGAGGGCATCGTCACCGAGGAGAACAAGGGCGGCATCGTGGTGTCCGTCAAGGGGGTGCGGGTATTTGTCCCCGCCTCCCAGTCCGGACTGCCCCGCAATGCCTCTATGAGCGAGCTGCTGAAGCAGCATGTCCGTCTGCGTATCACCGAGGTCAACCGCGCCCGTCACCGCGTGGTGGGCTCCATCCGGGCCGTGCAGTATGAGGAGCGCGCCGCCGCCGCCGAAAAGGTGTGGGCGGAGATCGAGGAGGGCAAGCGCTATACCGGCGTGGTGAAGTCCCTGACCTCCTACGGCGCTTTCGTGGACATCGGCGGAGTGGACGGCATGGTCCATATCTCCGAGCTGTCCTGGAGCCGCATCAAGCACCCCTCCGAGGTAGTCTCTGTGGGTGATACCATCGAGGTGTATGTCATCTCCGCCGACAAGGAGAAAAAGAAGATCTCCCTGGGCGTGAAGGACCACAGCGAGGACCCCTGGGCCAAGTTCCTGTCCACCTATGGCATCGGTGATGTGGCCAATGTCAAGGTGGTGAAGCTGATGACCTTCGGCGCCTTTGCCGAGATCGTTCCCGGAGTGGACGGCCTGATCCACATCTCCCAGATCGCGGATCATCGCATCGAGAAGCCCGGCGATGTGCTCAGCGAGGGCCAGAAGGTGGACGCCAAGATCATCGACATTGATACAGAGAATAAGAAGGTCTCTCTGTCTATCCGTGCCCTTTTGGAGGAGGCGGCCAGACAGGAGGAATCCGGCACTTCCGAGATGGAAGAGGAGCCTGACGAGGCCTGATTTCACAGCAGCATTTCATCAGCCGCACCGGAGTTCCGGTGCGGCTGATGATTTTTCAGGATAAAGGGTGCAACTTTAAACTTTGCAGATTACACATCGTATAAAACGCGATTGCAAATTGTATAATTTTGTGCGGAAACACGGAGATTTTACTTGCAAATTCTCAAATATAACACTATAATTAGAAAAGAAATGTTATCAAAGCAGACGGAGAGAAAGGCGGTGGAGAACTTGTTTCAGGTTGGCGATAAGATCGTCCATCCAATGCATGGCGCGGGGGTGATCGACAGCATCGTGGAAAAAAAGGTGAATGGCGTCACCCGGCAGTATTACATCATGAAGCTTCCCCTGGGTTCCATGCTGGTTATGATTCCCACGGAGAACAGCAGTGAGATCGGTGTGCGCCCAGTCGTGAACAGTCAGCAGGCGGATCAGGTAATCGCCGCCATCCCGAGCATTGAGGTGGATATGGAGCAGAACTGGAACCGCCGTTATCGGGAGAATATGGATCGGCTGAAAAGCGGCAATCTTCTGGAGGTGGCCCGGGTTGTGAAAAGTCTGATGCTCCGGGATGCCAAGCGCGGCCTGTCCACCGGAGAGCGAAAGATGCTCCACTCCGCCAAGCAGATCCTCATCTCCGAGATCGTGCTGTCCCAGAATTCCAGTTACGAGGCTGTGGAAGCCCGCATCAATGTGGCATTGACTTAATAATCTGAAAGGGGCCTTTCCCAAAGGCTCCTTTTTTCAAGGAAGGGTGTGCATGGTGTGGCACTGTTTCAACGAATCTTTCATCGGGAGGAGCGGCAGCAGCCTGCCTGTTCAGCCGTGGTGGCGGCGGCGGGAAATTCCACGCGCATGGGCGGGACGGATAAAATCATGGCGGAACTGGACGGCACGCCGGTGATCGGTCATACCCTCATGGCCCTGGAACAGTGCCCCTTGCTGTCGGAGATCATTGTCGTGACCAGAGAGGAACTGATTGTCCCCATCAGTCAGCTTTGCCGGGAACTGGGTCTGTCCAAAGTCAGCAAGGTCGTGGTGGGCGGCGGGACCCGGACGGAATCGGTGATCCGCGGACTGCAGGAAGTTCGGGACGAGGCTGAATTCGTGGCCATCCATGATGGAGCGCGTCCCTTTGTCAGTGCGGAGCTTCTGGATGCTGTGATCCGGACCGCATGGCGCTGTAACGCCGCCGCTCCCGCCGTGCCGGTGAAGGATACCGTAAAACGGGCGGCGGACGGCTTGGTCCTTGAGACGCTGGACCGGTCGGAGCTCTGGGCTGTCCAGACGCCTCAGGTGTTCGAGGCCTCCCTGATTCGGGCGGCGCTGCACCAGGCACAGCAGGAGGGGGTGGCGCTCACCGATGACTGCATGGCGGTAGAGCGCCTGGGAATGACCGTGACACTGACGCAGGGCTCCCATGAGAACTTCAAAATCACAACCCCGTTGGATCTGATGCTGGGAGAGGCGCTTCTGGATTGTCGGGACTAAGATTTGACAGAGATAGAGAAGATTGGGGAGGGAGGAACCCGCGATGAGAATCGGACATGGGTATGATGTACACCGCCTGACAGAGGGGCGGGCTCTTGTGCTGGGCGGCGTAACCATTCCGTGGAATCTGGGACTGCTTGGCCATTCAGATGCCGATGTGCTGACCCATGCGGTGATGGACGCGCTGCTGGGTGCCGCCGGACTGGGGGACATCGGGCAGCACTTTCCGGACAGCGATCCCGCCTACCGAGGAATCAGCAGCATCACGCTTCTGCGCCAGGTGGTTTCTCTGCTGCGGGAACACAGATTTTGGGTCGGCAATCTTGATGCCACCATTGTGGCACAACAGCCTAAACTGGCGCCCTATCTCCCCGGCATGCGGCGCAATCTGGCAATGTGCCTCGGCCTTCCGGAGGAGCGGATTAACCTGAAAGCTACCACGGAGGAAGGGCTTGGCTTCACTGGTACAGGCCAGGGAATGGCGGCTCACGCCGTGGTCCTTCTCAAGGAAGCATCAGACTGAATCATCATTTGCTCCGGTGCCGGGACGCGTCTGCGCCCCGGCACCGGTCTGTTCACAGGCGGACTCCCATTGGAATACACTGTCATGGGAGGAGCGTTATTATGGTTTACTATCTGATCATCTGCCGGTCGCTGACTTATGCGCAGAAGACAGCGGCGGCATTGGAACGGGCGGCCATCACCGCCCATATTATGAGATCCCCCAAGAGCATCGCGGGGGAGGGGTGCAGTCATGCGGTAAAGATTTCCCAGCGCAGGCTGGCCGACGCGCTGGTGGTACTGCGCCGGGTGGGGCTGCCGCCCAGCCGGGTGTATATCACCCAGGGGGACGGCAGCTATAAGGAGGTAGAGCTCTTTTGATCTACCTGGACAGCGCGGCCACCACCGTACAGAAGCCGCCCGGCGTAGCTGCAGCGGTATCCCGGGCCATCCGTACCATGGCCACACCGGGCAGAGGGGGACATCAGGCGGCACATCTGGCCGCCGAGACGGCCTTTCGGTGCCGTCAGGAGGCCGCAGCCCTCTTCCATGTGGAAGACCCGGAGCAGGTGGTTTTCACATTCAATGCCACGCATGGTCTGAACATCGCCATCCGCTCCCTGATCAAGCCGGGTGGGAGAGTGCTGATCTCGGGGTTTGAGCACAATGCGGTGACCAGGCCGCTGGCGGCGCTGGGCGCGGAGATCCGGACAGCGGCGGGACCGCTGTTCCAGCCGGATCGCTTTCTGGAGGAGCTGGACAGCGCCCTGGTCCATTGGACGCCGGATGCGGTGATCTGTACCCATGTTTCCAATGTATTTGGCTATGTACTTCCAATGGACCAGGTGGCCGGCCGCTGCGGAGCGCGTGGGATCCCGCTGATCGTGGATGCCTCTCAGTCGGCAGGAACATTGCCGGTGGACCTTCAGGGATGGGGGGCCGCTTTCGTGGCGATGCCGGGCCACAAGGGACTGTTCGGCCCTCAGGGGACTGGACTGCTGCTGTGCAGCGGAGAGAGTCAGCCTCTCCTATATGGCGGGACCGGAAGCCAGTCATTGCTTCAGGAGATGCCGGAATTCCTGCCGGACCGTCTGGAGGCAGGGACGCAGAATATCGCCGGCATCGCGGGGCTTCTGGAGGGACTGCATTATGTCAGGCGCACCGGTACAAGCCGGATCCTGGCAAGGGAACGAAAACTGATGCGGCGTCTGGTGGGGGCGCTGTCCTCCGTGCCAGACGCAGAGATATTTGCCGCGGCATCGGAACAGGATCAGACCGGCGTGCTTTCCCTGCGCCTCAGGGGGATGGATTGCGAGACCGCAGGAGACCAGCTGGCCCGTCGGCATATCGCCGTACGCACCGGACTGCACTGCGCTCCGCTGGCGCACGGCAGCGCCGGCACGCTGCAGAGCGGCACCATTCGGCTGAGTCTATCCCCCTTCAACACAGAACAGGAGATAGATCTGGCGGTCCGGGCCGTTTCCGCTCTGCAATGAGAGCTGGAGCGAGGCGTCGTCTTCGCTCCAGCTTTTTGCGCTGTTTTCAGAAAAGAGATGGAAAATATTTAAGAAAAATTCATTTCTGTTTCTTGCTATCCGCTGGAAGGTACAGTATAATATTATGAATGGAAAAGTAGGTATTTTGCCTGAAACACCGACCGGATTCGGACAAAGGGTGTGATGCTATGGAAACTGTCAACGAAATCATTCAATGGCTTTCCAATAATATCCGTACAGTGGAGCCCAGTGCGATCCTGGACATCGCCATCATCGCGTTTATCATCTATAAGCTCATGATGCTGCTGCGCAGGACCAGTTCCGGCAATGTGGTCAAGGGCGTAATTTTCGTGGTGGCCGCCATGGGACTGGCCAAGGTACTGCATCTGTATGCGGTGGACTTCATCCTGACCTATGCGGTGGAGTGGGGCGTCCTGGCGCTGATCATCCTGTTTCAGCCGGAGCTGCGCCGGTTTCTGGAGCGGGTGGGCAACAGCAGCATCAGCAAGGTCTTTGTCCGGGAGGACAAGCCGGAAGAACTGGAGAATGCCATTGCACAGACAGTGATCGCATTTACCTCCCTGTCCAAGGACCGGGTAGGGGCGCTGATGGTATTTGAACGGAAAAATTTTCTGGATGAGCAGATCAGCACCGGTACCGCGCTGGACTGCGCGGTTTCGGCAGAACTGCTGAAAAATATATTCTGGAACAAGGCCCCAATGCACGACGGCGCGGTGATCGTCCGGCAGGGACGGATCGTAGGCGCCGGGTGCATGCTCCCCCTGTCAGGAAATGTGAACCTCAGCCGGGATCTTGGAATGCGCCATCGGGCGGGCATAGGGATGAGTGAGCATTCCGACGCCGTGGTGGCCATTGTCTCAGAGGAGACGGGTTCCATCTCTGTAGCTGTGGGCGGAATGCTCAAGCGCCACCTGGCGCCGGAGACGCTGGACCGGCTGCTGCGCAATGAACTGATCCCAAAGGAAGAGCCGCCGGCCACCGCGGGCGCCAAAAATCTGCTGGCGACCTTCTTCAAGCCCAGAAAGGGGGAGGCTGGGGATGGGAAAACTTAAAGAGAGCAAAGGGCTCTATGTGGCCATATCCATTCTGCTGGCCATTGCCTTTTGGCTCTATGTCCGGGCGGAAAACGACATCCCGGTGCAAAATGTTGTCCGAGGCATTCCAATCCAGATTATGAGCGAGGATGTGCTGGAAGCCCGCGGCCTGATGGTCAGCGAGGTGAATCCCGACACCATCAATATCACCTTTGAAGGATCCAGTAGTGTGGTCCCGCGGCTGAACCGAAACAATGTCACTGTAACGGTGGATGTCTCCCGTATCACCTCGGAGGGCGAACATGACCTGACATATACCGTAAACATGCCCACCAATCTGAATACCACCGGCGGCTCTGGAATCACACGGACCAGTGATGTGACCTCCATCACCGTGACAGTAGTCCCCCTGTATACCAGAGAGATCCCCATCGAGGGGACCTTTGTGGGCGATGTGGCGGAAGGTTATCAGGCGGGCGAGCTGGAAATCACACCGGAGACCGTCATCATCAGCGGCGAGGAGTCTGCCGTGAATCAGGTGGCCCGCGCTGTGGTGGAAGTTGGCGGCGACAGTCTGACCTCCACCTATACCGGCGAACTGCCCATCACTCTTCTGGACCGGGACGGTCAAGTGATTGAAAACGATCAAATCAGCCTGAGTGTGGACACCGCGCTGGTTATCCTTCCGGTCGAAGTGGTGAAGGAGGTTCCGCTCACCGTCAACCTGATCCCCGGCGGGGGGATTTCTCAGGATGATATAGACCGGTATGTCAAGGTGGATATCCAGCCGGAGAGCATCACCATCGCCGGCGCGGCGGAAGACATTGAGCCGATCTCTGAGATCTCCCTGGGAGACATCGACCTGTCCCAGATCATCACGACCGGAACCTTTGAGATGCCTATCGAATTGGCCAATGAGCTGACCAACATCAGCGGCGTGACCAGGGCGACGGTAACCGTGACCATCCAGGGCCTGGAGACGCGGACACTTAGTGTGAGCAATTTTGAACTGCGCAATGTCAGCGAAGGCTTCCACGCAGAGATGGTAACAGAGTCTATCGATATCCAGATCCGCGGGCCGGGGGACAGTTTGGATCAGATCTCTCCATCCCAGATTCTGGTGGTCGGCGATCTGACGGATATTATATCCGCCACCGGTCGCTATACTGTGCCTGCCCGTGTCTACCTCAACGGTCCCAGTGATGTTGGCGTCGTGGGGGAATACAATGTCACGGTACAGGTAACAAGATAGTTCGGGCGAATCAATCGAGGTGAACGAGAATGGAACAGACAGCGACAGTGCGTCGTGTCATGCCGAAGCACAAAGTGGAACTGAGTATCATCCGGCAGTCTGCCTGCGGACATGATTGCTCAAAATGCGGGGGCGGCTGCTCCCTGATGATGGCGCCCCAGGAAATGCTGGTTGTGGCGGACGATCCTGTGGGTGTAAAGCCCGGAGATACCGTAACGGTGGAATCCAGCACGCAGAAGATGATGAAAGCGGCCGCTGTAGTCTATGTAATCCCCCTGGTGTTGTTCTTCGTCCTATACCTGGGACTGGATGCGGCGGGGGCTGGTGAGACGGCCTGTATTGTCGGCTCCATTTTGGGGTTCGCTGCGGGGATCGTGGGCGCTGTTTTCTATAACCGCATGGAAAAAAAGCGGCACGAGATCCAGTTCACGGTGACCGCCGTCAAGGGGTGAGGTTCCATCTTTGGGTATGTGCGGCCCCAGAAATCAGAGCTGAGGTGCCGGGAGTTTGACGATTATCAGGCGGTGTACTGCGGCCTGTGCCGGACGCTGGGACAGCGGTACGGCTTTCTGGCACGGAGTCTTCTGAACTACGACTTTGTCTTTCTTGCCATGCTGCTGTCTGAACCGGGAGAGCCGGTCCAAGCGGAGGTCCATCGCTGTCCCATCTGTCCGCTGAGAAAAAAGCGGATGTGTGTAGGAGGTGCGGGGCTGGAGCGGGCTGCGGATCAAATGGTGATCCTGTCCTGGTGGAAGCTGCGGGATACCGTGGCGGACGAGGGATTTTTCCGCGGATTGCCCGCGCGGCTGTTATCCCTGCTGCTGCGGCGGGATTATCGCCGGGCGGCGGAAAGGCAGCCCGGATTTGACCGCGCCGCCTCTGACGGGCTGGAACGGCTGCGCGAGCTGGAAGAAGAGCGCTCCTCCTCCATGGATCGGACTGCGGATGCCTTTGCGGGAATCCTGGGTGCTGCTGCGTGGGAGGAGCCCGATGCGGCCCGGAAGCGAGAGCTTGAACAGCTTTTATACCATGTGGGCCGTTGGATTTATTTGGTGGATGCAGTGGAAGACCTGGAGGAGGACAATATATGGGGGCGCTACAATCCCATTGCGCTGCGGTTTCCTCAGGCGGAGGGGCGGGAGGAGTACCTCCGAACAACCCTGCGGCATTCGCTGAACCTGTCTCGGGGCGCCTTTGAGCTGCTGCCCGTGACGCCATGGAGTGAGATCGTGGCCAACATCCTCTATCTCGGCCTTCCGCTGGTGGAGCAGGCCGTATTTACCGGCCAGTGGAAAGAGATCAAAAAAATAATCGGCAGGAGAAAGATCACATGAGAGATCCCTACAGTGTACTGGGCGTCAACCAAAACGCCAGCGATGACGAGATCAAGCGGGCGTACCGCGACTTGGCGCGAAAATATCATCCGGATAACTACCAGAACAATCCTCTGGCCGACCTGGCCGAGGAGAAAATGAAAGAGATCAACGAGGCCTATGACGCCATCACCAAGATGCGCAGCAGTGGAAGCGGAGGAGGGTATTCCTCTGCCTCCTCGGGCAGCGGATACCAGCAGCAGTATACCCAAAGCGGCAGCGCCGTTTATGCGCAGGTGCGCAACGCCATCAACATGGGGAATCTGGCACAGGCGGAGCAGCTGCTGCGGAGCGCCCCCAGCCGGGATGGGGAGTGGTATTTTCTCACGGGGAGCATCGCTTACCGAAAGGGGTGGCTGGACGAGGCGCAGCAGAATTATCAAATGGCGGTTCAGATGGACCCCACCAACATGGAGTACCGCCAGGCGCTGAACATGATGCAGGCCGGCGGCCCGGTTTACCGGACCTATGGAAGAGGGACCGGAACGGATGCCACGGACTGCTGCACTACCATGCTGTGCCTTAGCTGTCTGTGCGACGGGTGCAACTGAGATGAACCAGAGAGGCGTGTCAAAGAAAACCTGGACCGTTGCTCTCAGCGGCGTGCTGGCGGCCCTGTCCCTGGCGTTTCTCTATCTGGCGTCTGTCCTGCCCACGGGGCAGCTGGGAATCGCCGCAGTGGCCGGGCTGTTCCCCATGGCGGCGGTGATCTCCGCAGGCTGGAAAGCGGGACTGTGCTGCTGGATTGCGGCGGGGCTGCTGGGGCTTCTGGTGGTTCCGGGCAAAGGGGTTGCGTTGCTGTTCCTGCTTTTTTTCGGCCTTTATCCGGTGGTAAAGAGCTTGATCGAGCGGCTGCGCAAACTGGTGCCTGAGTGGATTTGCAAGCTGATCCTGTTCAACGCCGACCTTTGGGTGTGCCTTCAGGTGGCGGGAGGAATCCTGCTGGATTCCATGCCGGTGCAGCTGCAGCAGCTTTGGCTGCTGTGGCCGGTGCTGAATGTGGTGTTCATCTGCTATGACATCGGGCTGTCCAAGCTGGCCAAGGTATACATGGTACGGGTGGATCAGCGGTTGCGAAAATAAAAAATTTATGCTATAATTACCTGAATATCCTTGAGGGGGAGATCCCTGTGCTGAACAGTATGACAGGCTACGGGCGAAGCGAAGCGGTGCTCCACCAGCGCTCCATCGTGGCAGAGATACGCTCGGTCAACAACCGCTATCTGGACTGCAGCGTGCGAATGCCGCGGATCTACACCTTTGCAGAGGATGCCATCAAAAGTCAGGTCCAGGCCCATGTGGCCCGTGGGAAGGTGGATGTCTACCTCACCATCGACAGCGCCGGGGCAGACGCAGGCACGGTGTGTGTGAACACTCCGGTGGCTGAGGGCTATTATGCCGCCTTGACAGAACTGCGGGACCATTTTGGCCTGCAGGATGATCTGTCCGTGTCTCTGCTGTCCCGTTTTCCCGATGTATTTGTGGTGGAAAAGCCCCAGGTAGACATGGAGGTGGCCTCAGAGGACATCGTCCAGGTTGTGGAGATGGCTCTGTCTGACTTTGACCAGATGCGCCGCAGGGAAGGGGAGCGCCTGGCTCAGGACATCCTCAGCCGGGCGGATACCATCCAGAGGCTGGCTGAGCAGGTGGAGGCCCGTTCCCCCGAGACCGTGCGGGAATACCGCGCCAGGCTGGAGGAGCGGATGCGGGAGGTACTGGCCAACACTCAGCTGGACGAAGGGCGGCTGCTCACCGAGGCGGCTATTTTCGCCGACAAGGTGGCGGTGGACGAAGAGACCGTCCGCCTGCGCAGCCACTTGGCACAGCTGAGGCAGATGCTGGCTCAGGGCGGCGCGATAGGCCGGAAGCTGGATTTCCTGATTCAGGAGTTCAACCGGGAGGCCAACACCATCGGCTCCAAATGCTGTGACATTGATATCTCCCGCCTTGTGGTGGATATCAAGGCGGAAATCGAGAAAATCAGAGAGCAGGTCCAGAATATCGAGTGACGCTGCGTCTGGAAAGATGAGGGAAGCAAATATGAAGCTGATCAACATTGGATTTGGAAATATGGTGTCCGCAGGCAGACTGATCGCCATCGTCAGTCCGGAGTCCGCACCCATCAAGCGGATGGTGCAGGAGGCCAGAGAGAATGGGATGCTCATCGACGCCACCTATGGCCGCCGCACCCGTGCGGTGCTGGTGATGGACAACGATCATGTCATCCTGTCCGCCATCCAGCCGGAGACCGTAGCCGGCCGTCTGAATACCAAGGAGAGCAGCCAGGAGGGGGATACCGGCGAATGAATCCGGCACAAAAGAAACGGAGGGGGCAGCTTATCGTGCTGTCCGGCCCCTCCGGCGTGGGAAAGAGCACGGTAATCGCCGAGCTGCTCAGTCTGCGGGATGAGATCTACTTCTCCGTCTCCTATACCACCAGAGAGCCCCGGGTGGGCGAGGAGGACGGCGTCAACTATAATTTTGTGGACCGGGCCGCTTTTGAAGCGATGATCCAGGGCGGTGAGCTTCTGGAATACGCGGAGTATGTAAATCACTACTATGGTACCTCTCTGCGGCTTATCCAGGAAAAGCTGGATCGGGGGATCGATGTTCTGCTGGACATCGAGGTACAGGGGGCATCCAAAGTAAGGAAGAAATGTCCCGACGCTATTTTGATTTTCATTGTCCCCCCCAGCTTTGAGGAGTTGTCCCGCCGGCTCCGGGGACGGCAGACGGACAGTGAGGAAGTCATCGCCGGCCGGCTGGCCAAGGCCAGAGAGGAGTACCGGCATATCCGCCAGTATGATTACATTGTGGTGAACGACAAGGTGTCTGAGGCGGCGGGAGAGATTTTGGCCATTCTCACGGCGGAAAGCTGTAAAACAGAACACCGAATCCATATGATTGAAGGAGATAATGCGCTATGATGTTGGAACCTCCCATGAAAGATCTTCTCAAGCACATTCCCAGCCGCTATGAGCTGGTCAATGTAGTGGCTCACCGGGCCAGGCAGATCGCCAATGAGGCGGAGGCGGAGGGGATCCCTCTGGACGATAAGCCGGTCAGCATGGCCATTCGTGAAGTGGCGGAGGGGAAGCTCTCCGCCGGTGCATAAAGCATTCGGCTAAGAAGGGCAAGCGGCCTGGGATTATAACGGGCCGCTTGCCCTTTCGGGGTGAGGGGGGATTGGAAGCTTGGCAGAGGTTTTGGTAGCACGGGTGGCGCTCTCCCGGGCGGTGTATGCCATTGACCGGCCGTACAGCTATCTGGTCCCTGACGAGCTGCAGGAGACCCTGCGCCCCGGGATGCGGGTGATGGTACCCTTTGGAAACGGAAACCAGCACACGGACGGCCTGGTTCTGACATTGGAGCGCCAGATTCTCACCGCGCCGCTGAAGCAGATCGCCGCCGCGCTGGACGAGACGCCTGTGCTGGATGGAAATGGGCTGAAGCTGGCGCTTTGGATGCGGGAGCGGTATTTCTGCACCGTTTATGACGCGGTAAAGGCCATGCTGCCCGCCGGACTGTATTTCTCCTTCCGGGACAGCGTCCATGTGGCCGAGGGGATAGACCGGGAAGCGGCCTATCAGGCCGCGGGGCGGTCGGAGCACGCCAGACGGCTGCTGGATGTCCTCTTCGCCAACAATGGGAGCGCGGATGTAGAACAGCTGCGCCTGGCCTTCGGCGCGCAGAATCCCATGCCCGCCCTGCGGCAGCTCACGGCGGAGGGCGTTCTGACCCGGGAGACCAGCGCAGTACGCGGGGTGGGGGATAAGACGGAGCAGATTGCCCGTCTGGCCCTGCCGGCAGAGGAGGCGCTGGCCCAGGCGGCCCGCCGGAAAAAGGCTGCGCCGCTGCGCTATGCGGTGGTGGAGCTGCTGGCCAGCGTGGGCTGCGCCTCAACCAAGGAAATCCGCTATTTCACCGGCGCCTCCGGCGTCACCCTGCGCTCCATGGAAAAGAGCGGTGTGATCACATTGGAACGGGTGGAGGTGTACCGCCGCCCGGAGATATTTGCAGAGGAGGATCCTCGTCCTGTCACACTGAACCAGGAGCAGGAGGCCGCATGCCGGGAAATCACCGCCCTTCTGGACAGCGGAAAGCCGTCCGTGTCCCTTCTGTACGGCGTCACCGGAAGCGGGAAGACCGAGGTATACCTCGCGCTGATCCGCCATGTGCTGGAGCAGGGGAGGAGCGCCATGGTGCTGGTCCCCGAGATCGCTCTGACGCCCCAGCTTCTGCGCAGATTCACCGCCCACTTCGGCGATCTGGTGGCGGTGCTCCACAGCTCGCTCCACGCGGGGGAACGCTATGACGAGTGGAAGCGGATCCGCGCCGGTCAGGCCAGGGTCGCAGTGGGAACCCGTTCGGCGGTGTTTGCGCCGTTGAAGGACCTCGGCCTGATCATTCTGGACGAGGAGCAGGAGACCACCTACAAGTCGGAGAATGTCCCCCGGTATCATGCCAGAGAGGTGGCGAAATACCGCTGTGTCCAGGCGGGGGCCGTCCTGGTGCTGGGATCCGCCACCCCATCCCTGGAGAGTGCCTGGCTGGCCGAGCAGAGGGTGTATCACTGCCAGCGGCTTACCCGCCGGTATCACGACGCGCCGCTGCCCCAGGTCCTCGTGGCCGATATGCGGCCCGAGCTGCGTCGGGGCAACGCCACCATCAGCAGCGTACTGCGCAGGGAGATCCAGCAGAATCTGGACAGGGGGGAGCAGACGATCCTGTTTCTCAACCGCCGGGGAAACAGCCGCCTGGTCTCCTGCGGAGAGTGCGGCTATGTCCCTCAGTGCCCCCGATGCGAGGTTCCGCTGACCTATCACTCCGCCAACGGGCGGCTGATGTGTCATCACTGTGGCCATACCCAACCTTTTTCTGCAAGCTGCCCCCAGTGCGGCGGCTCCTTTCAGTTTCTTGGCACGGGAACGCAGAAATTGGAAGAGGAGCTTGCAAAATTATTCCCCGGCACAGCGGTGCTGCGAATGGACACAGACGCCGTCTCCGCCGTGCATACCCATGAGAAGCTGCTGCGCCGCTTCCAGCGGGAGCGGATCCCCATCCTGCTGGGCACTCAGATGGTGGCCAAGGGACTGGATTTCGAGAATGTGACGCTGGTCGGTGTGGTGGACGCAGACCTTTCCCTGTATGTGGACGACTTCCGTGCCGCCGAGCGCACCTTCTCCCTGCTGACTCAGGTGGTGGGCCGGGCCGGCCGCGGGGAGAAGCACGGCCGGGCGGTCATCCAGACCTACACCCCGGAGCATGAGGTGATCCGCTTTGCCGCCAGCCAGGACTATGACAGCTTTTACCGCCAGGAGATCCGTCTGCGGGAACTGCGTGGTTATCCGCCCTTCTGTGATATCTTTGTGCTCACCGCCGCAGGGACGGATGAGGCGGGCGTGCTCCAGGCGTGCATGATCCTGCGCAACTCTCTGCTGGCGGCCCTGGAACGGCCGGAAAACCGCGGAATCCAGCTGCGTATCCTGGGACCTGCCCCCGATCGGGTACACAAGGTCAATAACCGGTACCGGGATCATCTCACCATCTGCGGGAAAAATGACCGTCAGACCCGGGCGCTGATCGCACAGCTGTTGTACGGCGCTCACCACGAAAAACGAATGAGGGGCATTTCAGTCTTTGCCGACTGCAATCCCATGCAATGAAAAAGGAGGAAGCCAAAGTGGCACTGAGAACCATTCTGACCCAGGGAGACCCCGTCCTGAACAAGGTGGCCCATCCGGTCACACAATTTGATCAGCGGCTGCACGATCTCATTGACGACCTGCGGGAGACGCTGACCGACGCCAACGGCCTTGGGCTGGCCGCGCCGCAGGTGGGGATCCTGCGCCGCGTGGTCGTTCTGCTCAATGAGAATGACGAGATGTTGGAGCTGGTAAATCCCGAGATCATTGACCAGTCCGGCGAACAGGACGGCCTGGAGGGCTGCCTCAGTGTACCGGGGTACTATGGCGAGGTAAGGCGCCCCGCCTGGGTCAAGGTACGGGCCCAGGATCGGAACGGCATGACCTTTGAAGTGGAAGGAGAGGGGACCACTGCCCGCTGCTTCTGCCATGAGCTGGCCCACCTGGACGGACATCTGTATACTGAACTGGCCACCAAGATGTATACGGTGGAGGAGCTGGACGAGATGCTGGAACAGGAGGAGAAGGAGAAAAAACGGAAGGAAGGGAAGGGACAGTGAGGATCCTGTTCATGGGGACGCCGGAATTCGCCGTCCCTTCTCTGCGCGCCCTGGTGGAGGCCGGACATGACCTCTGCGGCGTATTTACCCAGCCGGACCGCCCTAAAAACCGCGGTATGAGGCTTCAGCCAACACCTGTAAAGGAATATGCCATGTCAAAGGAGATCCCCGTATACCAGCCCGCCACATTGAAGGACGGCACCGCGCTTGCACAGATAAAAGCCTTGGCGCCGGAGCTGATCGTGGTGGCGGCCTACGGAAGGATTCTGCCGAAGGAACTGCTGGACTGCCCGCCGCTGGGCTGCGTCAATGTCCACTCGTCTCTGCTGCCCAAATACCGCGGCGCGGCCCCGATCAATTGGGCGGTAATCCATGGAGAGACCGAGACCGGTGTGACCATCATGCACATGGCGCCGGAGCTGGATGCGGGAGATATCATCCTCCAGCAGTCCACTCCCATCGGTCCTGACGAGACGGCGGCGCAGCTCCACGACCGATTGGCGTGCATAGGAGGGGAGTTGATCGCAAAAGCTGTCTCTATGCTGGAGGACGGCACCGCGCCGAGGCATCCGCAGGATCCCTCCAAGGCGACCTATGCCCCCATGCTTTCCCGGGAGATGTCTCCCATCGACTGGACGAAGTCTGCAAAGGAGATTCACGATCAGGTCCGTGGTCTGATCCCATGGCCTGCCACCACGACACAGATAATTGGCGGACGGACCGTGAAGATTTTTTCCACCGCGGTGGCCGGCCGCACTGTCTCTGCCGCGCCGGGAACCATCCTGGCCGCGGGAGGAGAGGGGATCGACATCGCCTGCGGCGGCGGCACGGTCCTCCGGGTGCTGGAACTTCAGGCCGAGGGGAAGCGCCGCATGACCGCCGCAGAATACCTGAGAGGAAATCCCGTCGCCATCACCGGATAACCGCTCCAAAGGAGGGGAACGCATGTTTTACTATCAAGACTACTATCTCGCCGTGATCCTGCCCTGTCTGCTGCTGACCATTTTTGCACAGATGAATGTGTCCTCCACCTTCTCCAAGTACTCCCGGGTCCGCAACCACCGGAGCATGACCGGCGCGCAGGCCGCCGAGGCGGTGCTCCGGGCCAACGGGGTCATGGATGTCCGCATTGAACGGGTGGCGGGAAATCTCACAGACCACTATGATCCCAGAAGTAATGTCATCCGCTTATCCGAGGGCGTTTATGACGCCGCTACAGTGTCCGCAGTGGGGGTGGCCGCACACGAGGCGGGCCATGCAGTTCAGTATGCTGTGGGCTATGGCCCCATCAAGCTTCGTTCCGCCATCATTCCGGTGTGCAATGTGGGGACCAGGCTGTCTTTTATTCTGCTGGTCATTGGACTGGCGCTGTACTCTGAACCGCTGTTTGCCCTGGGGATTGTATTTTTCTCCCTGGCTGTGGTGTTTCAGCTGGTAACCCTGCCGGTGGAGTTCAATGCCTCCCACCGGGCGCTGGAGACCATCGAGGCGCGGGGCCTGCTCTCTGAGGACGAGCTGAGCGGAGCGGGCCGCGTGCTGCGGGCCGCAGCTCTGACCTATGTGGCCGCCCTGCTGATGTCTATTGTCCAGCTGCTGCGCTATGTCCTGATCTTCTTGGGCCGGCGGGGGAGAAACTGATGGGCGCCCCCCGTCCGGGTTCCGCCCGGGAGGCCGCTCTCCTTGCCCTGTCCGACTGCCGGCGGGGGGGAGAGCTGTCCGACCGCGCCCTGCGGCGGCGGATGGAGGAGGCCGGCCTGGATCGCCGGGATACAGGATTGGCCACCCGGCTGTGCTTCGGCGTGCTGCAGAACCGCATGCTGTGTGATTTTTACATCGATACCTTTTCCAAGATCAAAGCAAGGCGGATGGAGGAGAAGGTCCTGGACAGTCTGCGCCTGGGGGTGTATCAGCTGCTGTTTCTGGACCGTGTTCCCCCCAGTGCCGCTGTCAGCGAAGCGGTGGAACTGGCCAGAAAATACAGCAGAAGCCCAAGGGCTGCCGGACTGGTGAACGGGGTGCTGCGTACCCTCCTGCGGGAGCGGGACCGGCTCCCTGCCCCTCCCGGTCTGGCGGTCCGGTACAGTCACCCTCAATGGCTGGTGGATGCCTTCTCCAGCCGCCTGGGCGACCAGGGGGAGCTGGAAGCGCTGCTGCAGATAAATAACGAGCTCTGCGGCATCTCGATCCAACTGGTTCCCGGCCGGGCCGCACCGGATCAGGTGCGCCTGGAACTGGAGGCCGCCGGCGGCATCGTGACGGACCATCCCTGGCTTCCGGGCTGCTGGCAGGTCGCCGGTCTGGGCGGTCTGGAACGGCTGAAGTCCTTCCGGCAGGGCGCGTTCTATGTTCAGGACCCGGCGGCTCGTCTGGCGGTGACCGCGGCGGTGCCCCGGCCCGGGTGGCGGGTACTGGATGCCTGTGCCGCTCCGGGCGGCAAATCCTTTGCCGCCGCGCTTTCCATGAACGGTCAGGGAGAGGTCATCTCCTGTGATGTCTACCGGCGCAAGGTGGAACTGCTGAGAGAGGGCGCAAAGCGGCTGGGGCTTGATCTGGTCCACCCCATACTTCAGGACGCATCCCTCTGCCGGGAGGAGTTCATTCATCGCTTTGACCTGGTTTTGGCGGATGTGCCCTGTTCGGGTCTTGGCGTCATTCGGAAAAAGCCGGACATCCGCTACAAGGACCCGGAGGAACTGAAAGGACTGCCCCAGCTGCAGCGGGCGATCCTGGACAATGTCAGCGGATATGTCCGTCCGGGCGGCACACTGCTTTATTCCACCTGCACTCTGCTGGAGGAGGAGAACGAGCTGGTGGTGGAGGATTTCCTCCGCGGACACCCGGAGTATGGGCTGGAATCATTCTCCCTGCCGGGTCCGCTGGGGAGCTCGCCGGGCATGCTCACCCTGTGGCCCCAGCGCCATGGGACCGATGGCTTTTTCATCGCGAAATTGAGGAGGCAGCCATGATGGATATAAGGTCCATGGATCCGGAGGAGCTGGCACAGCTGTGCCGCTCCATGGGGGAGCCGGCCTTTCGCGGAAAACAATTATTCCAGTGGCTCAATCGCGGCGTCAGCTCTTTTCAGGAGATGACCGACCTGCCCAAGGGATTGCGGGAGCAGCTGGCAGAACGCTGTGTACTCTGTCCTCCCGCAGTGGAGCGAAAGCAGGTCTCCGCCCTGGACGGCACCATCAAGTATCTGTGGCGGATGGGGGACGGCAACTGCATCGAGTCGGTGCTCATGCGCTATCAGCACGGCAATACCGTCTGTATCTCCTCTCAGGTGGGGTGCCGGATGGGCTGTGTCTTCTGCGCCTCTACCATCGGGGGAAAGGTGCGGGATCTGACGGCGGGGGAGCTGCTGGACCAGGTGCTGTTCACCCAGCTGGATTCCGGCGTGCCTATCTCCAACATCGTGTTGATGGGAATCGGGGAGCCGCTGGATAACTTTGACTGCGTGATGAAATTTTTGAATCTGGTTAACCGTCCCGATGGGATGAACATCGGAATGCGGCACATCTCTCTGTCCACCTGCGGATTGGCGGAGGAAATTGACAAACTTGCCCGTTATCGGTTACAATTGACCCTATCGGTCTCCCTCCACGCCCCGGATAACGAGACAAGAGACAGGCTGATGCCGGTGAACCGCGCCTTTCCGGTGGAGCGCCTGTTCCGCTCCTGCCGCCGGTATTTTGAAGAGACAGGGCGCAGGATCTCCTATGAATATGCCATGATTGACAGGATCAATGATGCCGACTGGCAGGCAGACCTGCTGGCGGAGCAGCTCAAGGGCCAGCCGGGCCATGTGAACCTGATTCCGCTGAATGATGTCCGGGAGAGCGGCTTGAGGCCCAGCAGGCGGACGGCCCAGTTCCAGCACAGGCTGGAAGCACATGGCGTGACCGTCACCGTCCGCCGCCGACTGGGGAGCGACATCGACGCCTCCTGCGGCCAGCTTCGCCGCAAGCAGATGCTTCAACCGTAATTTCCCAAAAAGCGAGGTCAAGACTATGCAGATATTTGGTGTGACGGACCGCGGCTGCGTCAGAGAGCAAAATCAGGACGCATTCGCCTACCATATGATCGCCCCCGATGTGGGGCTGGCTGTGGTGTGCGACGGAATGGGCGGCGCCAAGGCCGGCAATATCGCCAGTACCCTGGCTGTATCGCGGTTCGTCTCCGTATTTCTTGGGCATGATAACAGCGGGGAACCAGACAGAATCCGCGATGCGCTGACCGATGCGGCAGAACAGGCCAACCGCGAGGTTTATCAGCGGTCCCTTTCCGACCAGGACTGCCGCGGCATGGGTACCACGGTGGTGGCCGCCTATGTCACGCCGGAGTACGCCCTTCTCATGAACGAGGGGGACAGCCGCGCCTATTACATCCGTTCTTCCGGCATCTCTCTGGTCACCCGGGATCACTCCCTGGTCCAGCAGCTGTTGGAGCGCGGAGATATCACAGAGGAACAGGCCCGCTCTCACCCCCAAAAGAACCTGATTACCCGGGCGCTGGGCGTGGAGCCGGAGCTGAAAGCCGACCTGTATGACCTGAACTGGAGCCGCGGAGAATTCCTGCTGCTGTGCAGTGACGGGCTGAGCAACACTCTGACGGACCAGGAACTGCTGTACGAGGTGATCCACGGCGGAGCGCCGGAGGACTGCTGTGACCGGCTGCTGGCCATCGCACTGCAGCGGGGCGCGCCGGACAATGTGACCGCCGTGCTGATTTCCAACGATTAAAGGAGGGTAATTGCCATGGACCAGTACATAGGTAAATTACTCGACAATCGATACGAGATTCTGGAGCAGATCGGTCTCGGCGGCATGGCCCGGGTATTCCGTGCGCGGGACCACCGGCTCAACCGTCTGGTGGCGGTAAAGGTCCTCAAGGAAGATCTGGCCCAGGATGAAGAGTTCCGCCGCCGGTTCCACGATGAGTCCCGGGCGGTGGCGATGCTGTCTCACCCCAATATCGTGGCGGTGTACGATGTCAGCCGCTCCTCCGATCTGGAATATATTGTCATGGAACTGATCGACGGGATCACGCTGAAGCAGTACATGCAGAAGAAGGGGAATAAGCTCAACTGGCGTGAGGCGCTCCACTTCATCACCCAGATCGTCAAGGCCCTTGGGCACGCCCACAGCCGCGGAATCATCCACCGGGATATCAAGCCCCACAACATCATGGTGCTGCGGGATGGAAGCGTGAAGGTGGCTGATTTCGGCATAGCACGGCTGACCAACGCCGCCCACAGCACGCTGACCCAGGAGGCGCTGGGCTCCGTCCATTATATCTCCCCCGAGCAGGCCCGCGGCAGCCATATTGACGCCCGGTCCGACTTGTATTCCGCCGGCGTGGTATTGTATGAGATGCTCACCGGCCGTCTGCCCTTTGAGGGGGACTCTCCGGTGTCGGTGGCCATTCAGCACATCAATTCCATCCCGCTGACGCCAAGGGAGATCAACCCAGAGATCCCCGAGGCGCTGGAGGCCATCACCATGAAGGCCATGGCGCCCAATCCGGACAATCGCTATGCCTCTGCCGATGAGATGCTGGCTGATTTGGAAGAGTTCCGGAAAAATCCAAACATCAATTTTGACTATACCATGGACGATCTGTTCCGGGACGGCGGCAATGAGGAGCCCACCCAGATCATCACCGGGGCCGGCTCCGGAAGCGGCCGCCGGCGCAGAGAGATGGAGAAACGGTTCCCCGAGGACGAAGATGACCTGGAGGAAGAGGCGGAAGAAGAGGCCGGCTACCGCAGAAGGCGGGACCGCAGGGAACGGCGGATCAACTACCCCTTTGTGGCGGCGGTGGGCGGCGTGCTGCTGTTTGTGGTGGTCCTGTTCTACTTTCTCTGGTCCTTTCTGCTGGCCCCGCTCATGGCGGAGGAGCCGGTATATGTGGTGCCCAATGTGACGGGACACACTCTTGAGGAATTCGCCTTTGACCCGTCACTGCTCAACGGCTTCACCCTGGTGGAGGGGGAGGTAGTGGAGAGCGATCAGACCGCCGGCACCATTGTGGATCAGGAGCCAAAGGCGGACCGGGAGATTATCGGGGATGAAGATCTGACCATCGTGGTGACCATCAGCAGCGGCCCGGAGGAGATCGTCATGCCGGAGGTCTATAACAAGGAATACCGGACCGTCAGGCTTGAACTGGAGGGCATGGGGCTGGTGGTACTTCCTGAGATCCGGGAATACAGTGACGACATCAGCTATGGCTATGTCACCCGATATACCCCCGCCGCCGGGACAGTCTTGTCTGAAGGGGACGAGGTACAGCTCTGGGTCAGCGACGGGGCGGACACACCGACCGTAGAGGTTCCCAATCTCTATAATGAGACATTGGAGCGGGCGACTTCTGACCTGGACATGATGAATCTGGGGGTCGGCTCCACCAGCGAGGTCTATGACAGCGAGGTCCCGGCGGGCAGCGTGGTCTCCCAGTATCCTGCGGCGGGGGAATCGGTGCCTGAGGGAACCAAGGTGAACCTTCAGATCAGCAAGGGCCCTGATCCCGCCAACACCCCGCAGCCTGCCACCGTTCCCTACCTGGTAAACCTGCCCGATATCGAGGGGTATGTCACCGTGCGCATCACCGTGGGCGGCGTCACTGTCTACGAGGAGAGCGTGGACTGCACCATGAACGACTACATCGAGCCTGACATCACAGGCACAGGGACTCAGACCGTATCCGTCTACTTCGACGGGGTCCTCTACGAGGCCAGGGACTACAACTTCAGCGGCTGATATGCAGGGACTGATTGTCAAGGCCCTCAGCGGCTTCTATTATGTCAGCGACGGCGGGCGTCTGGTCACCTGTCGGGCCAGGGGAAAATTCCGTCACCAGGGGGAATCCCCCCTGGTGGGGGACCGGGTCTGCTATACTCCTCTGGGTGAGGAAAATGGCGTTCTGGATGAGATCCTGCCCCGGCGCAATCACTTTTCCCGCCCTGCCGTGGCCAACATCGACCAGCTGGTGCTGGTGGTGTCCGAGACCAATCCGGTGACGGATCCCTTCCTCATTGATCGGGTGGTCTCTCTGGCGGAGTATAAGGGCTGCCGGCCTCTGATCTGCATCAACAAGCGGGATCTGTCCTCCTGCGACCGGCTGCTGTCCCTTTATACTGCGGCGGGCCTGCCTACGCTGTGGGTCAGCGCCGTCACCGGAGAGGGCGTGGATCTTCTGCGGCGAGAGATCAGCGGAAAGATCAGCGCTTTTACGGGAAATTCCGGGGTGGGAAAGTCCAGCCTGCTGAACCGTCTCTCCCCCGCACTTGGAATCCCCACGGGAGAGGTAAGCGACAAGCTGGGCCGCGGCCGCCACACCACCCGGCACATCCAGCTCTATCAGCTGGACCGGGAGACTCTGATCGCGGACACCCCCGGCTTCTCCTCTTTCGATGTGGAGGAGATGGAACAACTGCGCAAAGAGGACCTTGCGTTTACCTTTCGGGAGTTCCGTCCTTATCTGGGGCAGTGCCGCTTCCACGACTGCGCCCATCTGAAGGAGAAGGGCTGCGCCGTGCTGGAGGCCGTGCGGGCGGGGAAGATCCCCCGGGAGCGGCATGACAGCTATGTGCGCCTTTACCGCCAATTGGCGGAGATCCCGGATTGGGAGAGAAAATAGCACCAGACGATTCGCAATCCTGCACCAACCTCCTCCCTCCGCATATACTGGGAATGAGTCGACCAGCATCATGCGGAGGGAGGTTTTTTTATGAATATCGTGGTAGTCAAGGCTCCAAAATTTGTCCAGGGCTTTCTGCGCAGGATTTTTCACCTGAAATGACATAGACCTCTCCCCAACGGCATATCGTGTATGGACAGCGAAATTTCCACAAGGGGAGAGGACAAATTATGGATCTGGAATTGACCTATCAAAACCTGAACTTCTTTGAACCTGTGGTGGACACCACTCTGTATCAAGAGGAGACCGCGGAGAGCATTGTCCCGGACTCCTGCCCGGATATCGCCAGGATCGTGCTGACCACCGGCCTTCCTCTGGTGACGGAACGCATCGTCCAGGAGGGAAAAGGAGAGTTGAGCGGCCAAGTCCGCGCGGTGATTCTCTACCAGCCCGAAGGGGAGTTCTCCCTGCGGCGTCTGGATGTGACCGTTCCGTTCAAAAGCACGGTCACAGGCAGTGAAATCACCAGCGGTTCCAGGATGATCGCCATCCCCACCCTTCAAGCCCTGGAGACCAGGATCCTCAACCCAAGAAAGGTGTTGGTCCGGGTCAATCTGGCCGTGGGAGTGAAGATCTACGCCCCGATCTCCCTGCAGCTGTGCAGTCAGGTGGAGGCGCCGGAGCAGGCCGGCGTGGAGCAGCTGCAGGAGAGCTGCAGGACCTACTGTACCGTTGCTGTACAGGAAAAAGACTTCACATATTCAGATGAGCTCCCACTTGGAAATGGACGGGGCGGGGTGGAGGAGCTGCTGGATCAGCGGGTCCATTTTCGCTGCACGGAGTCCAAGATCATCGGCAGCAAGCTGATCTTCAAAGGAGATGCGGAGCTGCACCTGCTCTATCGGACGGCGGACGGGATCGAAGGGGCGGATTACAAGCTTCCGTTCTCCCAGATCATGGAGGTGTCGGAGCTTGGGGAAAACACCGACTGCGACCTGGATATTCGTCTGACCGACCTGCGGTGTGAGCTGGGCAGCGACGGCGGGAATTTGGTCTATGTCAATTTTGAGGTGCTGGCTCAGGCCGTAATCCGGGAACAGAGGGAACTGCCCCTGGTCCGGGACATGTACAGCACGGTATGCCCCGCCCAGGTAGAGTACCAGACCTGCCGCCTGTGGCAGCGCCTGGGGGGCGAGACGGACCATCAGAGCCTGCGGGAGCTGGTGGAGCTGGAGCGGGCGGTAAAGTCGGTACTGGATGTCCGGGTGGACCCCGGGCTGGTCTCCTGCAGCAGGGAGGGCGGACAGATGACGGTATCTCAGCCGCTTGGGATCCAGATCCTCTATCTGGGGGAGGATGATCTGATCTACTGCGCTCAGCACCAGACCGAGGCTGTCAGCCGATTCGACTGTGCCGAGGGTGCGGCTCTCCTGACACACTGCGAGGGGGAGGGGGATGTGTTTGCCACGCCTGCCGCAGGTGGGGCAGAGGTGCGCTGTGCCGTGAGCTTCCAGGCCATCGGGATCCGGCGGGACAGCTTTGTCAGCCTGAAAAACTGCACGCTTCAGGAGCCGGATCTGAGTCAGCCGGAAACGGAGCGCCCGTCTATCGTGCTGCGGCAGATGCAGCCGGACGAAAACCTTTGGGATGTCGCCAAGAGCTGCTGTACCACCCGTGCGGTGATTCTCAGCGCCAACGAGCTGACCGACGAGGAGGAGTGCTACGGCAGAATGCTGCTCATCCCCCGTGTGAGATAAAGGGCGCTCCGGCAGAAATCGGGTATCCAGACAGAGAAAACGGACCGCGGCGGCGGCCCCCGGTGCACGAAGCGCCGGAGGGCCGCCGCCGCGCGTCTGCCCGCTGGATCTCTTTTGAAACTTTCATGGCCGCGGGAGAGACTTGCCGTGTTTTCTGTGCATATTCCTGTCCACCTCCTCATATGGTGGAACAACAGACCAAATGAAAAGAGGAGCGAACATGACAAACACTTCCATCTATCAGGATATCTCCACCCGCACCTCGGGGGACATTTACATCGGCGTGGTCGGCCCGGTGCGCACCGGAAAGTCCACCTTCATCAAACGGTTCATGGAAAGCCTTGTCATCCCAAATATTGAAAATGTCTATCGCAAGGAGCGGGCCAGAGATGAGCTTCCTCAAAGCGGGTCAGGCCGCACCATCATGACCGCCGAGCCCAAGTTCGTCCCGGAAGAGGCGGTGGAGGTGACCATGGAGGCCGGTCTGTCCTTCCGGGTACGCCTGATTGACTGTGTGGGCTATATGGTCAAGGGCGCGGTGGGGCAGTACGAGGACGACCAGCCCCGGATGGTGACCACTCCCTGGTTCCCACAGGAGATTCCCATGACTGAGGCGGCGGAGATCGGCACCCGGAAGGTGATCGCGGAGCACTCCACCATCGGGATCGTGGTGACCACCGACGGCACCATCACCGAAATCCCCAGGGAGGATTATCTGGAGGCGGAAGAGCGCGTCATCTCCGAACTGAAGGAGCTGGGGAAACCCTTCCTGGTGGTACTCAACTCCGCTTATCCGACCTCCGAGCGCGCTCAGGCCATCCGCGCCGACATTGAACACCGGTACGGCGTCACCTGCCTCACCGCCAACTGCCTGGAGATCGGCGAGGAGGAGATCGGAGAGATCATACGGGGCGTGCTGTATGAATTCCCTGCGAAGGAGCTGGATCTGTACCTGCCCTCCTGGGTGGACGCCCTGTCGGGGGATCACCCCATCAAGAGCACCCTGTATGCCGCCGTACGGGAACACGCCGCCCAGATGACCCGCATTCGTGACATCACCCAGGTCATCAGCGACATCGGCACCTGTGAGGAGATCAGCGACGCCAGAGTATTGGGCATTGATCTGGGTACCGGTCAGGCATCGGCACGGCTGGAATTGCCCCGGTCCCTCTTTTACAGCACCATCTCCCAGCAGTCAGGCTTCCAGATCCGGGATGACGGAGATCTGCTGTCCCTGCTCACCGAACTGGCGAAGGTGAAGACCGCCTATGACCGGGTGGCGGACGCTCTGAACGATGTTCAGGAGAAGGGGTATGGCATCGTGGTCCCAGACACCGAGGATCTGGTGCTGGAGGAGCCTGAAATCGTCAAGCAGGGAGGACGCTATGGCGTCCGCCTGCGGGCCAGCGCCCCATCCATCCATATGATCCGGGCGGATATTGAGACAGAGGTGTCCCCCATTGTAGGCAATGAAAAGCAGAGCGAGGAGATGATCAATTACCTGCTTCAGGAATTCGAGGGAGATACCTCTAAGATCTGGCAGACCAACATCTTCGGCAAGTCCTTCTACGAGCTGGTGAGTGAAGACCTGAACTCCAAGGTAAAACGGATGCCCGAGGACGCCAGGACCAAGCTCCAGGAGACCCTGCAGCGTATCATCAACGAGGGCTCCGGCGGTCTGATCTGCATCATCCTGTGAGAAAAACAGACGCCTGCGCAGCTGCGCAGGCGTCTGTTTTCGTTTTTCCGGCAGGGGGTAATCAGATATTTCCGCAGATGATCTCGCCCATTTTTTTGCAGCCGATGGCGGTCTCGCCGGGCTTGGCGATGTCGGCGGTACGCCAGCCGTCCGCGAGGGCCTTGTCCACCGCCGCCTCGATGGCGGCTGCCTCTTTGGGCAGCTGGAAGGAGTACTTGAACATCATGGCCACAGACAGGATGGTGGCGATGGGGTTGGCCTTGTCCTGGCCGGCGATGTCGGGGGCGGAGCCGTGGATGGGCTCGTACAGTCCCGGCGCCTCCGAACCGATGGAGGCGGAGGGGAGCATACCCAGGGAGCCGGTGACCATGGACGCCTCGTCGGAGAGGATGTCGCCGAACATGTTCTCGGTGACGATGACATCGAACTGGGAGGGATCCCGCACCAGCTGCATGGCGCAGTTGTCAACCAGCACATCGGTGAGCTCCACATCGGGGTAGTCCGCGGCGATGCGGTGCATCACCGACCGCCACAGCCGGGAGGTCTCCAGCACATTGGCCTTGTCCACCGAGGCCAGCTTCTTCTTCCGCAGCCGGGCCAGCTCAAAGGCGCGGCGGCCGATGCGCTCGATCTCCATCTCGGAGTAGGCCATCAGGTCAGTGCACTCCACCCCGCGGTCAGGAGTCTCGTACCGGTCCCGTTTGCCGAAGTAGATGCCGCCGATGAGCTCCCGGACCATCATGATGTCGATGCCCTTCTCCGCAGTCTCCCTCTTCAGGGGGGAGTAGTCCACCAGAGCGGGGCGCAGGGTGGCGTGGCGGAGGTTGGCGTACAGCCCCAGGTCCTTCCGGATGGCCAGCAGAGCGGTCTCCGGGCGCTGCTCCGCGGGCTTGTCAGGGCCCCACTTGGGGCCGCCCACCGCGCCCAGCAGCACCGCGTCGCAGGACTTGCACTTCTCGGCGGTGCCGTCTGGATAGCTCTTGCCCACCGCGTCGGTGGCGCAGCCGCCCAGCAGGACATCCACGAACTGGAAGGTGTGGCCGAATTTCTCTCCCACGGCCTCGATCACGCCCATGGCCTCGGTGACGATTTCGGGGCCGATGCCGTCCCCTTTGATGACTGCGATGCGGTAGTTCATTTCGCCACCCCCCGTGCCTTCAGGGAGCTGAGCAGCCCGCCGTGCTGGATGATGCCGTTGACGAACTCCGGAAAGGGAGCCGCCTGGAACCGCTTTCCGGTGGTCTCGTTGACGATGACGCCGGTGGCAAAGTCCACCGACACAGTGTCCCCGGCGGAGATGCCGTCCACAGCCTCAGGGCACTCCATGATGGGGAAGCCGATGTTGATGGCGTTGCGGTAAAAGATGCGGGCAAAGCTCCTGGCGATGACGCACTTCACCCCGCTGGCCTTGATGGAGAGGGGGGCGTGCTCCCGGGAGGAGCCGCAGCCGAAGTTGTTGCCCGCCACAATGATGTCGCCGGGCTCCACCGTGGAGGCAAAGGAGGCGTCGATGTCCTCCATGCAGTGGGAGGCCAGGGACTTCTCGTCCGGGGCGTTGAGATACCGGGCCGGGATGATCACATCGGTGTCCACATTGTCACCGTACTTGTATATTTTCATAGCGTTCACAGTCCTTTCGATTCTGATTTCTCGCCATGCTGGAAAAGCTTGGCTTTTCAGCCGCGCGGATCCGCCACACACCCGGCCAGAGCGGAGGCGGCGGCCACGGCGGGGGAGGCCAGGATGATCTTGGAGCTCACCGGGCCCATGCGGCCCACGAAGTTCCGGTTGGTGGTGGCCACCGCCACCTCGTCGTCCGCCAGCACGCCCATGTGGCCGCCCAGGCAGGGTCCGCAGGTGGGGGTGGAGACGGCGGCACCCGCCTCAATAAAGATCTGGATCAGTCCTTCCGCCATGGCCTGGAGCATGATCTCCTGGGTGGCGGGGATGACAATGCAGCGCACCCCCTCGGCCACCTGATGTCCCTGCATGATCTCTGCGGCCTCCCGCAGGTCCTTCAGCCGGCCGTTGGTGCAGGAGCCGATGACCACCTGCTGGATGGGAGTGCCCGCCACCTGGCTCACCGGCTTGGTGTTGGAGGGCAGGTGGGGAAGGGCCACGATAGGCTCCAGGGTGCTCAGGTCAATGACCACCTCCTGCTCATACACCGCATCCTCGTCCGCCTCAAAGGCCTGGAAGGGGCGGTCCACACGGCCCTTGAGATAGTCCAGGGTCTTCTGATCCACCGGGAAGATGCCGTTCTTGGCCCCGGCCTCGATGGCCATGTTGCAGATGGTGAAGCGGTCGTCCATATCCAGGGCGGCGACACCGTCTCCGGTGAATTCCAGAGAGCGGTACAGCGCCCCGTCCACTCCGATGCGGCCGATGAGCTCCAGGATCACATCCTTGCCGCTGACATAGGGCTGGAAGGAACCGGTGAGCACCACCTTGATGGCGGAGGGCACCTTGAACCACGCAAGTCCGGTGGCCATGCCGGCAGCCATATCAGTGGAGCCCACACCGGTGGAGAAGGCGCCCAGGGCACCATAGGTACAGGTGTGAGAATCTGCGCCGATGATCACCTCTCCGGGGGCGGCCAGCCCCTTTTCAGGAATAAGGGCGTGCTCCACGCCCACCTGGCCCACATCGTAGAAGTGGGTGATCTGGAAGCGTTTGGCGAACTTCCGGGCGGCGGCGCACAGCTGGGCCGCCTTGATGTCTTTACAGGGGGTGTAGTGGTCCAGCACGATGGCGATCTTGTTCCGGTCGAACACGGAAGTCAGCCCCGCCTTGTCAAACTCTGTGATGGCCACCGGGGTGGTGATGTCGTTTCCCAACACAAGATTCAGTCTTCCCTCGATCAGCTGACCCGCCTCCACACGGTCCAGCCCGGCACATCGCGCCAGAATCTTCTGTGTCATGGTCATTCCCATGGAGAATCCCTCCTCAAATTTTCTGATTTCAGTATGACAGATGCGTTGCAAAAAGAATGTAAACTATGTTACAATTTGAGCAAGATTCTTTGGGAATGGGGGCAGACTGCTGACATGGAGCATCAGGAGTTTCAATTTTTTGGAGGCAGGGCCAGCGAACGGGGCAGCTGGGACTGGGAGCTGCTGGCCAATGGGCTTCCGCTGCAGGACTATCGCCCGGGACAGCTGATTTATCTCCAGGGATCTCAGGCCACGCACTTTTATTATATCAGCAGCGGACGGATCAAAAGCTATCTCACCTCTCAGGACGGGGCGGAGCGGATCCTCACAGTCTATCGTCAGGGAGAGATCCTGGGCGAGGCGTCCTTTTTTGACGGGCAGCCCCGGGTCTCTTCCGCCACCGCACTGACCAAATGCAGAATTGCCGCCATTGACCGGGAGCACTGCGACCGGACGCTCCGTCAAAATCCACAGCTGTCCATGTCCATGATCCGCTATCTGGCCATGACGGTACGGCAGCTCTCCACCCATGTGGACGACACAGCGTTCCTTCGGGCAGACCAGCGCATTGCCCGCCTGCTGCTGGCCCTTGCGGAGGAGGACGGCGTGACGGTACACTGCACCCATGAATTTTTGGGCGGCGCCGCCGGTGTGAGCCGGGTAACTGTAAGCCGGGTACTGGGACAATTTCAAAAATGTGGGATGATTCACCTCGGCTATGGAAGCATCCGTCTTCTGGAGCCAAAGGCACTGGAGCGGCTTTTCTGAGCGGGCCCTCTCGTTCTATTGACATATTTTTCACAATTTTTGCATTGTAAGGACAAAAATTTTTCAATTTTAAGGAGATAAGGATAGAAAACACTTGCAATTATGCAAGTCGAAGAATATAATGTGTCAGAACGAATTTGAGTGCATCGGAAGGAGAACAGATACATGAAACCAATTTCCAAAATCGCCAAGGGAATCGCCCCCTCCGCCACCATGGCCATCGACAGCCTGTCCAAGCAGATGAAGGCGGACGGCATCGATGTGGTTGGCTTCGGTGCGGGCGAACCTGACTTTAACACCCCGGAACATATCAAGCAGGCGGGTATCCGGGCCATTGAGGAGAACAAGACCCGTTATACCCCTGCCGCCGGCCTCATCCCCCTGCGGGAGGCCATCTGCGGATGGATGGAAAAGGAGCTTGGCGTCAGCTATCAGCCCAGCCAGATCGCAGTAGCCAGCGGCGCCAAGCACAATGTTTTCATTGCGCTGCAGGCCATCTGTGACCCTGGGGATGAGGTAATACTTCCCGCCCCTTACTGGGTGACCTACGCCGAGGCCATCCGCATGACCGGCGCGGTCCCCGTTATTGTGGAGACCACCGAGGAGACCCGCTTCAAGCTTACCCCCGCCATGCTGGAGGGCGCCATCACTCCCCGTACCAAGTGCCTCATTCTCACCAACCCGTCCAACCCCACGGGCATGGTGTACAGCAGGGAGGAGCTGACCGCGCTGGCCCAGGTCATCGTAAAGCATGATCTGTATGTCCTCAGCGATGAGATTTACTGCAGCTTGGTCTATCAGGGGCAGTTTACCTCCATGGCCGCCTTGGGGGACGAGGTGAAGGAGCGTACCATTCTCATCAACGGGGTATCCAAGGCTTATGCCATGACCGGCTGGCGCATCGGCTTTGCCGCCGCCAACGCCGAGATCTCCAAGGCTATGGCCAACTACCTCAGCCACTCCACCGGCTCCCCCTGCACCATCTCCCAGTACGCCAGCATCGCGGCCTTCTCGGAAAGCCAGCAGCCCACCTATGACATGAACAAGGCCTTTGCCCAGCGCCGGGCCTATTTCCTGGAGCGCATCAAGTCCATCCCCGGTGTCAGCTGCCTGGAGCCCGAGGGCGCCTTCTATATCTTCATGAACATCAAGGAGCAGCTGGGCCGCACCCTCTACGGCACTGAGATCCGCACCAGCGACGACTTTGCCAAGGTCCTGCTGGAGAAGGGACTGGTGGCGGTGGTGCCCGGCACTGCCTTTGGCGCGGACGGGTATCTCCGCTGGTCCTACGCCACCTCTATGGACAACATCAAGACCGGTCTGGACCGTCTGGAAAAGTTCCTGGCGGAGGGCTGATTTGATCTTAACAACGGCACGGTACGGCAATTTCGCCGTACCGTGCCGTTTGGTTTGACTCCACAGTGATACACTATGACATGGAATTTTTCACGATATCTTAATGAGAAGTCCCTTGTGCCGCTTCTGTTTCTATGCTATTCTAAATATATAAATAAGAGGGTATAAAGCCTATTGTGCCGCCGCACCGTAAGACAAAAGAAATCGAGGTTGTGAAGATGAACAGACGACAGTATGAAAGCCCCTTGGCCTCCCGCTATGCCAGCGATGAGATGCTCTATCTCTTTTCCCCGGACAAGAAGTTCTCCACCTGGCGCAGACTCTGGGTCGCTCTGGCCCGGGCGGAGATGGAGCTGGGGCTTCCCGTCACTCAGGAACAGGTGTCCGAGTTGGAGGCACATATTGACGACATCAACTATGATGCTGCGGCCAAATTTGAGAAGGAGCTGCGGCATGATGTGATGGCCCATGTCCACACCTACGGGCAGCAGTGTCCCAAGGCCATGCCCATCATCCATCTGGGGGCCACCAGCTGTTATGTGGGGGACAACACTGATATCATCCTCATGCGGGAGGGACTGGAGCTGATCCGGGACAAGCTGGTCCGAGTACTGGCCAACCTGGCCGGCTTTGCCGACCGGTACAAAAGCACTCCCACCCTGGGTTTTACCCACTTCCAGGCCGCCCAGCTCACCACGGTGGGCAAGCGGGCCACCCTGTGGATGAATGAGCTGCTCATGGACCTGGACGAGGTGGAGTACCGCATCTCTCATCTGCAGCTGTTGGGCTCCAAGGGCACCACCGGCACCCAGGCCTCCTTTCTGGAGCTGTTTGACGGCGACCACGGGAAGGTGAAGGAGCTGGAGCGGAAGATCGCCAAGGAGATGGGCTTTGATCAGGTGGTCCCCGTCAGCGGCCAGACCTATTCCAGAAAGGTGGACGCCGGGGTGCTGGCAACCCTGTCGGGCATCGCCCAGTCCGCCAGCAAATTCGCAACCGACCTGCGGCTGCTGGCCCACATGAAGGAGATCGAGGAGCCCTTCGAGGCCAAGCAGATCGGCTCCTCCGCCATGCCCTATAAGCGCAATCCCATGCGCTGTGAGCGCATCTGCGCTCTGGGACGCTATGTCATCTCCGATGTCACCAATGGGGCCTTTACCGCCGCCACCCAGTGGTTCGAGCGCACCCTGGATGACAGCGCCAACAAGCGCATCTCCATCCCAGAGGGCTTCCTGGCGGTGGATGCCATCCTGAATATCTATCAGAATGTCACCCAGGGCCTGGTGGTTCACGAGAGGGTCATCGAGAAGCACATCATGGAGGAGCTCCCCTTTATGGCCAGCGAGAACATCATGATGGACGCGGTGAAGCGGGGCGGGAACCGTCAGGACCTTCACGAGCGCATCCGGGTGCTCAGCCAGGAGGCGGGGCGGAATGTCAAGGATCTTGGCCTGTCCAACAACCTCATCGAGCTCATCGCCGCGGATCCGGCCTTCTCCATGCTCAGCAGGGAGGAGCTCACTGCTCATCTGGAGCCCTCCCGCTACATCGGCCGCTGCCCTGAGCAGGTGGATGAATTTCTGAATAACTGTGTCCGGCCGATATTGGAGACCCATGCCGCTGCTCTGAGTGGCGGCCGCAGCGCGGAACTGAAGGTTTAACCGTTGGCTCTATATCCTGAAAGGGGGGAGGGGCTGGGGACCCATGAAAGATCATAAATATCGCGATTTTATCGCCTGGGGCATAACAGCATTCATTACAATCGTCCTCTGCATTCTGTTCTTCTTCGCCATTTACAAGCTGCAGGATCTTCACGCTTTTGGCCAGACCATTTCCGCCATCCTCCAGCCCATCAGCATCGGCGCGGTGATGGCCTATGTCCTTACACCTGTCTACAACCGGGTGCGCCGGCGGCTGACATCTCTGCTGACCAAAACACTAGGGCGGGAGCGGCTGGCCCGCCGGCTGGCTTCCGGCGGAGGAGTTGCCGCCAGCCTGCTTCTGATTATCCTGGTGATGTATGGGCTGATTGCGGCGGTGGTGCCCGAACTGGTCCGCAATATCCTGAGAATCGTGGCAAGCACCGATGTCTATTTTGCCACCATCTCCGACTGGTTCGACGAGTTCATGGCCCAGGATACCATTTACACTCCCTATGTCCAAGCGTTGATCGATAATGCCGGAACTTATCTTAACGACTGGCTGAACAACACCATCCTGCCTAACCTGAACAACTATCTGGTAAACCTGTCTGTGGGCGTGGTACAGGTGGTGGTGGCCATCGTCAATCTGCTCATCGGGTTAATCGTGACCGCCTACCTGCTCAGCTGCAAGGATACCCTCTGTGCCCAGAGCAAGAAAATCATTTACGGCGTGTTCAACCTGCCTGCAGCCAATCTGATCATCTCAAAATTCCGCTATGCCCATCAGGTATTCGGTGGATTTATCAATGGTCAGCTGCTGGATTCCCTGCTGGTTGGGATCATCTGTTTTATTGGATGCACTCTGCTGGGAGTTCCCTACGCTATGCTGGTCAGCGTGGTGGTTGGTGTCACCAATATTATCCCATTTTTTGGCCCCTTCATTGGCGCCATTCCATCTGCTTTTCTGATCCTGCTGAACGACCCTTTGAAGGCACTGGTGTTCCTAGTCTTTATCCTGGTACTCCAGCAGGTCGACGGCAATATCATCGTTCCCAAAATCCTGGGCGGGACCACCGGTCTGTCCTCCTTTTGGGTCCTGTTTTCCATCCTGCTGTTCGGCGGCCTGTTCGGTTTTATTGGTATGATTGTTGGTGTTCCTTTGTTCGCCGTGGTATACAGTCTGATTAAGGATCTAATCAGCTGGAGGCTGGACCGCAAGGACCTCTCCCAGGACACAAGAGACTACCGCAGCCTGTATGCCATCACTCCGCAGGGGTATGAATATCGGGATCCGGCTCCCCGTCTGGTCCCTCACAGAAGCGGGGATATTGCAGATTCTGCAAAGGGAGCCGACCCTCAGGAAGAAGAGGACGATCCTAAGTCTGCACCTTAAACCGCCTTAACGCCGCCCCTGCCTTCAAAAAGGCTGCCGGGCGGCGTTGTCCGCAAGTGGAAAGGAGGAACCGCCGTGGGAGCGCGAGGCGCCTTATTTCGAGGCAGAGCCCTCTATGACCATCCAGGCACAGAAGAGCTGTTTGTCCAGGCCATGCGGGAGAACTGCGCATTTCAGTATGCACGCTGCCCGGAGTATCGGGCCATCCTGGATCAGGCAGGATTTCGCCCGGAGCAGCTGCAGGGGCCTGAGGACCTGGGGGAACTTCCGCCCATCCCCACCCTTTATTTCAAGCGCCACCATCTTAGTTCTATGGCTGGCAAACACGCTCTGTTCCACACCACCTCCTCGGGCACCAGCGGCCGCCGCAGCGAGGTGAACTTCGACTTCGGCGCTCTGCTGTGCGACCTCGCCATGAGTCTGCGCGCCTGCGGGACCCATGGACTCATCTCCCCCCGACCCACCCGGTATGTGATACTGGGCTATCAGCCCCACCGTGGCAATCACATGGGAGTGATGAAGAGCGCTTTCTTAAGCACCTTTCTGGCCCCCGCCGTCAAGCGCACCTATGCGCTGCGTTTCCGTGAGGGGGAATACCGCCTGGACCAGGAGGGCCTTGTGGAGGAGCTGCGCCGCTGTGCCCGGCAGCGCCATCCGGTGCGGCTGATCGGTTTTCCGTCCTATCTCCACTTTCTGATGCAGGAGCTGGAACACCGCGGCCTGCGCTTTCCCATGCCCTCAGGGTCCAAGATCCTGCTGGGCGGCGGGTGGAAGCAGTTTTACCGCCAGCAGGTGGACAAGCCCCAGCTCTATGCCGAGGTGAAGGAACGCCTGGATATCCCGGAGGCGGCCATCCACGAGGTGTTCAGCGTGGTGGAGCACCCCATCATCTATTGGGACTGTCCCCGGCATCACTTCCACATTCCGGTGTACAGCCGGGTGCTCATCCGGGATGTGCGCACCCTAAAGCCGCTTCCCTATGGGCAGCCTGGGCTGGTAAATCTGATGACCCCACTGCTGAAAAGTGCGCCGCTGATGAGCATCCTCACCGACGACCTGGGGGTACTCCACCCCGGAGAGTCGTGCGGCTGCGGCTGCACGGCCCCCTGGCTGGAGGTGCTGGGCAGGGTGGGGATGACCGAGATCAAAACCTGTGCCGCCGGCGCGGAGGAGTATCAGAGGGGGGAGCGGGAATGATCCTTTCCAGAGGCACCGTCCTGCCCACAGAGGAGCAGAGCCGGGTGCTGGAGCAGCTGCCCGGATGGATCAACGAGACTCTGGCCCGGCCGCCGCTGCTTCCCGAGGTCACCATTGCCGCCTGCGACCGGCTCTCCCGCCGGGCGCAGGATGGAGCGTTTGACCGGGAGATCGCGGGGCTGGACCTGGATCCCGCCCTGAAGAAGGAACAGGTGGACACCGCCCTGGCCCTTCTGCGCCGGGAGAGTCTCCAGGCCATGGTGGACATCCAGCTGGGCCCGGCGCCCTTCGCCCCTGTGACCGTCCGGCCGCCCCACCACTCTGGCGCCATTGTAAAGCAGCGGCGGCCTCTGGGGGTGCTGCTGCATATCGCGGCGGGGAATCTGGACGGCCTGCCCGCCTTCACGGTGGTGGAGGGGCTTCTGGCGGGGAACATCAACCTGCTGAAGCTGCCCAGCGCAGACCACGGGCTGTCCATCGCCCTGCTTCGCCGTCTGGTAGAGGAGGAGCCCGCCTTAGCGGACTATATCTATGTCTTTGATACCCCCAGCGAGGATGTGGCTGCCCTGCGCCGTCTGGCGGACCTGTCCGACGGAGTGGTGATCTGGGGCGGAGAGGGGGCCGTGTCCGCCGTACGCACGCTGGCCCCCACAGGGGTGAAGCTCATTGAATGGGGCCACCGGCTGGGTTTCGCCTATGTCACAGACCGTGGCAGGGAGGAGGGGCAGCTCTCCGCCCTGGCGGAGCATATCATGAAGACCAAGCAGCTGCTGTGCTCCTCCTGCCAGACCATTTTTCTGGACACCGGGGACATGGGGCAGCTACGGGAGTTTGCCGGACAGTTTCTGCCCCTGCTGGAGAGGGCCGCCCGCCGCTGGCCGGTGCGGGACATGGGCGCCCTGGCCCAGGGGACTCTGCGCCGCTACACCGCCCGGCTGGAGCGGGCGGCTGGACAGGGAGGGGAGACCATCCTGGAGGGGGACGGGTGCAGTCTGACCCTTCGGGAGGACCGGGAGCTGGAGCTGTCCGCCCAGTTCGGGAATCCGATTCTGAAATGCCTCCCCCGGTCGGAGCTGCTGCCCACTCTGCGCCGGAGCAGAGGGGTCCTTCAGACCGCAGGGCTCCTGTGCGCCCCGGAGGAGCGGCAGGAACTCACCGAGACCCTGCTCCGGGCGGGACTGGTGCGGATCACCGGGGCGGGGGAGATGTCACGGGGCACCTGCACCGACGCCCACGACGGGGAGTATCCCCTCCAGCGCTATACCAGGGTCGTCCAGTGGGACGCGATGCCGTAACGAAAGCCCGGGGACCGCGGATGATCCCGCGGCCTCCGGGCTTTTTTCGTCCCGAACAACTTTTACATCTCGGTGGTTAGCACCTTTTCCAGTTTAGCGAAACGGGGCAGGGAGTGCTCCCGGAGCAGGTGGAGGAGTCCTGACCGGGCAAGTTAAGTCGGTATTGGCTCAATACGCCGACGCGCTGAACGAGAAAGCGGCCGAGTTGAAAGTTTATCATAAACATAAGAAGCCCCAGGTGCCGGGATGATCCGGAGCCTGGGGCTTTGATTTAGAAGGGACAGACCTGAGTGTTCGCCCCTCTATTTTCCCATTGGCTGGATCTCATGCAGGACAACTCGGTGACAGAGGCCGGCCTGGCCTGGGGCTGTTTGTGAACCCAGAGTAAAATGAGGCGGGAAACGGGGGTTTTCAAAATATGCAAATAAGAGTTGCCTTTTATATCCGATTTAGTATAATAAAATCATAGGAACAAAGGGAAGTGGTTTTCGATGAATCCTCGCTTTTGTCCAAGCTGCGGGAAAGTGCTGAGCGCTGAGGACAAATTTTGCAGATCCTGCGGCACCGCCATCCCCGAAACGCCGCCCAAGCCCGTCTGCCCCAAGTGCGGCAGGGAGCTGACCGCCGGCGACCGGTTCTGCGGCCACTGTGGCGCGGATCTGTCCGGCGGCGAGACAAAGGCCAAGGGCGGGCCGGCCCTGCCAAAGGTCAAGCCGGCGGCTGCGGCGCTGGTGGCAGTTGTGGCGCTTCTGGTGTGCGTGGGGATCGGCACGCTGGCCTTCGGGGGCGGGGAGGAGCCCGGCTCGCCCACCGCCGGCGGCGGGAGCGGCATCTCCGACGCTATCCCCTCCGGGAGCACCGCCGTGGATGTGATCAGCGCCTCCGACGCATGGAAAGACAATGTGCTCATGGCGGACGCTCCCTTGGACGATACATATACCGGCGCCCCGGACAGCCCGGTTTTTGGCTCTGACATCACCCGGAAGGAGATCAGCGTCGTCACATTCGTGGACACGACCGAGTATCTGCCCGAGGAGCGGTGGGATGTCTCCCAGGCCCGGGATAGCTCCGTCATGGCCGGGGTAACGGGGGAGGGGGACTTCTACTGCCTGTTCATCGCAGCGGACGGAGGGATGGCCGCCCCGGAGGACTGCTCCGGCCTGTTTCAGGGCTATGAGAATGTGGAGGAGATCTATTTCACCGGCGCCCTCCACACGGAGAACACCACCTCCATGAGCAACATGTTTTACGGCTGCGAGAAGCTGGAGATCCTGGACCTGGAGGGCATCGACACCTCCAGCGTCACAGATATGACCGCCATGTTTGGCTATTGCGAGAGCCTCTCCGCCCTGGATGTCAGCGGATTCGATACCTCAAGGGTCACGGTCATGAGCGGCATGTTCACCGGCTGCAGCGCGCTGACCTCGCTGGACATCAGCACCTTCGATACCTCCAGCGTCACCTCCACCAGCTTCATGTTCACGGAGTGCAGCAACCTGACCGAGCTGGATGTGTCCGGCTGGGATCTCTCCAGCATGACCAGCACATCCGCCATGTTTTCTCATTGCCCGAAGCTGACCAAGCTGAACGCCAGCGGATGGGACATCTCCCATGTGGAATACACCCATTCCATGTTCGATGGCTGCGGGGTCAGCAGCCTGGGCAGCGGCGGGGGTTCCTCCGCCACAGAACCCTCCGGAGGACAGGAGACAGTCGCCCCCGGTACAGCGCCGGTCATCCAGGACCCGGATACTTTCTTCCAAAACAAGCTGATCCGAAACGCTGACGCCACCTCTGACACCGGCGGGTATATCGAGTTTGAAACGGACTACGGACACAATGCGTTTCAGGAGTACGCGGAGTATCTCGCCGGAGGGGACTTCCCGTTGGAGCTGGTGTCAAAGGATTCCTCCAATCCCCTCTACGACTACTTTTACTTCAACTACACCGGAAGCAGCGAGGTGCAGAAAGCGACTTCTGGCGGTGGCCTGTCGGCCTATGATCTGGTGGTCGTGATCACCCATATTGATGTGATCGATGTGGGCAGGCTCCAGATCTACTACGGCGAGGGGATCTCCTTTGACGACTTCGGGGGCAGGTGTAAAGATACCTCGTTTAAAGACGAAAGCGGCGGCGATACGAAGACCGGCCATTTCATCCCGGGCCAGGGCGTTGTTTCCGGTGGTTCCCCCTCCTCCGGCGGCGGCTCCTCCGGCAGCCTCCCCTCCTCCGGCGACGACGACTGCTACATCTGCGGAGGTACCGGCAGGATCGAATGTCCCGACTGCGGGGGTAGCGGCAAGGAGGTCTGCTCTTACTGCAACGGCTCGGGCGGACATTGGGAGACCGATTTCGGCAGTCCTCTGTATGACGGCGTGGGCAGCGCCGGCCGGGGCCAGGTGTGGGATGAGTGTACCAGCTGCTGGGGCGACGGCGAGGACGACTGCAGCCGCTGCTATGGCCGGGGCGAGGTGGACTGCTACAGCTGCTGACGCCGCCTTGTGCCCTGGCGCTCCGGGCACGGCGTCCCGTATGGGCATAAAAAAGCTGCATGGGACCCGATCAGGTCGTCCCATGCAGCTTTTCATATCGTCAGCCTTGCCGGAGAGAGGCCCGCTGCGGTCAGCCCTGTGCGGCCAGCACCTTTTTCAGCTTTGCAAACCGGGGCAGAGAGTGCTCCCGGGGCAGGTCGGGCTCCCCCTGGATCAGGGGGAGGGCATAGTCGATAAAGGGCTGCTCCACCCCATTGCCCGCGGCGTTGATCCACTCCCGGGGGACCTTCTTCTCCACATTGGCCACTTCAGTCAGGCCGATGAGCTTGGGCGTGCAGATATAGCCGCCCTCCCGGCTGCACTGAAAGGCCACCATTTTGTCTGTGGTGCCGTCCACCGCGGCCTCCACAGCGGTCTGGCCCGCCAGATATGCCTCGCTGATGTCGGTCTGAGAGGCCAGATGGGCGCCGCAGCGCTGAAGGAGAGACAGCTCGATCCCCCGGACCTTGGCGCCGGTGCGCTGCTTCACGATGTCCGCCAGCATCACCGCCAGACCGCCCAGCTGGGCGTGACCGAAGCCGTCGGTGGCGGAGGTCTTGGCCTCGGAGACGAAGGTGCCGTCGGCGTAGTGGATGCCCTCGGACACCGCCACCATGCACTTTCCGGTGCGGTCGTAGATGTCCTTCACATCCGCCAGGAAGCGGTCCATATCGAAATCCACCTCGGGCAGATAGACCAGGTCGGGGCCGTACCCTGCCCAGGTCGCCAGCGCGGCGGCGCCGGCCAGCCAGCCGGCGTGGCGGCCCATGATCTCGATGATGGTCACCATCCCGGTGTCATACACATGGGCGTCCTGCCAAACCTCCATGCAGGAGGTAGCGATATATTTGGCCGCAGAGGCATAGCCGGGGCAGTGGTCCGTGCCGAACAGGTCATTGTCGATGGTCTTGGGCACCCCCATGATCCGGCAGTCGTAGCCCACCTTCTGCATATACTTGGAGATCTTGTTGCAGGTGTCCATGGAGTCGTTTCCGCCGTTGTAGAAGAAATAGCGGACATCGTATTTCTGAAAGATCTCCAGGATACGCTTGTAATCGGTGTCGTCCACCTCGGGGTCGGCCAGCTTGTACCGGCAGGAGCCCAGGGCGGAGGAGGGGGTATACTGCAGCAGGTCCAGCTCGGCGGGATCCTCCTGGCCCATGTCGTACAGCTTGTCCTCCAGCACTCCCTTGATGCCGTGGGCCGCGCCCAGGACCCGGGTGATGCACTCCGCCTTCAGGGCAGTCTGGATGACCCCCTGGGCACTGGCGTTGATGACGGCGGTGGGCCCGCCGGACTGTCCGATGATGCAGCTTCCTCTCAGTTGACTCATATCGACCTCTCCTTCCAAACGATAGGCAAAATGACCGGGGAAAACAATGGGGATTTTTCCCTTTCAGCATACCATGTCCTCTTGCATTTTTCAATGGAAAATGGTAATCTTGAAAAAGAAACAGCCTGGAAGGAGTTGTATGTTCTATGGCACTGGTCACTTCCACCGAGATGTTCCGAAAAGCCTATGCCGGCGGCTATGCCATCGGCGCGTTCAATGTCAACAACATGGAGATCGTCCAGGGCATCACTGAGGCCGCGCGGGAGGTCAACGCCCCCCTGATCCTTCAGGTGTCCAAGGGTGCCCGGGCCTACGCCAACCACACCTATCTGGTGAAGCTGGTGGAGGCCGCCGTCATCGAATGCCCCAACATCCCCATCGTCCTGCACCTGGACCACGGCCCCGATTTCGAGACCTGCAAATCCTGCATCGACGGCGGCTTCACCTCCGTGATGATCGACGCCTCCAGCAAGCCGCTGGCGGAGAACATCGCCATCACCCGTCAGGTGGTGGAGTATGCCCACGACCACGGCGTGGTGGTGGAGGCGGAGCTGGGCGCTCTGGCCGGCATCGAGGACGATGTGAAGGTCTCCGCCGAGGAGTCCCACTACACCCATCCCGACGAGGTGGAGGAGTTCGTCACCAAGACCGGCTGCGACTCCCTGGCCATCGCCATCGGCACCAGCCACGGCGCCTATAAGTTCACCGCCGCCCAATGCACCCGCAACGAGAAGGGGGAGCTTGTCCCTCCGCCCCTGCGTTTTGACATCCTGGAGGAGGTCTCCAGGCGTCTGCCCGGATTCCCCATCGTCCTCCACGGCTCCTCCAGCGTGCCCCAGGAGTATGTGAAGATGATCAACGAGAACGGCGGCAGGATGCCCGACGCGGTGGGTATCCCCGAAGAGCAGCTGCGCCAGGCCGCCCGCATGTCGGTGTGCAAGATCAACATCGACTCCGACCTGCGCCTGGCTATGACGGGCACCATCCGCCAGTTCATGGCGGAGCATCCGGACAAGTTCGACCCCCGCGAGTATCTCAAGCCCGCCCGGGAGAACATCAAACAGCTTGTGAAGCACAAGCTGGTAGAGGTGCTGGGCTGCGACGGAAAAGCCTGACTGTCATATCTGAGAAGGGGGCGCTGCGGCGCTCCCTTTCTTGTAAAAAGAACAGATTCCACTTTTGGTTGCGGAGGTTCCGCACAGATGTGGTAGACCCGTTCTCTCCCTCTCTGTTAGGGTGAAGGGGAAAGGAGGCGCATACCCATGACATTCGGAGAAAAGCTTTTTCAACTGCGCCGGAAACGGGGAATGAGTCAGGAGGCTCTGGCCCAGGAGCTTCAGGTCTCCCGCCAGGCCATCTCCCGCTGGGAGCTTGGAGAGGTGGCCCCGGACACAGGAAATGTGCTGGCGGTGAGCCGGCTGTTCGGGGTATCCACCGATTACCTGCTCCGGGACGAGTGCGACCGGGAGGAGGATACGCCGGCGGTCAAACACACCGAGATGGACCTGGGCCGAAGGCAGCGTGAGGTGGGGAAGGGCTTCTTCCTGCGGGTCTTCTGGCTGGTCCCCATCATTTTATTTCAGCAGGGGAGGATCAGCACAGAGAAGGGGCTTGACTACACCGCGCCCCCCATCCTGTATCTGCTGATCCTCCAGGTGCTCTTTTCCGCCTTGCTGGTACGGGAGTACTGGCGGCATCAGGAGCAGGACGACGGCTGGGTCAGGAAGCTGTGGGGCTCGGACCTGCTGGCGGCGGCCTGTGTGCTGGTCCTGCCGTATCTGTTCCAGTGGATCCCCGGCCTGTATGGCGTTCTGCTCTCCATCCTGGCCGCCTGCATCTCCCTGACATGGAGCGTGAGGCAGATGCGGCTGTTCTATCGTCTTCCATGGGGAAAACAGGGACGAAAGACTCCTGAGCGGGGAGTGTGAAAAGTCCCTCTTGACAACATGCGTTCCTTCATGATACTGTGTTACCTGATCTTTCATATAAAAACTGGCAGAGAAGGGGAGAGTACGCCCTCATCCACCGCATCAGAGAGCCCCGGCAGCTGAAAAGGGGCGCGGCAGGGGAGGGCGGAACATGGCCCCGGAGCTGTGTCCTCCAGCGGGTCAGGCTGCGAGGGGACACTGGGTGCGCCCATTACCGCGCAAAAGAGGCCGCCGCAGGCGGCAAATTAAGGTGGTACCACGAAAGCAGACGCTCTCGTCCTTATGGGGATGAGAGCGTTTTTTTGCATAAAGAGAAAAGGGAAGTGGAGAAAATGGAACAGAAGCGGCTGAGCGCCCTGCTGCCCATCGGAGTGTTTCTGATCCTCTATCTGGGCTTTGGCATCCTGTTCGAGTATGTGATGAAGACCGAGGATGGCTTCTACGGTGTACAGGCCATCGTGGTCTTCCTCATCGCCCTGCTGGTGGCGGTGGTGCAGGACCGCCGCCATACCTTCAACGAGAAGGTTGCCATCATGGCAAGGGGGATCGCGGATGACAATATCATCATCATGTGCCTGGTGTTTCTCACCGCCGGAGCCTTTTCCGGCGCCATCGGCGCTGCCGGAGGAGCGGACAGCACCGTGAACCTCTTCCTCACATTCCTGCCGGGAAAGGTGGCAGTGGGCGGACTGTTCCTCATCTCCTGCTTCATCTCTCTGTCCATGGGCTCCTCCTGCGCCACCATCGCAGCTCTGACCTCCTTTGCCGTGGGGATCAGCGAGGTCACCGGCTTCTCCCTGGCGCTGTGCCTGGGGGCGGTAGTCAGCGGGGCCATGTTCGGGGACAATCTGTCCATGATCTCGGACACCACCATCGCCGCGGTGCGCACTCAGGGGTGTGAGATGAAGGACAAATTCCGCATGAATTTCTGGATCGTGCTGCCTGCGGCGGTGCTCACCTTCGTGATCCTCATCCTCATCACGCCCGGCGGGGATACCCTGGGGGAGGTGGGGGAGTATAACATCCTCCAGGTCATCCCCTATCTGGTGGTGCTCTTTGGGGCCATCGCCGGGGTCAATGTGTTCGTCATCCTCATCATCGGAACCGCCATGGCGCTGGGCGTGGGCATCTACACCGGGATGTTCCCCTGGACAGACAGCTTCCTGGTCCTCTTCGACGGCATCTCCGCCATGTATGACATCACGGTGATCTCTATGGTCGTCGCATTCATCGGTGCTTTGGTCAAGGATGCGGGCGGCATCGCCGCGCTCATCGACCTGATCCACTCCCGCATCCGAACCAAGAAGGGCGCTCAGCTGGGCATCAGTGCCCTGGTGGTGGGCGTGGACATCGCCACCGCCAACAACACCATCGCCATCGTCATGAGCGGCCCCATCGCCAAGGAGATCAGCCAGGAGTTTGGGATCGATCCCCGGCGCAGCGCGTCCCTGCTGGACATCTTCGCCTCCGCCATGCAGGGGATCCTGCCCTATGGCGCCCAATTGCTCTATGCTGTTGGCGGAGCAGCAGCCATGGGATACACCATCAGTTCGGTGCGTATCATCCCATATTTGTTCTATCCCTTCCTCATGGCCATAAGCGCACTGGTGTTCATCCTCTTTGTCGGTGACAAGGGCAGCAAGCGCCAGGTGACCGAAACAGCGCCCCAGGCATAGCATAGGGGGAGAGAGGAGGGAGGATTTATGTCCGCCCCGCTAATCCCCTACAACCGCCGGAGCGCGGTAGAATATGCCCACACCTGGGCTTATGGCAGAAATCCCGCCTATTTTGACTATCAGCGGCTGGGCGGTGACTGCACCAATTTCGCCTCCCAATGCCTGTACGCCGGTGCGCCGGTGATGAATTGGAGACCGGAGACCGGCTGGTATTACCAAAATGCCAACCGCAAGGCGCCCGCCTGGACCGGTGTGGAGTTTTTGTTCCGGTTTCTTACCCGTCAGGAGGAAAGTCCGGGCCCTGTGGCTGTCCTGGTTCCTTTGGAAAACGCATTGCCCGGAGATTTCGTCCAGCTCCGCTTTCCCGGTGCCTCCTCATTCGGCCATACGCCGGTAATCGTCTCTGTCGGACCGAAGCCGGCACCGGACAATCTTCTTCTGGCTGCTCACTCCATGGATACAGATTACCGTCCGCTGGACACATATGACTACGCCCAGCTGCGTATTCTCCACATCCTTGGTGCGAGAAAAGATTGATGTTTCAATATATGTAATGCTATATACCTTTACGCAAAAAGCAGCTGTCAGGGTGGAAAAGAAACCCGCCTGACAGCTGCTCAGGTCAACAAAATTTTCTTCATTCAGCGAGGCCGTCATCCTTTGGGGGGGCGGTCTTTTTTTTTACCCTGGCAAGTGGATTCGCCTGCGCCGCTGCCCGCAGGTCATCGTTGGCCACATGGGTGTAAATCTGGGTGGTGTTCAGATGATCGTGTCCCAATACTTCTTGCAGAGCGCGAACATCCACGCCGTTCTGAAGCATCAGGGTGGCCGCCGTATGGCGCAGTTTATGAGAGGAATACTGCCGGCTGTCCAGCCCGGCGGCGGCAAGATGTTTCTTCACCAATTTATGTACTGCCGCCCGGGTGATCCGCTTGTGAGAACGGGTGATAAACAGGGCGTTTGGATCGGTGGAGGCCAAATGGTCCCGAGCTTCCAGCCAGTCCTGAATCGCACGGATGCAGGCGTCATTGAGGTAGAGGATCCGTTCCTTGTTGCCCTTGCCCAAAACCCGCAGCTGATCGCCCCGGACATCTCCCATGTCCAGTCCGACCAGCTCGGAAATTCGAAGCCCGCAGTTGAGAAACAAAGTGAGGATGCAATAATCCCGTTCCCGGTTGCTGCCATCCACATGGTCCAGCAGGGCCACGCTTTCTTCCAAATCAAGGTATTTCGGAAGTGATTTCCTTAATCTGGGAGAATCCAGGTCCTGTACCGGATTTTCCGTAAGGAGCTTTGCCTTGACGGTGAGATACTTATAAAATGAGCGGATGGTGGCGACCTTTCGCGCCTTGGATGCGGGCGAAAGCCCCACGGACTGATTGGCGCTGTTGGGGTGGGTCACACGGTCGCGGCTGAGGTAGTCCATATAGGCATAGACATCTGTCAGCGTGACGGACCGGACCAGGTCCAGGTCCACATCGGAGATGGAGATCTGATCCATAGGGATGTCCGCAGGAACCAGACGGCGGTCATGCTTGAGGAAACGGAAAAAACCTCTAAGGTCCAAAAAGTACTCATCCACAGTCTTTGCAGAGTGGCCCTGGATGGTCTGATGGTAAGTGAGAAAGTCGCGGATAATCCGCGGCGCCTCTGTTCGATAATCCAATGACATAAGAATAGCGGGAACGGTTGCAGGAGTGTGGGAAGAAATATCTGTGGAATCGCCGGCCGCCGTTGACAGCGTGCAGCTCGGTGCGCTGGGCGGCTCTGGGGGCCGGCTGCTCCCGTGGAGTGTATTTTCCCCTCCTCTCAAGTCAACAAAATTTTTATTTTGTTGACTTGATCTCATGTTCCCAAATCACCTCCCTCTCAAGGGTCGCCGTCTCGTCGGCGGTCAGGCCGGCGGGCGCCCAGGCGGCGTCCCCCGGCAGTTGGTCCAGCAGCATACGGATCAGAGCGTTCACCGCCGCTGGCCGGTCGGTGTTGGCGTTGTGTCCGGCGCCCTTCAGCCAAGCCAGCCGCAGTCCTGTGTGCCGCGCCCAGGAACGGTCATAGCGCACACAGGACCCGGCGTTGTCCCGCTGCCCGCAGATCAACAACGCCGGACAGCACAGCCGGTATGGCAGGTCTGCCTCCACGGCTTCCGCCAGCATACGGAAGCCGTGGCCGGCCAGGGCGGCGTACCACCGCCGGTCGCCGTCATAGGTCTCCATCATCTCCCGCATCAGCGCCCGGCCCTCATCCGTCTCCGACACCCCCGTGCTTCCCCACCGCAGGAGCAGGCGCCAGGGGGTCCACCGGTAGACTGGCTCCATCCGCTTCAGCACCCACAGTTCCCACCCGGTCATATAGCGCCGCTGAAGGGGCGCCGAGTCGATGGAAATAAACCCCTGTAACCGGTCCGGGTACAGCTGGGCATAGGCCTGTCCCACATAGCCGCCCATGGACTGCCCGACCAGGATGGGGCGGTCCAGTCCCTCCCCCGTCAGCAGCTCATCCAGCCAGCGGGCCTGATCCAGCAGAGTGAAGGTCAGACGGAAGGGCCGGGAGGCCGCATGGCCCGGCGGGTCCCAGACCAGGACGGGATGGTCCCCCCGGAACCGCCGGAGCTGTTCCCGGAACAGCCGGTGGTCGGCGGTGAGGCCGGGAAGAAAGACCAGCGGAGGTCCGCTGCCGGTGTGGTCCACCCAATAGCGGATGGGCCCGCAGGGGGTCTCAAAGGTCCGCGGCGTCATGCTTCTCCCCCCCTCTCCCGGCCCCGTCCTGGCCAGCTTTTTTTGTAACAAGCGTTATGTCTTTGCCCACCAGGGGCCGTTCGTCAGGTGAAGGCGGCGATCGCCTCCCGTATATTGGACACCCGAATCAGCTCTAATCCGTCAGGCGGCTTCAGCCGGCCGCTGCCTCGCTTGGGAATTATGCACCGGCTGAAACCCAGGCGGCACACCTCTGCCAGCCGCTGTTCCAGGCCGCTCACCGCCCGCAGTTCTCCTGTCAGCCCCACTTCGCCGATTGCCGTCAGATTCCCTGGAACAGGCTTGTCCCGGAAGCTGGACGCCATGGCAATCACCGCCGCCAGATCCGCAGCGGGCTCGTCCAGATAAAGACCGCCAATCACATTCACATAGCAGTCGCAGCCTCCCAGCTGCAGCCCGCCCCGCCGTTCCAGCACCGCCAGCAACATGGCGCAGCGGTTATAATCCAATCCGTTACTGGTACGCCGGGGATTTCCATAAGCACTGGGTGCCAGCAGGGCCTGGATCTCCGCCAGTACCGGGCGTATCCCCTCCATGACACAGGTGACACAGGTGCCCGGGGCGTTCTCCGGCCGTCCCTCTAACAGCAGTTCAGAGGGATTCGGCACCTCCACCAGCCCCTCGTCCCGCATCTCGAATACGCCGATCTCATTGGTCGCGCCGAAGCGGTTTTTGGCCGCCCGGAGGATACGGTGGGTCTGGTGCTGCTCCCCCTCGAAATAGAGCACGCAGTCCACCATGTGTTCCAACACTTTTGGTCCGGCAATGGAGCCCTCCTTGTTCACATGGCCGATGACGAACACGGTGGTCCCCTGCCCTTTTGCCAGCTGCATCAGCGCCATGGTACAGTCCTTTACCTGGGAAATACTTCCGGGCGGAGAGGTGACCTCTCCCCGAAACATAGTCTGGATGGAGTCCACAATGAGGATGTCCGGCTGCAGTGTTCCCACCGCCTGGACGACCTCGTCCAGATCGGTCTCAGAGAGGAGATACAGCTCCTCCGCCCCGATGCCCAGCCGCTCCGCCCGCAGCTTGATCTGCCGCTCCGACTCCTCGCCGGAGACATACAGCACCCGGAAAGAACGGCACAGCTGGCTGCAGATCTGGAGCATCAGAGTGGACTTCCCGATGCCGGGGGCTCCGCCCACCAGTACCAGGGAACCCTGTACCGCACCGCCGCCCAGGACGCGGTCCAGCTCGGAAAGGCCGGTGGCAAAGCGCAGCTCCTGCGTGGATTCTATCTCCCGCAGCGCCTTTGGGACGCTGGGAATCCCGGCGGAAACACTCCGCCCCCTCCCCTTCCCGCTTCCATTGCGCTGCTCCTGGGGCTGTTCCACAATGGTGTTCCAGGCGCCGCAGGCGGGACACTTCCCCTGCCATTTTGGCGTCTCGTTGCCGCATTGGGTGCAGTAAAACAGTGTCTTGGACTTCATGGTCCCACTCCCTCCGCCCTGGCCTGGAGAAATGCCGCCAGCAGCGACAGGGCGATTTTGGTCTGATAGCCGTCCGACTCCAGCAGAAGTGCCTCCTCCGGATTTGAGAGAAATCCACATTCTACCAACAGAGCCGGGCAGGTGATGTGATTCATCAGATAGATGGTGTCGGGAATCACCTTGGCCAAACGGTGGTTTTCCTGATCCAAAGCGGCGCGCAGCAGGTTTTGGGTCAGCTCTGCCCACTGGCTGGACAGCGCCTCGTTGCTGTAAAAAACCTGGGCACCCCGGTATCTGCTGTCTGGATAGCTATTCTGGTGAATGCTCAGCAGCATGGCGCCCTCTGTCTCCTCCACCGTCTGGACTCGATTTTTCAGGTCCGATTCCTTCTTTTCGTGAAGGGTCTGGGCTTCTTCGTTGTGGAGCGACCGGTCGCTGTCCCGGAGAAGTACCGCCTGGACCCCATAGAAACCTGCCAGTGCATCCACACGCTTGGCAACCGACAGATTTAAGTCGCTCTCCCTGGTCCCGGTAACCGAAACTGCGCCGCCATCCTCTCCTCCATGCCCCGCATCAATGATGAGGACCGCCTGCCTCAGGGAGTCGGGGCCAAAAACCGGAACCTCCCTCTCCCCCCAGACAACCGCTTGGATTGCCAGGACCAGCAGCAGGGCCAGCCCCGCTGCCAGCAAAAAATTTTTCCGGCGCTTGCATTTCAAACCGATCCCCTCCCCTCTCCACGGTATGAGAGGAAATGGGCGGCTATGTCATTATACCACATGCCGCCGGGAAATGGAAGCGGGTCCCGAAGGCCTCCCCCGGCATAGGATGGAAAGCGGAGAGCATTCTCCACAGACTGACCAAAGGAGGAAGCGTCACCTTGTTTTCCGAAAAGAGAACCACTTCCCGGCAGGAGACCTGCAGCGATGCCAACGGCACCATGCCCAGCTGCGCGCCCCTGGCCGTCCCCTATGTCCCCTTCCAGCAGAATGGGGCAAAAAAGTACTCTCAGACAGATGCCCTGAATAATGGCACCCTCTTTCCCGGCCTGAATCTCCCCTTCAAAGCAAAAGCCACTGGACGGAATGTGGTGGACAACGCCCTGTCCGAGCTCCAGGCACTGGAGTTTGTTGTGGCGGAGCTGAATCTCTATCTGGACACTCACAGCGACGATACCGAGGCTTTCGAGCTGTTCAAGCAGTATTCCGCCATGGAGGCAGAGGCGAGGAAAAAGTATGAGGAGACCTATGGTCCGCTGACCCTCAGCGCGGCGGCCACGGGCGACAAATACAACTGGCTGTCCGAAAGCTGGCCATGGAACTATCCGGAGACGGAAGGAGGGGCAAAGTAAATGTTTTCCTATGAGAAAAAACTGCAGTACCCGGTGAAGATCGCCACCCCCAATCCCAAGCTGGCCTCCTTCATCATCAGCCAGTACGGCGGGCCGGACGGTGAGCTTGGGGCCTCCCTGCGCTACCTCAGCCAGCGCTACGCCATGCCATACCCCGAATTGAAGGGACTGCTCACCGACATCGGCACCGAGGAGCTGGGGCATCTGGAGATGATCGGCGCCATCATCCACCAGCTCACCCGAAACCTCACCGACGAGCAGGTACGGGAGGGCGGTTTTGCCCCCTATTTTGTGGATCACACCACCGGCGTATATCCAACGGCGGCTTCCGGCTTCCCCTTCAGCGCGGCCAGCCTGGCGGTCAAAGGGGATGTGATCTGCGATCTCACCGAGGATCTGGCTGCAGAGCAAAAGGCACGGGTCACCTATGACAATATCCTTCGCATGTGCGATGATCCTGATGTCACCAATGTGATCCGCTTCCTGCGGGAGCGGGAGATCGTCCATTTCCAGCGCTTCGGAGAGGCCATCCGTCTGGCCAAGGAGAAGATGGACCAAAAGAACATCTATTACACCAACCCCGCCTTTGACAAATAAGAACTGCGGGCGCCTCGGAAATGGGGCGCCCGCGTCAGTTTACACTCTCTCCTCATATAGTCTGCAAATCAGCCGGTCCTATGCAGTTTTCCATTGACCCCAATCCTGTTTCCGCCTTCTCCCCTTTGCCGCCGCTCTATAGGGTCTATTTCTCCTTCAGATAGACCAGGATCTCCTCTGCATTGGTGTCTGGTTTCACCTTCGGCATCACCTTCTCAATGATCCCCTCTTCATTGATGAGATAGGTAGAGCGCATCACTCCCATGCTCACCTTGCCGTAGAGCTTTTTCTCCTGCCAGACGCCATAGGCCTGGATTGCCTGCAGTTCTGGGTCGGCGAGGAGAATAAAGGGCAGTTCATACTTCCCCGCAAATCTCAGGTGGGAAGCAGCAGAGTCCTTGCTGACCCCGATGACGACCGCATTTTCCTTCTGAAGTTCTCCATAGTTTCTGGCAAAAGCGCAGGCCTGACGAGTACAGCCAGGAGTGTTGTCTTTTGAGTAGAAGTACAATATCACCTTTTTTCCTTCGAAATCAGACAAGCTGACCAGATCGCCCCTTTGATCTGGCAAAGTAAAATTTGGGGCCTTTGTACCAGCCTTCAGCATCATGCTCTCCCCTTTTGACACAGTGGTCTATATTTGTATTAGTATTATAAAGTGCTTTGTCACCTGCGTCAATAAGCATAGAAATACCATTCCTACAACGGCTGCCAGCCTGGTCAAACCGCTTAATTTCTTTGCCACTGTGGGCCATCAAAAGTGGCGGCATCTTCTTTCCGCTCAGTCCATTTCGCACCACTGTCGGCTTCATTGGTTGCGCTGTATTCTGATCTTTCTTTTCGGTACACGGCGTGAGCCCCTCCCAACAGGCTGATGATGTTACACTTCTCATTTTTTTGTGCTCTATGGGGACATTTTGTTGATTGTCATTCCTGTGTTGTGCGGTATAATGAAAATAGGAACAATAGGCGCTTAACCACAAAAATTCAGGAAAGGACCGTGAGATACCATGGAGGAATTTAAGCTTTATATCAACGGGGCGTGGACCGCCACTGAGTCAGGCTCTGTTCGGGATGACCTTAATCCCGCAGACAATTCGGTCATGGCAAAGGTGCACATGGCGGGGCCCGCTGAAGTGGAGGCCGCCATTCAAGCCGCGCAGACCGCGTTCCCCGCCTGGGCCGCCATGTTGGCCGCTGACCGTGAGAAGCTGCTGCTGAAGGCCGCTGACTATATGGAAGCCAACACCAAGCGCTTTGCAGGCTACCTTATCGACGAGAGTGGCTCCTGCTTTATGAAAGCCATGGACGAGGTGGGACAGAGTGTCAATATCATCCGCGCCGCTGCCGGCGAGTGCCGCAGGGTGGAGGGGGGCGTCTGCCCGCCGGAGGCAGATGGTCAGGTCAATACCTATATCCGTAAGCCTCTTGGAGTAATCGGCGGGATTGCCCCCTTCAACTATCCCCTGCTGCTGGCACTGAATAAGGTGGCGCTTGCGCTTGCCGCAGGGAACACCTTCATTCTGAAGCCTGCCTCTGATACTCCGATTTCCGGTCTGATCATTGCCAAATGCTTCCATGAGGCCGGCTTGCCCGCCGGAGTACTGAATGTGGTCCCCGGTTCCGGCGGCGTGGTGGGAGACACACTTGTAAACGATCCCCGCGTAAAGATGATCACCTTTACGGGATCCACCGAGGTGGGAACTCGCATCGGACGGGAGTGTGCCGCTCGTTTGAAGCGTGTGACTTTGGAGATGGGCGGAAAGAACCCCATGATCGTTTTGAAGGACTTTGATGTGGACCGGGCGGTCTCCATCGCTGCGTTCGGCGCTTTTTTCCACCAGGGACAGATTTGCATGTGCACCAGCCGCATCATTACCGAGGCCCCCAGCTACGATGCGTTGTGCCAGAAGCTGGCAGATAAAGCAAAGGGTCTGAAGATGGGTGACCCCCATGACCAAGGCACCATCATTGGACCGCTGATCAATGACACGCACTATAAACTGGTGGACGAGTTGATCTCAGACGCTGTGGAGAAAGGGGCCCGTGTCCTGTGCGGCGGCGGACATCAGGGCGCGTTTTATGAAGCTACGGTGGTGGCCGATGTCACCCCTGAGATGCGGATTTTCCACGAGGAGTGCTTTGCCCCTGTGGTTTGTGTGGTCCGGGCAAAGGATGCTGAGGACGCTCTGCGGCTGTGCAACGACAACACCTACGGCCTGTCCAGCGCACTGTTGACCAATGATATGAATCTGGCTCTGACCCTGGCCCCCCGAATGGAGGCCGGCATGGTCCATGTGAACGACACTACAGTGATGGGGTCCCGCCGCGCTCCCTTCGGCGGCGTGAAAAACTCCGGTATGGGCCGTGAGGACAGTCATTTCTCTATTGAAGAATTCACCGAGCTTCAGTGGATTACCTATCAGACCAAACCGCTCTTCTATCCCACTGATCTGTAAATTGAAATATATAAAAGCAGCGGCCCCGAAACCATCCGGGGCCGCTGCTTTTGCTAATTTCCAAGGCAGGTTCCGCAGGGAGAGTACCCCATTGCCTCCAGCTCCTCCGCACTTCCGGTAAAGTCTTGTCGGTTCCGGTCGCTCATAGTCGCCACGCCGGAGCAGTCAGGCAAATGATACTTCATGGAATTGGTATTGAGGACATAGTGTCGGGCAGTCTCTGATTCGGGTGTCTGTACCGGCGGTGGAGACGCTGCCGACTCCCCCGCTTCCCAGCTGTCCCCGGTGGCATAGTCGATGGTAATCCCCGGCTGGCAGTTGTATGCATAGACATGAAAGCGAACGCTCTCTCCGCCGTCCTCCACGGAGTAGCCCTCCAGTACTACCCCGCTGGCGACCAAATCATCCCCATCATAGACAGGGGTGACCCGGTAGAGCACATGCCCATCCGTCTCCTCCGCATACTCCGCTACCATATTCTCAAAGGGGAGCATCCCCTCCACATTCAGGTAACGGGTACCGGTGATCAGATTTTCCTCATTGTCGTTTTCTCCGCTGAGCTGATAACCGATCAGATGGCAGCGGTTGTAGAGGTATCCCCCGTCTACGCTGTCATACTCTGCCGACTGCCACCCGCTGGGGGTGATGTGGCTGATGCTCTCCCTCTCCTCTCCCTCGTCCGGCATGGTCTCCTCGCACACATTGGCAAACGCCGTGCCGCAGCGGCCATAGAGATCCAGCGGGCTGTACTCCTCAAAGGATTGGGTGGAACTCCGCTCTTCCTGGGTAAAATCTGGCTCATTATTCTGTAAGATAACATAGGGCTGCCCGTCAAACGGCGGGATATCTCCCAACGACTCCACAGAAACTACCGTGGTCGTTGGCATACATGAAGACAGCAGCAACCCCAGCAGAAGTGTTTGGGCAAGCAACAACACATTCACTCGTCTTGTCATGGTCCCCTCCCTCTCTGTCTTCTCTTATGGTGATAAGGATAGCACGGCGGGTGTCCTGGACATGGGACCAGGCACTTCCCACCGTGCGTTTTACGGAGAAGAGAGACTCTCTGGATCGCGGCTGTTCTGCAGAGTTTGGATGCTGAACACCACCACAATGATAACAATGCCCATAATATCTGTCATGGTACCCGGATAAATCAGTGAGATGCCGCCCAGGACCGACAGCAGCCGCAATGCCCAGTTCATGGGACGGATAAAGTATCCCTCCAGCCCTGCCGCTACGCCAAAAATACCGAACATCGAGGAAATAAGCAGTTGAAGCACATCCAGCGGCGTGGTTTCAAGCAGGAGCATAGATGGACTGAGTACAAAGATGTAAGGCACGATAAATCCGACGATCGCCAGCCGCGTGGCGTTGAGTGCGGTATACAGGGGGCGGCTCCCCGCAATCGCCGCACCTGCAGAGGCGGCGATTGCCACTGGTGGCGTCAGATCGGCCACAATGCCAAAATAAAATACAAAGAAGTAAGCCGGAAGCGTACCCGCCCCCATATGGATCAGGACCGGGACACAGATGGCCGCCATAATGCAAAAATTAGCCGTAGTGGGTACACCCATTCCAAGCAGGATACAGCACAGCATGGTGAAGACCAGAACAGCAATCATCGAGCCATTGGAAATGGTACCCACCAGATCGATCAGCTGCTGGACCAGACCGGTCATGGAGACCACACCGACAACCACACCAGACAGGCCGCAGGCCAGAATGGTAGAGAGCGCGTTGCGGCCTCCGGTAACCAACGCATCCAGCAGCTTACCCCAGGTGATGATGTGATCCTCCCGATTCAGAAGTCCCACCGCCACAGTGGCCAGGGTAGAAATCAAAACCGCATGTTCCAGGCGGCAGAGATCACCGGCCACCAACACGATCAGCAGCAGCAGGGGCAGCAGCACATATCCCCGGCGGCGCAGCAGCGGCCAGAATTGGGGAAGACTGTCACGGCTGACGCCCCGCAGCTTCAGCTTCCGGGCCTCCAGGTGGACCGCAATAAAAATACCTGCAAAATATAGCAGTGCAGGGATAACTGCCCGCCGGAGCACATCAGAATAGGGCACTCCCGCTGCGTCCGCCAAGAGAAAAGCGGCCGCGCCCATGATGGGCGGCATCAATTGACCGCCGGTGGACGCAGCCGCCTCCACCGCGCCGGCAAATTCGCCGCGGTATCCCGCCTTTTTCATCATGGGAATGGTCACAGATCCAGTGGTCACCGTATTTCCCACTGAGGAACCGGACACCATACCGCACAATGCCGATGCGATGACCGCCACTTTGGCCGGTCCGCCAGAGGCCCCGCCTGTGACAGCATTGGACATCTGGATGAAGAAGGATGAGATGCCTGTCATCTCAAGAAAAGCACCGAACACAATAAAAAGTACCACATATTCAGCGCAGACTCGCACTGGAGACCCCAGCACACCGGCCCATTCTCCCCCGGAAAAGAACAGCTCCTGAATCGTTTGAATAGGTGCGCCGCTCCATATCATGGCGTAAATCAGGAATGCAGCCGCAATGCACACAATGGGAAGGCCCATGCTGCGCCGGCAGAGCTCTGCCACAGTAAGAATCCCAGCCGCTCCAGCGAGCAGCACTCCCCAGTCTCCGCCAATGCTCCCCAGCTCCAGCAGCTGCTCTCCCTGAACGGTAAAATAGAGGAATGAACAGGCCCCGGCCAGCATTAGAAGCACATCGAACCAGGGAAGGTAATTGACTCTCTTCAGATTTCTTTTATGGGGGAATACCAAAAATCCCAGCAGGACACACAGGCCCAGGAAAACGGGCATCCATACCTGCATGTGGGGAGAGAACAGTACAGAAAACAGAACGGTGAGCACGGAAAACAGAGCCAGCGCCCCCCGGACGATCCGGCGGGGTCCCCCTGTCCAGATCCGGATGTTTGCATCACGGTCGTACCGCTCCATGATGGACTGAACATCCTCCGGCAGATTCCCCTCTTCAGGAGGACAAGGTGTCGGCTCTTGATGGTTCAACATGACGAGAGGTCTCCTTCCGCACCGCATCAAAAATCGCTGTCAGCCTTGAGGTTTCCCCCGAAAGGGGCGGGACAGCTGTCAGCTGAATGGGCACGATAATCCCAAAATCTTGAGGCTATTATAGTCATTTTTCTTCTGTATTTCAAGAGAAAAATCAGTCGGTGTCAGCTATGGCCCTTCCATTTCTCTGGAATTCACATCCCATCCAGCAGGATGCCGCTGCACTTCACCGCAGCCACAATCTCCCTCATATCGGAGACCGGGCGGACCAGGGCAAAGCGGACATGCCCCTCCCCCAGCGTACCGAAGGCAGAGCCGGGAGTACACAGAAGTCCTGTACGCTGAAGCAGTTCAAAGCAGAAATCCACAGAATTGGTCCGCCGTCCCGGCAGCGGCGCCCAGACGAACATGCTGCCCTGGCTGTCCGGCACCTCCCAGCCGACGGACCGCAGGCCGCCGCACAGGGCATCCCGCCGCGCCTGGTACTCCTCCCGCTGCTGCGCCACGCCGTCCTGGGGGCCGTTGAGGGCGGCGATGGCCGCATACTGCACCGGCAGGAAGATGCCATAGTCGATCTGAGAGCGCAGGCGCCGGAAGGCGGAGATGATCATCCGATTCCCCAGCACGAAAGAGATGCGGGCCCCGGTGAGGTCATAGGTCTTGGACAGGGAGTTGAACTCCACCCCCACCTCCTTGGCGCCGGGGTAACTCAGGAAGGACTTCCCCACCCGCCCGTCATAGATGATCTCAGAATAGGCGTTGTCATGGAGAATGATGATGTCGTTCTGTTCCGCAAAGCGGATCAGCTCCTCGTAAAACGCATCCGGCGCAGTGACGCACACGGGGTTGGCGGGATAGGAGACCACCATGAACCGCGCCGCCCGGGCCGTCTCCTCCGGGATCTCAGAGAAGTCGGGGAGATAGCCGTTCTCCCGGCGCAGGGGATAATGTACGACCTTCGCCCCGCACAGATAGGGACCGATCTCAAAAATGGGGTAGCCGGGATCCGGCACCAGCACCACATCGCCGGGGTCACACAGGGCCAGTCCAATGTGGGCCAATCCCTCCTGAGAGCCGTATACTGCCATCAGCTCGTCCTCTTCCAGAATCACGCCATAGCGCCGGAGATACCAGTCCCGCACCGCCTGGACCAGTTCGGGCAGTTCGGTAAGGGAATAGCGATAGTTGGCAGGGTCGGAGGCCGCCTGCACCATGGCCTGGACCACATGGGGCGCCGGCTGAAAGTCCGGGGTCCCGATAGATAAATTATAGATGGTGCGCCCCTGGCGAATCAATTCATTCTTCTTTTCGTCCAGCACATTGAATATCCCGGGCTGGAAGCTGCTCATTCTCTCTGCAAGTTTGATGTCCATTTCTCTTTAAGTTCCTCTCTCTGATCTGTCCAGCAGCGCCAGAAAGCCCTGCTCGTCCAAAATATCGATCCCCAGCTCCTGGGCCTTACGCAGCTTGGAGCCGGCGACCTCTCCTGCCACCACATGGTCGGTCTTTTTCGAGACGGAGGAGGACACCTTTCCTCCCAGCGCCTCGATGCGCTCCCCCGCCTCCTTGCGGGTCATAGAGCTCAGCTCCCCGGTGAGCACGAAGGTCTGCCCCGCCAGGGCGTCCCCCACAGGGGTCGACTGGCTCTCCATGTTCACTCCGGCCGCACGGAGGCTCTCCACCAGGTGGCGCCCCTGGTCGCTGTGCAGCCATGTCAGGATAGAATCCGCGGTGATCTCGCCGATCTCCGGGATGGCGGTGAGCTCCTCCCGGCTGGCCTGGAGCAGGCGGTCCATGCTCTGGAAATGGACCGCCAGGATCCTCCCCGCCTTTTGCCCCACCTGACGGATCCCAAAGGCGAACAGCAGCCGGGACAGGTCGTTCTGCTTGGAGCGCTGGATGGCGGCGAGGAGCTTCTCCGCGGACCGTTTGCCCATCCGGTCCAGGGCTGCCACTTTCTCCTCTTTCAATGCGTAAAGATCCGCCGGAGTCCGCACCAGGCCCGCATTCACAAGCGCCTCTACCACAGCCGGGCCCAAGCCCTCGATGTCCATGGCGTCCCGGGAGGCAAAATGAGTCAGGGTCCGCAGCCGCTGTGCAGGGCACTCCGCCCCGGTGCAGCGCATATGCGCGCCATCCTCCTCCCGTACCACCGGCGCGCCGCACACGGGACAGGTTGTGGGAAGATGATAGGGTCGTGTGCCCTCCGGGCGCTTTTCCCTCACCACCGAAACGATCTCCGGGATGATCTCCCCGGCCTTCTGTACCACCACGGTATCGCCGATGCGGATGTCCTTTTCTGTGATGAAATCCTGATTGTGAAGGGTGGCATTGGTCACCGTCGTTCCTGCAAGGCGCACTGGCTTTACAACCGCCTTAGGAGTAAGCACGCCGGTCCTTCCAACCTGAACAATGATGTCCTCTACCACGCTTTCCTTCTGTTCCGGCGGATACTTATAGGCCACTGCCCAGCGGGGGAATTTTGCGGTGCTGCCCAGCTGTTCTCTATCTGTAAGGGAATTCACCTTCACAACTGCGCCGTCAATATCAAAAGGATACTCCTCCCGCCGGTCCCCGATAGTCTCGATGATCCCAGCGGCCTGCTCCGCGGTATCCGCCAGTTGATATGGGATCACCTTGAAATGGTGTTCCCTCAGCCAGTCCAGCGACTGAGAGTCTGTCTCAAAATCGGCGGCGTCCAGGTATTGGATGTTGAAGATCTGGATGTCCAGACGCCGGGCCGCCGCCACCTTGGGATCCAGCTGGCGGATAGAACCGGCGGCGGCGTTTCTGGGATTGGCCAGCAGCGGCTCTCCCCTCAGTTCCCGCTCCTCATTCAGGCGCTGGAACACGGGTTTTGGCATAAAGACCTCTCCCCGGACGATCAAAGTGCCAGGGACTCCCTCCAGCTTCAGGGGGATGGAGCGGATGGTCCGCAGATTTTCTGTCACATCCTCCCCGATGTGTCCGTCTCCCCGTGTGGCGCCGCGGACAAACTCCCCGTCCTGATATTCCAGCGCAATGGACAGCCCATCCACCTTGGGCTCCACCAGGTAGACCGGCTCTGTCAGATTCTCCTGCATCCGTTGGTCAAATTCCCGGAGCTCCTCTGCGGAAAACACATCCTGAAGGCTCTCCAGAGGCACCCGGTGCTCCACCTGGACAAAGCCCTCCACCGCCTGTCCGCCCACCCGCTGGGTGGGGGAATCCGGTGTAATCAGTTCCGGGTGTTCCTTCTCCAGCTCCTCTAACTGACGCAGCAGCCGGTCATACTCATAGTCCGGGATGGTAGGCGCGTCCAGGACATAATAGCGGTAGTTGTGCTCGTTGAGCTGGCGGCGCAGGGCCTCGATCTCTTGTTTGGCCTCCATGTGATCCCCTCTCCTGTCTGTTATTTTTCCAACTGAATATAGGTGCCGGGTACGCTGCCCACAATGATGCTCTCCGCCAGGCACACCTGAGCGTCCACCGTGGTCTTCACCGTTCCTCCGGGCAGCAGGATCTCCACCGGGACCTGAACAGACAGCATCACCCGGTGAAGAGTCTGATTGATCCCCGCTTCCAAAAACTGCTGTTCCACCTCTGCCGTCACAGTCCCCACCCAAAGCGCCTGGATGCGCAGAGAAGGACCCAGGCCGGACAGCAGGTCCAATCCCAGCAGGTTCCCGACGGGCAGCTCCACCTGGCTCAAGTCCAGATCCTCAATCCGCTCCACCATCCGGGAGACAATGGCGCTTCGTACCGCGTTCACCGTCACAATGTCACTGGAGGCCGAGGTGATCTGCCCGCTCTCATCTCGCTGAAGCCGAACGATCTCCTCATAGCCCACATCCATCTCCTGCAGCACCTGCGCCACGGTATCTGTGAGGATGCCGTTGACCTGATTGTTGATCTGGTCCGCCGCTACCACAGAGAGAACTGGGTAAACCCGCATGGAGAGCGCCGCCATACAGGCTGCCGCAATCCCCACCCCCACCAGTACGACCCAAAGCCAGATTGGGAGCTGAGGCGGCGGGCGCCGCCTGCGGCGCGGCCAGTACTGGTGCCGGCAAAACGCAGCCATCTCCAGTCCCCCCTTTGGGACACTGTATGCTGCGCGGCGCTTGTCTGATTCCTCAGCCCTGGAGCAGCTGATCCACGGCCAGCAGGATCCCCGTCTTCCCCGACTCATAGGTCAGGCCGCCCTGCATATACACGGTGTACGGCTCCCGCATGGGCGCGTCGGCGGAGAGTTCGATAGAGGCCCCCTGGATAAAGGAGCCCGCCGCCATGATGACCTGACAGTCATAGCCCGGCATATCCCAAGGCTCGGGGGTCACATAGGAATCCACCGGCGCCCCCATCTGGATGCCCTTGCAGAACCGCTTCAGCGGCTCCGGCGCGCCGAAGTGGATCATCTGGATGATGTCATGCCGGGGCGCGGAGGACACCGGGTCGGTCTGATAGCCCAGCAGCTCCATCATCCGGGCGGCGAACACCGCGGTCTTCAGCGCCTGGGCCACCGTGTGGGGGGCCAGGAAAAGCCCCTGGTAGAGCAGCCGGTTGTTCCCCAAGGTACAGCCGCACTCCCGGCCGATGCCCGGGGTAGTCAGCCGCATGGCCGCCATCTCCACCAGCTCTTTTTTCCCCACAATGTAGCCCCCGGTGGGGGCCAGTCCTCCGCCAGGGTTCTTGATAAGGGACCCGAACACCAGGTCCGCCCCCACCTGGGTGGGCTCCTGTTCCTCCACGAATTCGCCGTAGCAGTTGTCCACCAGGACATAGACCTGTGGATTGGCCTGCTTGATGACAGCAATCATCTCACCGATCTCCGCTACGCTGAGGGAGGCCCGGGTGGCATACCCCCGGGATCGCTGGATCAGCACTGCCTTCACTCGGGGGTCCCGGACCGCCTGGGCCATCCCGGCGAGGTCCGGCCGGTCATCCGGGGTGAGGTCCACCTGGCGGTATTCCACTCCGTAGTCTTTCAAAGAGCCCGGCCCCTTATCCGTCACCCCGATCACCCCCAGCAGGGTGTCATAGGGAGCGCCCACGGCGGACACCAGAACATCCCCCGGGCGCAGCAGCCCGAACAGGGCGCATGAGATGGTGTGGGTCCCATTGACAAACTGGATGCGCACCAGCCCGTCCTCCCCGCCGAACACATCGGCGTAGATGGCGTCCAGCTTGTCCCGGCCGATGTCATCATATCCATAGCCGGTGGTTCCGGCAAAATAGCCGTCCGCCACCCGGTGCTTCTGGAAGGCACCCAGCACCTTTCTGGTGTTCTCCTCCGCCACGGCATCGATCCGGGCAAAATAGGGCTCGATATCCCTCTGCGCCCGGACGGCCAGTTCTCTTACCCGGCTGCTCACCGGGAGCGCAATATTTTCACTCATAGGTCTGAAAGCTCACTTTCTGCAAAAACTTGGAGCAGCTGCACACAGCGGCGCAGATCGTTCAGGTCTGCAATCTCCACCGGCGCGCCCAGATGACGCACCGGGAAAGAGACCCCGCCGGTGATCACCCCCACCCGGGTGGTGTACACCGCTCCGGCGTCTGACCGGCCGGCCTTGTACACCTCGTGCTGCACCGGGATCTCGTGTTTTTCTGCCAGACGGTCCAGCAGCTCCACCGCCCTGGGGTGGCAGATCACCGAGCCGTCCATCACCTTCACCCCGGCGCCGCGCCCCAGGGCACAGCTGCCCCTGTGATCCGCCTGTGGCGTATCGTCGGCGGCGGTGGCGGAGACCACCACCGCCCAGGCCGGATCCACGGCATAGGCCGCAGTCTGCACTCCCCGCAGTCCCACTCGGGACTGTGCGGTAAAGACAAAATACAGATCATTGGGGGCACTCTTCAGCGCCTCCATGACAAGCAGCAGGACCAGGCAGCCCGCCCGGTCATCCAGTCCGGAGGAGAGTACCCGCTCTCCCTGTTGGCGTGCAGGCACATGGAAGGCGGCGGTGTCCCCCAGGGAGACCAGCTTCTCCGCCTCCGACCGGCTGTCCGCACCGATATCCAGGTAGAGGTCCGACAGTGCCGGCTCCTTCTCCCCTTTTTCAGTTGCCGCATCCACCACACCTGTGATCCCATTGGCAAAGCGCACACTCTGTCCCCGTAGCTGCCGGGCGGTGAGGCCCCCCACGCTGCTGAAGCGGAGGTATCCCTCCTCCTGAATGTGGGAGACCACCAGTCCCGCCGTGTCCATGTGGGCAGACAGCATCACCCGGGGTCCCTCTCCCGCCCTGCGGCAGATCAGGTTCCCCATTACATCGGTACGCACCTCATCGCAGTACGGCTGCGCCAGCTGGGCCAGCAGGGCGCGGACCTCCTCCTCCCGGCCGGAGACCCCGTGGGCCGCCGTGAGCCGGCTCAGTGTTTCAAACAGCTCCATGTCGAACCTCCTGTGTCTCTTCCGCCACGGCGGACAAAAACAGCCGCGTCAGCCGGAGCATCTCCTCCAGGTCCCCCACCGCGGCCACGCTGGAGGGGGAGTGGAGATAGCGCACCGCCGCCGAGATGCCCGCCGCCCGTACGCCTGCCTTGCTGCGCTGGAAGGTGCGGGCGTCGGTGCCGCCGGAGATATACTCCTTGGTCTGCCAGGGGATACCGTTGTCCCGGCACAGGCCGGTGAGCAGGGCGTACAGCTCCCGGTCGTAGATGGTGCCTCCATCCATGAAAGGGATCACCGGCCCCCTCCCCGGGGCGCACACCTTCTTGTGGGCGGGAACGCCGGCGCAGTCGGCGGCGGTGGTCCCCTCCAGCACCAGAGCGATCTCCGGCGTGACAGAGAACGCCGTGCCGAAGGCCCCCCGGGTGCCCACCTCCTCCTGCACGGTAAAGGCGAAGGTACAGTCCAGGGGGAGAGGCTCCTTCAGCAGAGAGAGGAGCACCGCACATCCCACCCGGTCGTCGATGGCCTTGGCCTTAAGAAAGCCCTGACCAAACTCCACGCACTCCCCGGCGAACACGGCATAGCTCCCCGGTGGGGCCTTCTCCCCCGCCTCCTGGGCGGAGGCGGCCCCGATGTCGATGTACAGCTCCTCTGTCTTGGGGACGCTCCCCCGCTCCCCCGCCTTTACCAGGTGGACCGCCTTCATGCCGATGACGCCGGGAATATGCTCCGGCCCGATGAGCACCGGCTTGCCGATAGCCACCCGCCGGTCCACGCCCCCCACGAAGCGGAAGCGCAGATACCCCTCGTCAGTGACCTCGGTGATGAGCAGTCCCACCTCGTCCATGTGGGCGGCCAGGAGCAGCTTGTTCCCTGTGGCCTTCGCCCCCCGCTTGTACACGATGAGGTTGCCCATGGCGTCCTCCCGGATGGAGTCAGCATAGGGCCGGGCCTGCTCCCGGATGAACTGGCGCACCTGGTCCTCAAAGCCGGACACGCCGTCCAGCATACACAGTGTTTTCAGCAGCTCCAGCACAGCGGCGCCTCCTTCCCCAGGCCGGTGATGAAGTCTGCCAGCAGCTGGGCCAGCGCCTCCAGATCGGACAGCTGCACCACCTCCACCGGGGTGTGCATGTACTTCAGCGGCAGGGACAAAAGCCCCGTGGCCACCCCCTCACGGGAGATCTGCAGCACCCAGGCGTTGGTACCCGTATCCCCTGGCAGAACCTCCAGGCCGTATGGGAGTTTTGCCGCCTTCGCCTTCTCCTCCATCCGTTGGGACATCCACCGGGCCATGTTGGGCCCCACCCCGATGGCGGGGCCGCCCCCCAGGGGAAAGGTCCCGGACTTTGGTCCGTCCGGGGTGCGGCCGTGGGTCACATCCACCGCCACGCACAAGTCTGGTCTGGCTCCGAAGGCCCCTGTGGCCGCGCCGGCGCCTCCCGTCTCCTCAAAGGTGGAGCACAGCACCGTCAAATCCACATCCAGCTCCCTATCCCGCAGCAGTTCCAGCGTGCGCAGCAGGGCGGTGATGCAGGCCCGGTCATCCAGCGCCTTGCCGCACACCTGGTCCTTCCCCAGGCGGAAGCACTCCGCCCGGTACACCGCCCGGGTGCCCACCGGCACCGCCGCCGCAGCGGCCTGTTGGTCCATGCCGATGTCGATGCGCAGCTGGTCCAGGGGGATGGTCTTCTCCATCTCCTCCGCCGTCTGCAGGTGGGGCGGCAGAGCTGCCACCACCCCGAACAGGGGCGGGTTAGTGAGGATGGTCATCTCCCGGCCGGGGAGCACCCTGGCGTCCACCCCGCCGATGGTCTGGATGCGGAGAAAGCCCTCCTCCACCCCGGTGACCACAAAGCCGATTTCATCCAGATGGGCGTCCAGCAGCAGCCGCGGCGCGCCGGGCCTGCCGCAGTTCTTCTCCCCCACCGCATTCCCCAGCCGGTCGGTGTACACCCGGTCCACCAGCGGGGCCATCATCTCCCGCACTGCCCTGGACACCGGCTCCTCCGTACCGGAGGGCCCGGGCAGGGCGCTGAGTGCCCTCAGGGTCTCAAACAGGTCCATCCTCACCCCTCCAGTCCGTTGACCAGGTCCTTGAACGCCTGGCCCCGCTCCATGAAGTTCTTGTAGCGGTCAAAGGAGGCGCTGGCCGGGGAAAGGATCACCACATCCCCCGGCTGTGCCTGGCGTCGGGCCTCCGCCACCGCGGCGGCCAGGTCCTCCGTCTCCAGGATGGGCAGCGCCTGTGGGTCGTACCCGGGGGCACCCTCCGCGGCCGCCCGGATCTTGGGGGCGGTCGCCCCCGTCAGGATCAGCAGCTTTACATGTGCGACCAGGTCCGGCCCCAGCGGCTCATAGGGGATGTGCTTGTCATATCCTCCGGCGATGAGGATCACCTTCTCCCGGAAGGAGCGCAGTCCCGCCATGGTGCGGGTGGGACTGGAGGCGATGGAGTCGTTGTAGTACCGCACCCCGTCCAGGGTGCGCACCAGCTCGATGCGGTGCTCCACCCCGGCAAAGGTCCTGGCATAGTCCCGGATCACCTGGTCTGGGACAAGGCCCTCCACCGCGGCGATGGCCGCCATGTAGTTCTCCACATTGTGTGCCCCTGGCAGCAAGATGTCCGCCGTATCCAGCACGGCATGGTCTCCCCTGGCTCCGTTTACCCGGATGATGCCGTCCCGCAGGTAGACCCCCGAAGTGTCCCCCCCCTGCCGGCTGAAGAACATCACACGGCCGGGGGCCTTGCCGGCGAAGTCACGGGTAATATTGTTGTCAAAATTCAGAACCACTTTGTCCTCCGGACTCTGGTAGAGGAAGATGTTCTCCTTGGCGGCCACATACTCCTCCATGGACTTGTGGATGTCCAGGTGGTTGGGGGCCAGGTTGGTGACCACGGCGATGCGGGGACTGCGGTCCATGGTCATCAGCTGGAAGGAGGACAGCTCCAGCACCGCCCAGTCCTCCTTCACCATTCCAGGCACCTCCGCCAGCAGCGGATGGCCGATATTCCCCCCAACAAACACGCGGTGTCCCGCCCGCTCCATCAGCTGGGAGATGATGGTGGTGGTAGTGGTCTTGCCGTCGCTGCCTGTCACGGCGATGATGGGGCAGGGACACACCTGGAAAAATGCCTCCATCTCTGAGGTGACCACGCTTCCCCTTGCCCTGGCCTGGGCCAGCGCCGGGGTGTCGGGGTGCATCCCCGGGGTGCGGAAAATCACCTCTTGATCCAACCCCTCCAGATAGCCCGGGCCCAGCCGCAGCTCCACTCCAAGGTTCTCCAGCTCGTCAGCCAGCGGGCCGAAGCTCTCCCGGCCGCTCTTATCGCAGGCGGTCACGGAGATGCCGGCCTGCCGCAGCAGGCGGATGAGTGGGGTGTTACTGATGCCGATCCCGATCACAGCCACCCGTTTTCCCTGCATCCCGTGCAGATATCGATCCATGGCGGTCAAAAAACCGCCCCCTTTCCCAATGATACATGAACTTATTTATTATACCGCGGCCGCCCCTCTTTTTCAATCAAAAGGCCGGGATTTTCCCCGTTTGATTTGACAATCCCGAGGGAATCGGCTACAATATCCCCTGCAAGCGGGCTGGGCAGCCGCGTGGGAACGCCGAAAGGCCACTCATGAGGAAAGTCCGGGCTCCGCAGGGCAGGGATAACGGGTAACACCCGCCGGGGGCGACCCTAGGAAAAGTGCAACAGAGATATACCGCCGGCTGCCGGTCTCCGGCGGCCGGCAAGGGTGGAAAGGCGAGGTAAGAGCTCACCCGATGGCTGGGAACAGTCCATCGCTGTAAACTCTATCCCGGAGCAACACCGTGGAGGGACACACAGGCCGGCCCGGCCGTCCCGGGGAGGTGGCTTGAGCCTGTCGGCAACGGCAGGTCGAGATAGATGGCTGTCTTCAAGGACAGAACCCGGCTTACAGGCCCGCTTGCACAAGAAAAGACGGTACGGGAACTCTCCCGTACCGTCTTTTGCTCTTCACTGGCGTCAGTCCTGCTCCCAGTTGTGGAAGACATTCTGCACATCGTCGTTGTCCTCCAGCATGTCGATGAGCTTCTCCATGTTTTTCAGGTCGCCCTCATCGGTGAGCTTGACATAGTTCTGGGGGACCATCTCTACCCCGGCGGAGGCGAAGACATATCCCTTCTTCTCCAACGCCTCACACACCTGGGGGAAGGCGTCCGGGTCGGTGTAGATCTCGAAGATATCCTCGCTGGGCTGGAAATCGTCCGCGCCGGCCTCCAGCGCGTCCATCATGACGGTGTCCTCCTCCAGGTCTCCGTCCTCGTTGTCGATGACGATGACCCCCTTGCGGTCAAAGGACCAGGACACGCATCCGGTGGCGCCCATGTTGCCGCCGAATTTGTCAAAGGCGTGGCGCACATCGGAGGCGGTGCGGTTGCGGTTGTCGGTGAGCGCCTCCACGATCACCGCCACGCCGGAGGGACCATAGCCCTCGTATACCACGCTCTCGTAGTTGTCCCCGGTGCCGGAGCCCAGGGCGCGCTCGATGGTGCGCTTGATGTTGTCGTTGGGCATATTCACCGCCTTGGCCTTGGCGATGACGGTGGCCAGGCGGGAGTTGTTGGCGGGGTCTCCACTGCCCCCGGTCTTCACGGCCACGATGATCTCGCGGGCCACCTTGGTAAACGCCTGAGAGCGCTTGGCATCCGCCGCGCCCTTGGTCTTCTGGATATTATGCCACTTGGAATGTCCGGACATGGTGATCTTCCCTTCGCAAAAGCTGAAAATTTCGGAATGTATTTTATCGCACTTTCTGTAAAAAAGCAAGTATCAGCCTTTACAAATAGGAAAAAACCTCGTGGTGCCGCTGGGACTGCCGCACCTCCACCCCCGGCAGCTGGCTGCACAGCAGATCCGCCAGGGCGGGCACCACCACATTTTCCGTGGGGAAATGCCCCGCGTCGATGAGGTTGATGCCCAGAGCCTTCGCGTCCAAAAAGCCGTCGTACTTCACATCGGAGGTGACGAAAGTGTCGCACCCGTGGGCCAGGGCGTCCCCCACCATGTCGGCGCAGGCGCCGCCGCCCACCGCCACCTTCCAGACCGGACGGCCGGCATCTACAAAACGCACTCCATTGGCATTCAGGGCCCTTTTGATCTCTCCGGCATACTCCGGCAGAGAGGGCGCACGGTCCCGCCGCAGCACCCCCACCCGGCCGATGCCATAGGATGCGCCGTTGCAGTCCACCCCGTCCTGACGGAGCAGCTCCACCTGGCTCAGGCCGGCGGCCTTGGCCAGGCAGTCGTTCACGCCGCCCAGAGCGGCGTCCAGATTGGTGTGAGCGCAGACGGCGGCGATCCCCGCCTCGGTCAGTACCAGCAGCTTTCGCCCCACGGGATCGTCATCTGTGATGCGCTTCACCGGGAAAAAAATTACCGGATGGTGGGAGACGATGAGCTGCGCGCCCCACTCCTCCGCCTCCCCGATGACCTCCAGGGTAATGTCCAGAGAGACCAGAATCTTCTCCACCTTCCGCTCCCCGTGGCCAACCAAAAAGCCCGCATTGTCAAAGGACATCTGTGTCTCAAAGGGGGCCGCCCGGTCCAGAAGCTGATACACCTCATTTACTGTTGCCATTGCCGTTCCCACTCCTTTTTCATCTCCAGCAGTTCGCCCCGCAGCAGCTCCAGCCGCTCCAGCCGTTCACGGCTCACTCTGGTCTGTGAGCACTTCAGCCCCGCTGCGATCCGGTCGATCCGTTTCAGCTCGTGAGACAGATAGGCTCCCCGCAGCCGGTCGTTCAAATTCTGCTTTCCGGCCCACAGCTCCGCCCGGGTCAGGGGAGGCATCTGTCCGGGTACAACCTCCAAGATATTGTAAAACACTTCTCCTTCACAGGCCAGAAGCTCCTGGGAAATCTGGTATCCATTCTCCTGCAGCCATTGGCGCAGCTCCCGCTGGGTGCTCATGGGCTGGAGCAGCAGCGTCCGCTGCCCTGTTCTGGTCCAAGGCGCTCCCTCCAATATGGCGGCGATGGTCTCCCCTCCCATACCGGCAATGGTAATGGTGTCCACCTCTTCAGGGGCAATCCCCTTCAGACCGTCGCACAGCCGAAATTCCATCCGGCCCTCCAGGCCGCAGGCCGATGCGGTCTCCCTGGCTCTGTCCAGTGGCCCGGAACGCAGATCTGTGGCAATGGCACAGCCGATCCGGTCATGCTGGAGCAGCCACGCCGGGAGATATGCGTGGTCTGTCCCCACATCTGCCAGCCGCGCCCCTTGGGGGACCAGGTCTGCCACTGTCCGCAGACGCGGGGTCAGCTCGATCTGCTTCATGCCCTCTCCCCCCTTTTCCTGTCGTTGGATGGAAAAGGCAGGGGCGGCGGCCCCTGCCTTTCAGACATTGCGATTACTTGGATGCCGCGATCATGGCGTTGACCCGCTCCAGCAGGGCGTCCACTTCCACGCCGTGGACCATGCAGGCCTCCTCCACAGTCTCACCGCGGGAGGCGGGGCAGCCCAGGCAGTGCATCCCGATGGACATGAAGATGGGCGCGGTCTGGGGCGCGATGTCAAGAATATCACCGATGATGGTGTCTTTGGTGATGGTCATGGTGCGTTTCCTCCGTTCTTTCTTGGGATGAGGATAGTATAGCCGAAAACTCCCTCTTTTTCAATGGGAAATCGCAAAAAAATCATTCTTGTTTTGCCGCCTGTGCGAAAAGGAAGGGCCGGGCGGAGAGGATGTCCCTCCGCCCGGCCTCCCCACCCTGCGGGCTGAGCGGCTCAAGTCCCGCCGTATTTCCTTCGGACATGGCGGCGGCCCAGGAAAAAGATCAGCAGACCGGCGGCGATGGCCACCAGCGGTGGCAGGGCATACAGCGCCAAAACCGGAAAAAAACTTGACATTGGTGACATTGGTATCATTCCTCCTTATCGCGGCATCACGCGGCCACGAACAACAGCATCACCAGCAGCCGGATCAGCATCCAGACACCCCACACCACCGGGATCAGCCCCAGCCAGTACCAGTGAGTGGCCAGCCAGCTGGGGCCGCTTTTCCCGTTGTTCAACCCGGGCGGAGCGCCGCCCCCTGCCGGCGGAGCGGCCGCGTTGCCCAGCAGCTCATCCACCGAAACCCCCAGCGCCCGGGCCAGGGGGACCAGCTTGTCGGTGTCGGGCAGCGCGTCATCCAGCTCCCACTTGCTCACCGCCTGACGGGACACCCCCACCTCCTGGGCCAGCTGCTCCTGGGAGAGGCGCCGCTCCGCCCGCAGGCGCTGAATGGTCTCTCCAACGGTCATTCTCATCCACTCCTTTCGCCCTCTATTCTACCGGATGTCACGGTTGCGGCGCCACCAGCCCGGGCTGGAACCTGCGCAACCGGCGGTTGCACCGCATGATTTTCTTCTGAGACAAAAAAGAGGGACGCCCATCCGGGCGTCCCTCTCCACTGGGCGTTGTTTTAGCCCTGCTGCTCGCGCATCTTGGCGAAGCACTCGCTGCAGTACACAGGGCGGTCAGCCTTGGGCTCGAAGGGAACCTTGGCCTCGCCGCCGCAGGCAGCGCACACGGCCGTGAAATACTCGCGGGGACCGCGGGAAGCGGCCTTGCGGGCGTCACGGCAGGCCTTGCAGCGCTGAGGCTCGTTCTGGAAGCCGCGCTCGGCGTAGAACTCCTGCTCGCCAGCGGTGAACACGAACTCGGCGCCACATTCCTTGCATACCAGTGTCTTGTCTTCGTACATGATATTTCCCTCTCTTTGACTCGTTGCCCAGGCCGGATGTATCCGTGATAACTGGGTCCATGTTATATTGCGTTCAGCCACTGCTGAAATCGCCGGAAGAAAATTGCCGCCACAGCTTTTTCCTGACCCGCTGTACGGCGTTGTCCACAGCCTTTGTGGACCGGTCGACCTTGGCTGCGATCTCGGAATAGGATAAACCATCCAGATACAACGAAAGGACCTTGGATTCGAAGTCGGATAGCTGACCATGCAGTCGGTCGGTCCGCTCCTCCAGCGCTTCCCGGGCTAAGATCAGTTCCTCCGGATCACGCAGGGTGGGAGTACCCCCAGATAGACCAAGCAAATGGCTTCCATCAAAGAGAGGGGCTTCGAATGAGATACTGTTGTTCAGCGGAGCGTGCTTTCCGCCCCGCGCCGCCTTTACGGCGGAGAGAAGCCGCCGCCGGATGCACAGCTCCGCAAAAGCACGGAAGCTGGCGCCATGCTCTGGGTCATACTCCCGCACGGCGGACAACAGACCCAGCATTCCCTCCTGAATCAGATCCTCACTGTCCCCTCCCGCCAGAAAAAGAGGGCGGGCACAGATGCGGACCAGTCGGCTGTAGCGCCGGACCAGCAAATCCTCGCTGGCCAAATCGCCCCGCGCCGCTGCGGAGCACAGCGTCTCGTCGCTGATTTGGGGCGAAGGCGGTGGGAATGACGACATCTATCTTCTCCTTTGTCACATTATATATTCTGCTTCCAGATTTGTCAATATCTATTTTGTGCAGTTTTATTCTATATCCTTGTGCTTCCCTATGTTTTTTATATAATCCGCCAAATTTTGCGCACACTCTTCCGCCAACGCAGGATCCTTCCCCTCCACCATCACGCGGATGAGAGATTCTGTCCCCGAAGGCCGCACCAGAATGCGGCCTTCCCCGCGCAGGCGCTCCTCCTCCATGCTGATCTGCTCCGCCAGGCCGGGGTCCTCCATGATCGCCGCCTTTTTCCCATTGTCCTCCACCGGAACATTCACCAGCAGCTGGGGGTATCTCCGGCATACCTGGGTCAGCTGGGAGAGCTTCTGGCCGCTCTGAGACAGCAGCTGCAGCAGCTGCAGTGCGGTCAGCTCCCCGTCTCCGGTGGTGGCATAGTCTAAAAAGATCATGTGGCCGGACTGCTCCCCGCCCAGGTTATAGCCTTCGGCCAGCATCCGCTCCAGCACATTTCGGTCCCCCACATCGGTCGCCACAAAGGTGAGACCCCGCTCCCGGCAGAACAGCCGCAGGCCCAGGTTGGACATCACCGTGGCCACGATGGCGTCCCCCTTCAGTCGTCCCTCCCGATGCATCTGCGCCCCGCAGATGGCCATAATCTGATCGCCGTCCACCAGCTCGCCGTTCTCGTCCACCGCCAGACAGCGGTCGGCATCCCCGTCAAAGGCGATCCCGATGTCATAGCCGCCGGCCTTCACCATGGCGGACAGTGCCTCCATGTGGGTGGAGCCGCAGCGGTCGTTGATGTTCACCCCATCGGGATCGGCGTTGATCACATCGGTGCGCAGCCGGTCAAAGCGGTCGAACAGCTTGCCCGCCGTAGTATAGGACGCCCCGTTGGCGCAGTCCACCAGAATGCGCAGCCCGCCCAGATCGCTCCGCACGGTCCCCGCCAGGTGGTCCACATAGTCGTCCACCGCCTTGGGGGCGATGTAAGCCACCTTTCCGATCTCCCTGTGCGTCTTGCGGGGGACATTGTTGGCCCCGAAGAGTACAATCTCCTCAATCTTCTCCTCCAGCTCGTCGGACAGCTTGAAGCCCTGGCCGTTGAAGATCTTGATGCCATTGTGCTCGAAGGGGTTATGACTGGCGGAGATCACGATGCCGGCGTCCGCCTGATACTCCACAGTGGCCCAGGCCACCGCCGGAGTAGGGATGGTGCCCAGATCCAGCACATCCGCCCCTGCAGAGCAAAGCCCCCCGATGAGCGAGCCCTTCAGCAGGTCACAGGAGATGCGGGTATCCTTCCCGATGGTGAAGCGGGGCTTTTCCCCCTTTTTTACCTCCGAGAGCACCGCCGCCGCGGCCAGGCCCACCCGATAGGCCAGCTCGGCGTCCAGCCCGGCGTTGACCACACCGCGGATGCCGTCAGTTCCAAAGAGTTTTCCCATAAGTCAGTTCCTCTTTCTTCCTTGATCATCAAAGTTTCGTTTCAACGCCCGTTCCACCGGGACGATGCTCCCGATCACCACGACGACCTGGAGCATGACTACCACGAAGCAGACGATCCCCGCGGTCTCGTCGCCGCGCCTAAAGATCATGGCCGCAGCCGCCAGCGACAGCAGAAGCAGGATCGTTCCCAGCCGGACCCACAGTCTTCCGCAGGTCTCGTGGGCAAATCTCCAGGTCTCCTGATTTTTCATGGAGCGGGAGGTACGATAGCCATAGATGTGATTGATCTTTTCGGGCGGCTTCTTCTGAAAGCGCCGGCCAAAATAGAGCATGATGGCTGGGATCAGCAGATCCATCGCCGTCACAAAGAGCCAGAAGCCCATCACGCTCCCCTCCCCTGTTCAAAAGCTCAGCTGGTCCAGGCCGCCGTCTCCCTGTCCCCCGGCGGCCTTCAGCCCCAGGTGCTCATAGGCTTTCGCCGTGACACACCGGCCCCGGGGGGTGCGGGTGAGGAACCCCAGCTGCATGAGATAGGGCTCGTAGACATCCTCCAGGGTCACCGTCTCCTCGTTGATGGTGGCAGCCAGGGTCTCCAGCCCCACCGGGCCGCCCTTATAGTTGGTGATGATGCTGGTGAGCATCCGCCGGTCCACGCTGTCCAGTCCCAGGTGGTCCACCTCCAGGGCGGTGAGGGCCTCGTCCGCCACCCGCTTGGTGATGACGCCTCCAGCCTTCACCTGGGCGAAATCCCGCACCCGTCGGAGCATCCGGTTGGCGATGCGAGGGGTGCCCCGGGATCGCTTGGCGATCTCCATGGCGCCCTCCGGCTCGATGGGCACCTCCAGGATGCCGGCGGAGCGGGTGACGATCCGGGAGAGTTCCTCCGGGGTATACAGCTCCAGCCGCAGGGTGACGCCGAAGCGGTCGCGCAGGGGCGCGGACAGCTGCCCCGCCCGGGTGGTGGCCCCGATCAGGGTAAACTTGGGCAGATCCAGGCGGATGGAGTTTGCGGAGGGCCCCTTGCCGATGATAATGTCGATGGCATAGTCCTCCATGGCGGGGTAGAGGATCTCCTCCACCGAACGGTTGAGCCGGTGGATCTCATCCACGAACAGGATGTCGTTCTCCTGCAGGTTGGTGAGCAGGGCGGCCAGATCCCCCGCCTTCTCGATGGCGGGACCGGAGGTGATGCGGATGTTCACCCCCATCTCGTTGGCGATGATGCCGCTGAGGGTGGTTTTACCCAGCCCCGGCGGACCGTGGAGGAGCACATGGTCCAGGGGCTCGTGGCGCATCCTGGCCGCCTGGATGAACACCTCTAGGTTGCCCTTGGCTTTCTCCTGGCCGATGTACTCCCGCAAGGTACGGGGGCGCAGGGAGCCCTCGTTTTCATCCTCCCGGGTAAGAGAGGTGGTCACCAGAGGCTCCAGGTCATCCATATTCAGCTCTTCATTGGAAAAATCAATGGACATGAGATCACTTCCTCTTTTTGAACCGGTTTCCGGTGTTGGCATAGAGGATGCCCACCAGGATCGTCGCCAGGAAAACGGCAAGGCCCGCCCCCAGCAGCCACCCGATCTCCAGCACACCCCCAATGGTCACAGGGATCCAGCACGCCGCCAGGAGGAACATGAGCTTGCCCATGAAGCGGCACAGGGCTCCTTCATCGTATTTTGCCTTCTCCTCCTTGGACGCGGTGTTGTATCCCGCGATAAGGAACGCACCCTTCCCCATGGACAGGACAATCCCCAGCCCTACGAACAATGCGATGATGGGCACTTGGACGAACAACAGTCCCATAGCGGTTTCCTTACCCTTTCATCATCTTTTTCAGCGCCGCCTTGATGATCTCCTCCAGGGTAAAGTTGTCCAGGTCGATCCCTTTCAGTGCAAGGCCGATCTCCCCCTGGGAGTAGCCCAGCACCGCCAGAGCTGCGGTTGCCTCGGACAGCTTGTTCTCCGGGATGACGGTGACCCCGGTGCCTCCGTAGCCCAAACTGTCGCCGGGGGCGGCCTGGCCCTTGGCCAGCTTATCCTTCAGCTCCAGAATGATACGCTGGGCGATCTTTTTGCCGATGCCCTGGGCCACGGTGAGGGCCTTCTCGTCCCCGGTAATGATGGACAGCGCCAGATTGGCGGGTGTGGTGGCGGACAGGATGGACAGCGCCGCCTTTGGCCCCACACCGGACACCCCGATGAGCAGCTGGAACAGGTTGAGCTCCTCCTGGGTGGAAAATCCGAACAGATCCACTCCGTCCTGCCGGATGCTGAGATAGGTGAACAGCTTTCCCCGCTCCCCCTTCTTCAGCGCGGCAAGGGTATAACTGGTGGTGCGGCAGGCATAGCCCACCCCGCCGCAGTCGATGACGGCCAGATAAGGCTCCGTGTGGGCAACGGTGCCGGAGAGGTAGTAGAACATAAAACAAACCCTCGTTTCAGATCGGAGTTAGAAGATATGAGATAGGAATTGATATACCGCCCACGGCGGCATTTTTCATTCGTCCGGCGGAGCCGGACGCCAAAACTCTTATCTCCTAATCTCATCACTCCTATCTCGTGTCATATCTGCTGGAGTCAAGTTTCCGCTCAACATTCAGCAGGCTGGTCGCCGAGCGGGCATGACAAAGCGCCACGGCCAGCGCGTCCGCGGCGTCGTCCGGCTTTGGCAGCTCCTTCAGGTTCAGCAGCCGCCGGGTCATCTCCATGACCTGTCTCTTTTCCGCTTTCCCATATCCCACCACCGCCTGCTTCACCTGGGAGGGGGTATACTCAAAGATTGGCACCCCCTGCCGCTGAGCAGTCATCAAAATGACCCCCCGGGCCTGGGCCACCCCGATACCGGTGGTCACATTGGTGTTGAAGAACAGCTCCTCCACCGCCAGCGCGTCCGGCTGGAAGCGGGCAAGAAGGCTCTCCAAATCGTCGGCGATCTGCACCAGACGGGCGGGGAGCGGAAGCCCCGCAGGGGTGTTGATCGCCCCGCAGCACACCGCCGCAGGCCGGCCGCCTTCTGCGCGCACCAGCCCGAAGCCCACGATGGCAAACCCCGGATCGATACCAAGGATCTTCAAGGCAGAACTCCTACTCCGGATTGGAAAAGCTGATGATGATTCTGTCCGCGCCGCAGCAGTTCAGATGCTCGAACCGGAAGGGATAACGCTCCGGGCGGCCGCTTTTCGTCTGTGCAGCGGGCAGTTCAAACTCCTCCCGGCGGGTCTGGCTGAACTGGAGAAATACCTGCTGGAGCACCTGCTCCCGGGAGAAGGACTTCTCTTTGGTCACGGAGCTGTACCACTGAAAAAACGGCTCGGTGTTCACATATTGATTCATGGCGCACCCTCCCTGTTCGGCATACCGTCACAGGCCATGCTCTGACTTTCTCAGGGCAGGCCTGGTCCATCGCGGCATTGCAGATCTATTGTAGCACATCCCTCTCCGGGGTGCAATGTCGATTTCACTTGCTTTTCCATGGGATCCCGATATAATGGGAAGGGAAAGGGAGTGATCATGATGAAGCAAACCATTCAGGCGCAAAATGCCCCGGCCGCCATCGGCCCCTATTCCCACGCGGTGGCCGCGGGAGATTTTCTGTTCACCTCCGGCCAGATCCCGCTGGATCCCAGGACGGGAAAGCTGGCGGGAGACTCCATCGAGATACAGGCCCGGCAGGTTCTGGACAATTTAGAGGCTGTGCTTCACGCCAATGAAATGACCTTTGCCAATGTGGTAAAGACCACTGTGTTTCTGACCGATCTGGCCGACTTCTCAGTGGTCAACGAAATTTACGCCCAGCGGTTTCCCCAGGACCCGCCCGCCCGTTCCTGTGTTCAGGTGGCGGCTCTGCCGGGAGGCGCGCGCATGGAGATGGAACTGATCGCCTGCCGATGACCCCGCAAAAGGACGGCGGGTCCGGAACTTGTATTCCGGGCCCGCCGTCCTTTCGTGTAAGGAGGAACATCCATCATCCCATGACACTGTTATTCTATGCCCGGGGATGCGCTTTGTTGTACACCTGCTTCAATTTTTGATTCACCAGCTGGGAGTAAATCTGGGTGGACGAGATGTCCACATGTCCCAGCATCTCCTGGATGGACTGCAGATCCGCCCCGTTCTCCAGCAGGTGGGCCGCAAAGGAGTGGCGCAGGGTATGAGGCGTAATCTCCTTCTGGATCCCCGCCTTTTCCTGATAGTGCTTGATGAGCTTCCAAAATCCCTGGCGGGACATCCGTTCACCGCTGACATTGACAAACAGCGCGGTCTCGCCCGGGTCGTCAATCATCTGAGGGCGCACCCGCTCCACATAATCGGACAGCGCCCGCACCGCTGCGGGGTACAGGGGAATCAGCCGCTCTTTCCCCTTGCTGATGCAGCGCAGCATCCCCACGCTCAGATTCAGGTCATTCACATTCAGTCCGATCAGCTCGCTGACCCGGATGCCGGTGGCGTAGAGCAGCTCCAGCATCGCCCGGTCCCGAAAGCCCTTCAGGTCGGTGCACTCCGGCTGGGCCAATAAAAGCTCCACCTCTTTGCTGGTAAGGATCTGGGGCAGTTTGCGCTCCACCCGGGTCGGCGCAATTCCCTTGGCCGGGTTGCTGCTGATCTGTCCCTTGGCAAGCATGAAATTATAAAAGGACTTGATGGAAGCCGCAGCACGGGTCACCGTGGAGGCGGACTTCCCCTTCAGCGTCAGATACTTTTCATAATGCTCGATGTCCGTTCGAATCACCTGTCGGAGGGAGATCCCCCTCTCCTCCACATAGTCCGTAAACTGCCGCATATCCCGGAGATAGGAACTGAGCGTATTGTCCGAGGCGCCCTTTTCATCTCGAAGATAAGTCCGGTATTCACTCAGATAGTCCAAGAACGCCCCTCCTCTCTCATCAAGTTACCAGCTTCGCCGCCAGGGAGATCAGCACTGGATGCATCAGGCTGACAGCTCCGCTCCACAGCATGACAGCTCCTATTGCTCCTGCAGAACAGATCCAGTGCTGCGGCGAAAACACACCCGCCGGCCGCCGCCCCTGGGTCAGGCAGGTCAGCATTTGTCCGGCGGTCCCCATCCCCTCCACCCCCAAAAGGAACAGCGCAGGGATGGACACCAGATCGGAAACCCCCATCAGCAGAAACCCCAGCGGCGGTCCCACAGCGCCATAGACCGCGGTAAACGCGGTCAAAGCAAAGGCCGCCAAAAATCCCCGCAGGAAAAGCAGCGCCGGCAGTCCCACCAGCCCCAGCGCAGTAAAGCCCAGGATCAGCGCCGCCAACGGATAACGCAGGTTTTCCCACAGGAGGAACAGAAAGCCGGGGCCGGCGCTCTCCCCCTCCAGAGAAGCCTGGACATATGCACCGATGTAATCGGCCAGCGCGCCGCTTCCACCGGCAGCCGCCCCCTGGCAGGCAAAGATCCCCAGCAGCCCCCCCAGAAGAAACGGGGCGGCGACCAACGCCGCCGCGCCCCAGGCAGAACGGATCTGTTCCCTCGGCTGTCTGATCTCCCGCATGTCCATTCCCGTCACCTCACGCACAGTCTATGTGGCCGAGGAGTGAAATAGACTGTGTCCCCACACCAGCGGGGACACGGAATCAGTAAGCACACTATACATCTTCTCCGGGGTTCTGGCAATAGTCCGCAGCCCAAATGGCGAAATTTTGTCAATTATGTCCATTTGTTATGTCAACAAAATTATGTAAACGCGCGAGGTAACCTGTTTGGTTATGCCTTCCCCTTCTCCAAGTCTTTCTATATCTTGTGCATCTTGTGTTTGGCGGGCGCAAGATTTATTTTTTATGCCGCTGTTAAAGCGCCGATTACGCTTTGTAATTATACTATTTGTATTCGCTCCAGCAATCGTCAAAATAGACAATTCCCCTTTTGTGCCCCCATCGCCCCCCACTTCAGCGCCCAGCGCAGGGCACCGAAATGGGGAGAAAATTTATGTAAATAGCTTGCAGAACCCCTCAGCGCCGCTTCTTCTTCCGCCGGGGCCGCGCCGCCAGACCGGCAAGGCCGCCGCCCACCGCTGCGGCCAGCAACACACCCAGTCCCTCGCCTCCGGTGGGCAGGGAGTCCAGAAGCAGCGCACCCACTGCCAGCAGAATCAGGCACAATACCAGGCCGCTCCCCAGCCCCACCAGCGGATGGCGGTACCAGCGCTGGCCGCATACTCCTCCTATGAAGGCGCCCACAAGAGCGGCGGCCACTGTGATGCGGCCGCTCCAATCCTCCGCAAGCCACCCCCGGGCAATTCCCGCGGCCGCGATGGCCAAAAGCCCAAGACAGATCACCAGTGCGATCACCGCGCCGGCGCTTACCCCCAGCGCAGTCCTTATCACCAGAGGCTGGGGCGACTCCTTCCCTTTTCCCATAAAAATTCCCTCCTGCATACGGTTCTGTTCCAACCGTATGCAGGAGGGAGTGAATTCATGCTGTTTTTCTCACTGCTTCGCAGGGGTCTCCGCAGCCTGGGTCCCCTTGGTGGAGATAGCCCATTTGGTGACCTCCAGACGGACGCGGTCCGCGCCGGTCTCAAAGACGATGGTATTCTCCTTCACGGCGCAGATGGTCCCGGTGATGCCGCCGATAGTGGTGATCTCGTCCCCCACCGCCAGGGAATCCCGCAGCTGCTGCGCCGCCTTCTTCCGCTTGCTCTCGGGGCGGATCATCAGGAAATAGACGATCGCCACCATCACAAGGATCATAATGATACTGTATCCCATGTCGCCCAAAACAAACTACCTCCAAATTTCTCGAATTGTATTCACGCGAAGCGTTGCAGGGAGTATTATACCGTCCTTCCCCACTTTTTGCAAGTGGTTTGTCAAAGTTCGCAGACTTTCCCCAGGCGTCCGCTGTACTCCGCCCGGAACTGGACAAATGTCCCATCGTCCAGGGCCTGCCGGATCCTGGACATCAGCTCGTTATAAAAATAGAGGTTATGCAGCACCGCCAGACGCATAGCCAGCATCTCCCCGGCCACGAACAGATGGCGGAGATAGGCCCGGGAGAACATCCGGCATGCGGGGCAGCTGCATCCCGGGTCGATGGGCCGGTCGTCCAGCTTGAAGCGCTCGTTTTTGATGTTGAGGGTGCCGTTCCAGGTGAACAGCTTGCCGTGGCGGGCGTTGCGGGCGGGCATGACGCAGTCGAAGAAGTCGATGCCCCGGGCCACCGCCTCGATGATGTTGGAGGGGGTGCCCACTCCCATGAGATACCGCGGCTTCTCCCGTGGCATGTGGGGCTCCACCGCCTCGATGATCTCATACATCACCTCGGTGGGTTCCCCTACCGCCAGGCCGCCGATGGCATAGCCGTCACAGTCCATCTGGGCGATCTGCTCCATGTGGGCCACCCGGATGTCGGGATAGGTTCCCCCCTGGTCGATGCCAAAGAGCATCTGCCCGGGGTTCACCGTCCCCGGCTGGGCATTCAGCCGGTCGTGCTCCACCTTACAGCGTTCCAGCCAGCGGGCAGTGCGGTCGCAGGAGCGCTGGACATAATCCCTGGGAGAGGGGTTCTCGATGCACTCATCGAAGGCCATGGCGATGTCGCTGCCCAGGTTGGACTGGATGCGCATGGACTCCTCGGGGCCCATGAAGATGCGCCGCCCGTCGATGTGGGAGGCGAAGGTGACCCCCTCCTCGGTGATCTTCCGCAGTCCGGACAGGGAGAACACCTGGAAGCCGCCGCTGTCGGTGAGCATGGGGCCGTCCCACCCCATGAACCTGTGCAGCCCCCCCAGCTGGCGCACCACCTCGTCTCCCGGGCGCAGGTGGAGATGATAGGTGTTGGACAGCTCCACCTGGCAGCCGATCTCCCTCAGATCCCGGGCGGACACCGCCCCCTTGATGGCCCCCTGGGTGCCCACATTCATGAATACCGGGGTCTGCACCGTCCCGTGGGGGCAGGTGAACACGCCCCGCCGGGCCGCCCCCTCCTGCTTGATGATCTGAAACACAGAAAAACTCCTCACTTCAATGAATCAAAAAAGGTCCTCAGCTCAGCCCGGCGCGCCGGGCTGAGCTGCGTCTTCCGGACGCCCTCCACAGCGCCCTCGATGGCCGTCAGCATGTGGAAGCAGACCGTGGGGTCCTGCGCCCGCAGGTGGAGGAAGGCCGCTTCGCTCCCCACCGCCTGGAGGGTTTCCCCATCCGGGATGCCGGCCTGACGCAGCCGCCCCGCCAGCACAGGCCCCAGGTTGGACATCTTTTCCAGCTCCATCTCAAACGCTCTCCTCTCTCAGCAGGGCGTAGATACAGCTGTCCTGCAGCCGGCCCCACTTGCACACGCTCTGCCGCAGCACGCCCTCCAGGGAAAAGCCCGCCTTCTCCAGCACCCGGCGGGATGCCAGGTTGTCCGCGAAGGGCTGGGCAAAAATGCGCACGATGTCCCAACAGGCAAAACCCAGCCGGCACATCTGTTTGACCGTCTCGGTCATCGCGCCCCGGCCCCAGAAGGGCCGGCCCAGCCAGTATCCCAGCTCCCCGCCCATCCGGTACACATCCGTCCCCCTGGTCAGGGCGATGCTGCCCGCGGGCTGTCCGTCCAGCTCCACCACCCGGAGCAGCTCATGCTCCTCGTCTGCCGCCAGACAGGCGCGGACAAAATTTTCCGCGTCCTGTCTGGCGTAGGGGTGGGGAAAGATGTCCCGCAGCCAGCGGGCGATCTCCCGGTCGTCGGCGTATTGGGCCGCAAACTCCGCATCCTCCGGTCTCCAGGGCCGCAGCGTCACTTCCATCACGCTTCCCTCCTCAGGAGATGAACATGGCGTCGCCGAAGGAGAAGAAACGGTAGCGCTCCCGCACCGCCTCCTCATAGGCGGCCAGGACATGCTCCCGCCCCGCCAGGGCGGACACCAGCATGATGAGGGTGCTCTCGGGCAGGTGGAAGTTGGTGACCAGTCCATCCAGCACCTTGAAGCGGTAGCCGGGATAGATGAAGATATTGGTCCAGCCGGACGACTCCTTCAAAGTCCCGTCCTCCGCAGCAAAGGACTCGATGGTGCGGCAGGAGGTGGTGCCCACGCAGATCACCCGGCCGCCCCGGCGCTTGGTCTCATTGATGGTCTCCGCCGTCTCCCGGCTGATCTGGCAGAATTCCGCGTGCATCTCGTGGTCACTGATGTCCTCCGCCTTCACCGGGCGGAAGGTACCAAGTCCCACATGAAGCGTCACATAACACTCCCGTACCCCCATCTCCCGGATCTGTCCCAGCAGCTTCGGGGTAAAATGGAGCCCGGCCGTGGGCGCGGCGGCAGAGCCCACCACCCGGGAGTACACCGTCTGATAGCGCTCATTGTCCCGAAGCTCCGCCTTGATATACGGGGGCAGTGGCATCCTTCCCAGCCGCTCCAGGATCTCCAGGAAGATGCCCTCATAGTCAAAGCGGACCAGCCGCTTCCCGTCCTCCAGCTCTGCCTCGATCTCCGCCGTGAGCTGTCCGTCCCCGAAGATCACCCGGGCGCCGGGGCGCAGCTTCCGCCCCGGGCGGACCAGACACTCCCAGCGCCCCTCCCTCCGGTCGGTGAGCAGCAGCACCTCGCAGACCCCGCCGGTGGGGCGGTGTCCGATGAGCCGGGCGGGCAGCACCCGGGAATCATTGAGCACCAGACAGTCCCCCGGTCTCAAAAATTTTGGCAGATCATAGAAATGATAGTGTCCAGTCCTGCCGGTCGCCCTGTCCAGCGTCATCAGTCGGGAGCCGTCCCGCCGCTCCAGCGGCGTCTGAGCGATGAGCTCCTGAGGCAGTTCATAATCAAAATCCGATGTCTTCAATCCGTCTTGCGCTCCTTCATCCGGCGGTCCCCAGATAGGTGCCGGTGTAATAAAACAGGAGGATCTCCTCATAGGTATAGCCCTGTTGAGCCATGGCATAGGCGCCCCACTGGCTCATGCCCACATGGTGTCCATAGCCCGTCCCGGTGATGGTGAACTCATCCGCGTCCGTCTCTCCGCTCCCGCCGCCGGCCGGAAGCCGTTCCGTTGTGCCGCTCCCGTCGATGATATAGGGCCGCTCCTCTGTGATCGCAGAGGTCGCTCCGTTGCCGCTGATAAGGTACAGACCAACCAGGTTCTCCACCGTAGTTTCGCCATTGATGGAATAGCCGGAACCGCCGGAACCGCCGGCCGTCACCTCGTAGCGCATGGAGCGAAGCCCCAGCAGGGTACGCACCCGCTCCCGGGCGAAGGTATAGGTCTTCCCCTCAGAGTCTGTAAAGCGTATTTCCAGTACATTCCTTGTCTCCGAACGGCGGGTGACCTCCAGGTCCACAATTTGGCTGTTGCCGTAGTTCAGATCGTTCAGGATCTCGGTCAGCTCATCCGCAGTAAAGGTCACCGTCCACTCATACCCGGGGATGATGTCGGCAATGGAACTCTCATAGGGATCCAGCTTCCCGACCAGATAGGGATAATCCGTCCCCCACACATTCACTGCAGATTCACTTCCGCCGCCGTTGCTGGCAGAGAAGTTGGTGCTGGCCAGTTCTCCGTCGTACCACAGCAGTTCTCCCGCCGTCTCGTCCACCGCCTGATTGCTGACCGCCGTGGGATAGCGGCTGGAGCCGTTTCCCTCGCCATAGTACGCCTGACAGCAGGTGGTGTTGCATACATCAAAGTGATAGCTGGCGTGGCCGTCCAAATTCCGCACGGCATAGGTCCGGGCCGCCACTGCCTGGGCCTTCAGCGCCTCCAGCGGCCACGAGCCGCTCATCTCATAGGGGATGACCCCCTTCACATAGGTCTCCAGGGGCACCATATTCACCACCGTGAGATTTCCGCCGCCGATGCGCTGATAGCGGAAGCCGCCGTGGTATTTATAGTTTTTGAACCAAGTTTGGACATCCGCCGCACCGGTGATATCGGGCATCACTCCCAGGGCAAGCTCCTCCGCCTCTCCATCAAATTGAAACAGAATCTGGGTGGTCCCGGTCTTGGTCACTGTAACGCCATATTGTGTGGTCCAACAGACAGAGACTCCGTCTGTGTTCCATCCCAGACCGGCCAGCTCTGTCTGAAGCTCTCCCACGGCGGCCTGTGCCTCCTGGGAATCGGCAAAGGAGCCCCACCGCACATGATAGGTTCCGTTGATCCACGCCACAAAGCCCTGGCTGAGCTGGGAGGCTGCGGCCTGCGCGCTGTCAAAATCGCTGTAGCCGTCCGGCAGCTGGAGATGGTAGCAGCCCACCACTCCGGCATCTCCGGCGGACGCGGTTTCAGAGTAAGTGCCGGAGGCGGTCAGATAGATGTTGGTGCTTTTGAGCATGCTGATCTGCTCTTCCGCCGTACTGCCAACCTGAATAAAGCTGCCGTCTTCCTGGAAATAGCCGAAGCGATGGCCGCTCCCCTTTCCGTCCGCATTGTCCAGGTTGGCCGTGGCCAGCGCCCCTGTTCCATAGTACAGCCCCACCCGGATGATCTGACTGGTGTCCGAAGTGGAAGCCGCCGCCGGCGTCAGCCCAGCCAGGAGCAGCAGCGCACACAGCGCGGCCGAGATGCGTGTGATCTGTCGTCTCATGTCATTCACCATTTCCGTAAACGCCGTCATCCAATCCATTGACAGGAAGACCCAAGCCATGCTAAGATAGATTATTATACATCGGCCTGTGTGTTTCCCTTTTTTCTGCATTTTAGCTTATTATAGTACACCTTTGGACCGTTTGGCAACCACTCTTTTCGTTCACCATTGTACGGCAGGCGGTCCTGCGGGCCGGAGGCATCAGGAGGTAATGGATCATGAAGCAGTATAAGGTCGGAGTCATCGGCGGCACCGGAATGGTGGGACAGCGGTTTGTCACTCTGATGGCGGGACACCCCTGGTTCCAGCTCACCGCCATCGCGGCCAGCTCCCGCTCCGCGGGCAAGACCTATGAGCAGGCGGTGGGCAGCCGCTGGGCGCTGGAGACTCCCATGCCTCAGGAGGCAAAGGATCTGGTGGTGCTGGACGCGGAGCGGGATGTGGACCAGATCGCCGCCACGGTGGACTTTGTCTTCTCCGCGGTGGACATGAAGAAAGAGGAGATTATGGCCCTGGAGGAGCGCTATGCCAAGGCGGAGTGCCCCGTGGTGTCCAACAATTCCGCCCACCGCTGGACCCCCGATGTCCCCATGGTCATCCCCGAGGTCAACCCCGAGCACATCAGGGTCATCGAGGACCAGCGCCGGCGGCTGGGGACCAAGCGCGGCTTCATCGCGGTGAAGTCCAACTGCTCCATCCAGAGCTATGTCCCCGCCCTGTCCCCCCTGCGCGAGTTCGGCATCGAGAAGATTCTGGTATGCACCTATCAGGCCATCTCCGGCGCCGGCAAGACCTTTGAGACCTGGCCGGAGATGGTGGATAACCTCATCCCCTACATCGGCGGCGAGGAGGAGAAAAGCGAGAAGGAGCCGCTGAAGGTCTGGGGCAAGGTGGAGGGCGGCGTCATCGTCAATGCCGATGCCCCCGCCATCACCGCCCAGTGCCTGCGGGTCCCCGTCTCCAACGGCCATATGGCCGCCGCCTTTGTCACCTTCCGGAACAAGCCCACCATGGAGGAGATGAAGCAGCGGTGGGCGGAATATCGCGGCCTGCCCCAGCAGCTGGGCCTGCCCACCGCCCCCAAGCAGTTCCTCCATTACTTTGAGGAGCCGGACCGGCCCCAGACCAAATTGGACCGGGAGCTGGAGGGCGGCATGGCGGTCTCCATCGGCCGGCTGCGCCCCGACACCCAGTACGACTATAAATTCGTCTCTCTCTCTCACAACACCCTCCGGGGCGCCGCAGGCGGCGCCGTCCTGCTGGCGGAGCTGCTGTGCGCCGAGGGGTATATGGACCGCAAATAAATTTGCGGTCCAGTTAGGAATTCGGAATGAGGAGTTAGGAGTGATGGAGCGCGCGGAGCGCGCATCTAAAAGTCCGGCTGCGCCGGACACCAAAACTCCTATCTCCCATCTCCTATCTCCTATCTCAAAACCGCAAAGTTTTCAGGTATAAAATAATTCCTAATTCCAAGAAAGGGTGCATATCATGCGGACTCCAGTCTTCACCGGTTCCTGTCCCGCCCTGGTCACCCCCTTTGACCAGAACGGGAACATCAATTATGACGCCTTCGGCCGGCTCATCGACCGGCAGATTGAGGCCGGGGTGGACGCGGTGTGCGTCTGCGGCACCACCGGCGAATCCGCCACCATGTCCATCCGGGAGCACATCGCCGCCGTGGAATACTGCGTCAAGCGGGTGGACCACCGGGTAAAGGTCATCGCCGGCGCGGGCAGCAATGACACCTCTGCCGCCGTCTACCTCTCCCAGCACGCCCAGGATTCCGGGGCGGACGCGCTGCTCCATGTGACGCCCTACTACAATAAAGCCAGTCAGACCGGCCTTATCAAGCACTATGAGTATATCGCCGACCGGGTGGACCTGCCCATCATTCTCTACAATGTCCCCGGACGCACCGGCGTCTCCTTCAAGGCGGAGACCTATCAGATCCTGTCCCAGAATCCCAAGATCAACGGCGTGAAGGAGGCCAGCGGCAACTTCTCCCTCCTGGCTCACACCCGTTTCCTCTGCCCCGACGATTTCTACATCTGGTCGGGCAACGACGACCAGGTGGTGCCCATGATGGCGCTGGGCGCCAAGGGGGTCATCTCGGTGGTGTCCAACATCGCCCCCGAGGTGATGGTGAAGATGTCCCATCTCTGTCTGGAAAACGACTTTGAGGCGGCCTCCCGCATCCAGATCCAGTACATGGACCTCATCGACGCCTTGTTTATCGAGGTCAACCCCATCCCCATCAAGGCGGCCATGAACCTGCTGGGGATGGAGGCCGGTCCCCTGCGTCTGCCCCTGTGCGACATCTCTCCCGAAAACGAAAAAATCCTCCGCGCTTCCATGGAGCGCATGGGGCTGCTGAAGGGCTGAGTCCTCTCTCCGGTAACGCTCAGCTGTGATCTCAAAAGAAGACAGGAAGGAGCCCGCTTCTATGATCCGCATCGTTATCTCCGGCTGCAATGGCCGCATGGGCCGGGTGGTGGACGCCCTGTGCCGGGAGGACCCCCAGGTGGAGGTCGCCGCCGGCTTTGATGTCCTGGGCCAGGGGGACCAGCTCCCCTATCCCGTGTTCTCTTCGCCTGCCCAGTTTACCGGGGAAGCGGATGCGGTCATCGATTTCTCCCACCCCGCCGCTCTGGATGGCCTGTTGGACTTCTCCGTATCCCGTCACATTCCTCTGGTCCTGGCCACCACCGGCTACTCCCCCGAGCAGCTGGCCCAGATCGGTGCGGCAGCCCGGGAGGTGCCCATTTTCCGCTCCGCCAACATGTCTCTCGGCATCAATGTGGTGATAGAACTGGTGAAGAAGGCGGCGTCCATACTGGGTGACCGCTATGACATCGAGATCGTGGAGCGCCACCACAATAAAAAGCTGGACGCCCCCTCCGGCACCGCCCTGCTGCTGGCCGACGCCGCCGCCGAGGCCTGCCCTCACGAGACCCGCTATGTCTACGACCGGCACAGCGTCCGCCAGCCCCGGGATTCCCGGGAGATTGGCATCTCCTCTGTGCGGGGCGGGACCATCGTGGGGGTCCACGAGGTGATCTTCGCCGGACATGACGAGGTCATTGAGCTGAAGCACACCGCCATGTCCCGGGAGATCTTCGCACAAGGCGCCCTGGCCGCCGCCAAGTTCCTGGCCGGGGTCGGCTCTCCTGGCCTCTATGACATGAGCCATATCGTCGGATGACCGGTTGGTGCATTCCTCTCCCCCTTCTCTTATGACATTCTTAAAAAACTGCGGAGCCCCGGCTTTGGCCGGGGCTCCGCAGTTTTGTCTGACGCCGGTCTCTTCTTGACGAACATATAGCGCTCCCCTTCCAGCAGCTGGAAGTTCGATGCCGTATCTCCGGTATTCGAATCCGTCTACTCTCCCGCCCAGGGGCCGTCGGAAATGCCCTGAGCGGACCGGCGTAGAGCCATGCCTCCGTCCCCCTGCTGGATCGTGAAGACCCGGATATCCCCGTCCTCCGCCAAACCGAACCAGATCTCCCCGGCAGTCCCCAGCCCCACCATGCCGCCGTGGGCATAGAGATCCGCCCGCTCCCGGGTATACCGGTTCTGCTGAATGGCATCCACGATCTGTTGGCTGAAGATCGTGTCGAAGCAGCGGTACAGATCCTCCTCCGCTGCGATGGTGGTTCGCTCTCCATCCCCCGTCTCCAGTTCCATGGGCAGACAGAGCATGTCGGCCAGGGCAGACACATCCCTCGTTTCCACAGCCAGGGCAAACTGAGAGAAGAATCGCTGGGCCGCCGCCTCCTGGATGCCGGTCTGAAGGTAGATGGCATCCTCCTCCGGAGCAGGCCAGGAGGACGGCTCCTCTTCCGCCGAATCTGGTATCTCCGGGGCCTTTACCGGGGTCAGCAGGGTCAGATCCAGGCTGTCGGCAAAGGCCTCCAAATCAGCCGGAGTCAGTCCGTCCTCCCCCTCTGTTCCCATGAGGATGTTCACCGAGATGTAGCAGTCCGCCAGTTCTGCCAGCAGCAGCCCCTTATGAGGGCCCAGGGCCAGGGTCACCGGGATGCCGCAGGCCGAGCGGTACTCCCAGCTCTCAAACAGGGAGGGCTCCCCCACCACCAGCATCACATCGGTGAGCGTCCCTTTCACACACCGCATGAACTGAATGGAAACATCACCGCCCCGCCGGTCCATCTCTCCGTCAAAGGCGAAGGTCCCGTCCTCGTACAGATAGGCGGTATAGGCGGTGTTGGGACCCAGGAAGTCCCCTCCCGTCTCCTGGAACAGCTCCTGGGGATCCTCCAGCAGCGTCATGCCGGTGTGGAGGTTCAGGCCGTGGCGCTCCGCGATCTCCTCCAGCTCATTCGCCATCTCCTGGGTGTATATATTATAGTAGCTGTCGTAGGGGCTGAAGGGGCCCACCGGCTCGTTGCCGATGCACTCCAGGATCGCCTTGTCCGGGTCATAGCCCGCCAGCCAGCGCTCCCACTCGGCCTTGGCCCGGCTCTCCGGGGTGTCGGAATAGCCCTGGAGGGTGATGGCATAGGACTGCTCTTGTACCATACCCCCGTTTCCATCCGGAACCTCAAAACGCGCCTGTTCTCCCATCAGGAACCGGCCCAACCCGAACAGGCCGGTAGCCACCGCCGCCGTGCTCAGCGCCGCCAGCACAGCCACCCCCGCAGCGATCACCGCGGCCCGGCGGATGGTGCCCCGCCGCGCTTTCCGCCGCGTCATGCATGCAAATGCCTCCCAGTTCAGCTCTGCGGATGAGTGCAGCTGGGAAAAGGTCCGCCGGTAGAATTCACGATTCGTCATCCTGCCACGCCTCCTTCAATTGCCGCTTCAGTCTCTCCCGAGCCCGGGACAGCCGTGTCGTCACCGTGGTCTGCCGGATATGCAGCAGCCTTGCGATCTCTTTGGTGGTGAGCTCCTCGTAGTAAAACAGGTCCAGCACGGTCCGGTCCTGCTCCGGCAGGGCCATCACCGCCTGGTACAGCTCCCGCTGCTCCGGCTGCTCAAAGGCGGGCAATTCCCCCACCGAATCCAGGGGAACATTCCGCCGCCATGCGCTCTTCAGGGTGTCCCGGCAGACATTCACCGTCACCCGGATCAGCCAGCGCCGCAGATGCTCTCCGCTCTCAAATCCCTTTTCCCGGGTAAACAGGCGCAGAAAGACCTCCTGCACGGCATCCTCCGCATCGGCAGGATTGGCATGGTGGTGCAGGGCGATCCGATATACCATGTCCTGATACCGGTGTACGGCATCGTTGAACTGCGTTCTTTCCATCGGACACCTCCCTATCTTTCTGCGCGGAGGCTGTCTCCGCCTGGTGTTCTCACTCTAAATACGATTGCAGCGGCTGTTTTGTCACACCCTGCCGGAAAATTTTTGGCGGATTGGAAGACCGATCATTTGGCGCATGCTCCTCGATCTCGCAAGGGAAAATCTGCGGGAGGACTTGATGCTGAAGCCTTCAACGGCTTTCGGAAATATGCGGTTCCCCCGATCCCCATGTACCGCAGGTGCGGATCAGCCTGCCGCTCCAATGCAGCAGCAGAGCGGTGATATCGTCCAGGTCCTCCTCCCTGCCCGTCACCGCTTTCCACACCCGGGTCTCCTCCGGGGAGAGCCGTGCCTCCAGTTCCTCCCGGCGGCGGAGAAATACGCCGTCCGCAAGAAAGTATTCCGCCTGGAGCACACAGCGCACACTCTTGGCCGCCCCGTAAAGCACCGGCAGCTCCCGCCCATGAAGTCCATTATGGACGCACAGATGATAGATGGCACAGCTCCCCGCCAATACCGCCCGGGCGGCATCTTCTCTGCCGGGCGGTGTAATCACCTCTTCCAACCGCCCCAGCACCGGGGTCGTGTCATAGTAGAACTGGAACAGCTCTCCCCGTTCCCAGTTTTTCAACTCGGACACCCCGGAGACGAAGCCGCACAGCAGCTCCCGCCGGGGCAGCCCTGCCGCCGCCCGGCGGTATTTCTCCAGGTCCTCCGGCGCCAGCCGGTCCAGCAGCAGCACCACATCGATGTCGCTGTTCTCCGACGCCTCTCCCCTTGCCCGGCTGCCCTGCAGGCCAATGAACCGCACCCTCTCTCCAAAGCAACGCAGCATTGTCTCCTGATAAAGAGCCATCCATTCTTCCATATTCAGCATCTCAGTTTCCTCCTCCAGGAAATGGGAAGGGCGAAGCCTGGCTCCGCCCTTCCCATTTCTTTTGATCGTTTGTCTGTCATCCAGTTCATTGTGCCACAGCTCTGTGGAACACCTTCTTGCCCTTCTTCAGCATCAGGCCATCCCCCGCCAGGTCCTCCTTTGTAAAGGCGGCGGTGGCGTCGGCGGCCTTCTGGCCGTTGACCTCCACGCCCCCCTGCTCCACCAGCCGGCGGGCCTCCTTCTTGGAGGGTGCCAAGCCGCACTTTATCATCAGGTCCAGTAGGCCGATCTTCCCGTCGGTCAGGTCCGCCTCGGTGAGGGTGGTGGCGGGCACATTGCTCATGTCACCGCCCCCCACGAACAGGGCCTTGGCGGCGGTCTGAGCCTTGTCCGCCTCCTCCTGACCGTGGACCAGCTTGGTCAGCTCATAGGCCAGGATCTCCTTGGCCTGGTTCAGCTGACTGCCCTCCCATTTCTCCATTTCGTCGATCTGCTCCAGCGGCAGGAAGGTGAGCATCCGGATGCATTTGAGCGCATCGGCGTCATCCACATTGCGCCAGTACTGGTAGAAGTCATAGGGGGAAGTCTTGTTTGGGTCCAGCCACACCGCACCGGCGGCGGTCTTGCCCATCTTCTTTCCCTCGCTGTTCAGCAGCAGCGTGATGGTCATGGCATGGGCGTCCTTGCCCAGCTTCCGGCGGATCAGCTCGGTACCCCCCAGCATATTGGACCACTGGTCGTTTCCGCCGAACTGCATGTTGCAGCCGTAGTGCTGGAACATGTAGTAGAAGTCGTAGGACTGCATGATCATATAGTTGAACTCCAGGAAGGAGAGTCCCTTCTCCATGCGCTGCTTGTAGCACTCCGCCCGAAGCATATTGTTCACGCTGAAGCAGGCGCCCACCTCCCGCAGAAGTTCAATATAATTGAGGTCCAACAGCCAATCGGCGTTGTTGAGCATCAGCGCCTTCCCATCAGAGAAGTCGATGAATCGCTCCATCTGTCTCTTGAAGCAGGCGGCATTGTGGTCGATGTCTTCCTTGGTGAGCATCTTCCGCATATCCGTTCTGCCGGAGGGATCCCCGATCATGGTGGTGCCGCCGCCGATCAGGGCGATGGGCCGGTTACCCGCCATCTGCAGCCGCTTCATCAGGCACAATGCCATGAAATGCCCCACATGGAGGCTGTCCGCGGTACAGTCAAAGCCGATGTAGAAGGTGGCCTTTCCGTTGTTGATCATCTCGCGGATCTCTTCCTCGTTGGTGACCTGGGCGATCAGGCCCCGGGCCGTCAGTTCATCGTACAGTGTCATCGTTTTTGTTCCTTTCTGTTTTAAATATTACCATTTTCGCTGGTCACGAGCGCTGGTGATAAAAAGACTCTTCCGTTTCCTGCAATTCCCGTGTTTCCTGTCTGGCCCGGAGCACATTGTACAGCACCACCGCACCGATGACGATCACGGCCCCCGCCAAGGCGAAGGGCCCCATGTGCTCCCCATAAAATACCGCCACCAGGATGGGATTGAGCACTGGTTCAATCCCCGAGACCAGACTGGCGGTCACCGCCGGCGTGGTCCTTAGTCCAATGCACATCAGAATATAGGCCAGCGCCACCTGAAACACACCAAGCACCACCAGACTTGTCATGGTCCGAAGTGTAAAGTCAGTTTCCTGTACAATAAATGGCAGTCCGGCCACCGCCGAGATCACATCCCCCCAGAAAACCGAGGAGATGGGATCACTGTCCGGCATGTCGTTGAGGAGGAATACCCCGGCATAGGACACCCCGGACAGCAGGGCCAGCAGATTTCCCAATCCGCCTCCCAGAGACAGGCTGTCCAGAAAGAAGAAAAGGATCCCCCCGAACACCACTCCACAGGTGATCAGATCCAGCCGCTTTGGCTTTTTATGGAACAGCGCAACAGTGAACAGCAGCACAAAGATAGGGGCGGTAAACTGCAGCACAATGGTGTTGGCTGCCGTGGTCATCTTGTTGGCCACCGCGAACAGGATGTTGGTGCCGCATACCGCCAGCGCTCCCAGCAGAATCCAGCGGTTCATTCGAGGACGGTGCCGGGTGAGAAGAAGGTAACCGCCGATGACCACCAGGGCGATAGCGGTACGCCCCCCGTTGATGGACATCCCGTTCCAGGGAATCAATTTGATGCACAGCCCCCCGATGCTGTACAGCACAGCGGCCAAAAATACGCACAGGGTCCCCTTCTGCCGCTCTGTCACCGCCGGATCACCTCCCTCCGAAAAAGCAACGCCCTCTCTCCCCATTTAGGGACAGAGGGCGAAAATTCGCGGTACCACCTCTGCATCCGCCGCACCCTTGCAGGTACAGCCTCAGCAAGTCTGTGACTTGACCCCGCAGTAACGGGCGGGACCCGAATACGCCTACTAAGCGGAACACGCCGTTTGGGTATCTGCTCCTGAGTGTATTTCTCGGGGCCGTCCTCTCCCTCTTCCACCAGCCGAGGGCTCTCTTTCCAGAACCGGATCCCGATACTCTCTCTATCGTCGCAGTGACATATCGCCATGATTATAGGAGATTGCGCTGTATTTGTCAACCCTCTTTTGCCAGACTCTCACGAAACTGCCGCGCCTCGTCCAGCATCTCTCCCGCATTCTCCAGCGCGCTGGCCGTCACCGCAGAGCCGCTGGTCAGCCGGGCCAGCTCCGTCCGGCGCTCCGGCTCAGCCAGCAGGGTCACTTCTGTAAAGGTTCTTCCCTTGCTTTCTCCTTTTTCCACAGAAAAATGGGAATCCGCCATGGCAGCGATCTGGGGCAGATGGGTGACACAGAGGACCTGTTTGTGCCGGGATACCGCGGCCATCTTTCGGGCCACCTTTTGGGCCGCCCGGCCGGACACTCCCGTGTCCACCTCATCGAATACCAGGGTGGCGATCTGATCATTCTCCGCCAGCACATTTTTCATGGCCAGCATGATGCGGGCCAGTTCGCCGCCGGAGGCCACCTTCTGAATGGGCTTGAGCGCCTCGCCGGTGTTGGCGGACATGAGGAACTGCACCTTGTCCGCCCCTGTCTGATCCAGTCCAAGCTCGCCGCCCAGCGGTGTGAGTTCCGCCTCAAAGCGCACCTTGGGCATATCCAACTGGGCCAGCTCACTCTCGATCCGCGCCTTCAGTCCCTCTGCCGCCTTGATGCGGGATGCCGTCAGCTCCGCTGCCAGTGCCCGTGCATCCTCCAGCTCCTCCTTCAGTTTCCTTTCCAGCCGTTGAAGAGAGTCGTCCGAATCCTGGATGCGCGCCAGTTCTTCCCGGCAATTCTCCAGGAAGGACAGCATCTCCTCTACCGTGCTTCCATACTTTTTTTTCAGGCGATAGAGGACATCCAGACGACCCTCCACCCGGTCCAGTTCCTCAGGAGAGAACTCAAATTCATCCCGCAGATCCTGTAACTGCTCGGAAAGCTCGTCCGCTGCAAAGCGGACCTGGGCGGCCTTCTCCGCCAGATCGGCGATCCGCTCTTCCACCCGGGCCACGCCGCGCAGAGCCTGTTCTGCTTCCGCCAAATCGGCCGCTGCGCCGCTTCTGTCCTCGTCCCCCATCAGCGCATAGCAGGCCTCCCCCACTGCCTCCATCAGCTTTCCGGCGTTGCGCAGAATATTCCGCCGGGCGCTGAGCTCTTCCTCTTCCCCGGGGCGGAGCTCAGCCCGTTCCAGCTCGCCGATCTGATAGGTCAGGGTATCCACGCGTCGCTGTTTTTCCGCCTCATCCATCTGGAGCGCCTGAATGGACCGGCGGGTGGCCTGTACCGCCTCGAACCGTTCCCGGAAACGCTGGCGCAGGGGGAGCAGCCCGCCGAAGCTGTCCAGGTAGTCGATGTGGCATCCCTCATCCAGCAGCTGCTGTCCCTCGTGCTGCCCATGAATATTCAGAAGCTGGTGTCCCAGCTCCCGCAGCTGGGATACGGTGACCGGCCGGCCGTTGATCCGGCAGCTGTTCTTCCCGTCGGGGTGGAGCTCCCGCTGGAGCAGCAGGCAGCCCTCCTCGTCCGGCGAAATGCCGTTTTCCTCCAGCCAGGGCAGTACAGGAATCTGGGAAAACACCCCGCTGACCAGGGCGGAAGATGCACCGGTGCGGATCAGGTCTCGGGAGGTACGGTCTCCGATGACCGCGCCAATGGAGTCCACCACAATGGACTTGCCCGCTCCCGTCTCTCCGGTTAGGACATTGAACCCCGGTGTGAACTGGATGTCCGCCGATTCGATCAGTGCGATATTCTCGATATGGAGCAGGGTGAGCAATGTCCTCCCCTCCTTTCTGATGCGGCTTCAGCGCATCATCTTGTGGATCTCATCGCACAGGGCCTCCGCTGCCTCGCTGCTGCGCATCACCAGAATGGCGGTATCGTCTCCCGCCAGGCTTCCCAGCATGGTGTCGATGCCCATCCCGTCCAGGGCGGCGCAGGCCGCCGAGGCCAGACCGGGCATGGTCTTCACCACGATGATGTTCTGCGCCATCTCAAAGGAGGTGACTCCTTCTTTGAAAATATTGCGCAGCCGCCCCGCCTCGTTATAGCTGTTTTTCTGGACCGATACCGCATACCGGTAATTTCCAGCAGCTGACAGCTCCTTGACCAGCCGCAGCTCCTTAATATCCCGGGAAATAGTGGCTTGAGTGGAAAAAATGCCTCGCTTCTTCAATTCCTCCAGAAGCTGCTCCTGGGTCTCTACCTCCTGTTCGGAAATGATCTGAAGGATTTCTGCCTGGCGTGTGCCTTTCATCAGGATCTACCTCCTAATTTGTGATTTAATACCTCGTAAAAGGTGCGTCCGGTCACATGGACCAGTCGTGTCACCTGTTGTGAACGCTGGATCCGTACCACATCCCCGCCGCTGAGTTTGAAGGATTTCCCTCCGTCGGCAGAGAGGTATGCGGTTTTTCGGGTCATATAGCCCATCTTGGCGGTCACCACCCGCCGTGCATCCAGCACCATGCTCTTTGCAGACATGGAGTGCGCGCAGATCGGCGTGACCACAATGTTTTCCGCGGTGGGCTCCACGATGGGCCCGCCCGCAGACATGGAATAGGCGGTAGAGCCCGTGGGGGTGCTGATGATGATCCCGTCTCCGGAAAAATCCGAGATGAGCACCTCATCTGCGGAGACAGTCAGTTCGATGATCCGGGCAATGGAACCCTTGGTAATCACCACATCATTCAGTGCAATGTCCTGATAGATCTTCCGGCCGCCGCGCTGCACCGTTACATCCAGCATCATCCGCTCTTCGACGGAAAACTCGCCGGCAGCCACTTTATTCAGCAGAGACAGTTCCCCGTGTTCCAGTTCGGCCATGAAGCCCACGCTGCCCATATTCACACCCAGGATCGGCACCTGATGGGCGTTGGCCACTTTGGCGGCGTGGAGGATGGTCCCGTCTCCGCCAAAGCAGATCAGCAGGTCCGCATTCACGATCTCCTGGGCAAGATCAAAAAATTTCAGTCTGCGGGGCAGTTCGATCTTGCTGTTTCCATCCAGGTCAAAGGGCAGACAGATCCTGGTCTGCGCCCCCGCCTCACGCAGAATGCGCTCTGCACTCTGGGCCGCCCGCAGTCCACGGTCGCGATATGGGTTTGGACTGAGTACAATCTTCATGGATGTCCACCCTCCAATTCATCGTGGGACTGCTCCACCAGCTCCCGCAGGTCGCCGTTCCAGCTCGACTCACCGCCCGCCTGGAGCCAGCCCAGATACTCAATATTCCCCTCGGGGCCTTTCACGGGTGAAAATGTCATTCCCTTTACAGCAAAATCCGTCTCCCCGGCATAGTTCAAAAAGCGCTCCAGCACTTCCAGGTGGACGGTGCGATCCCGCACCACGCCTTTCTTCCCCACCTGTTCCCGTCCCGCCTCGAACTGCGGCTTCACCAGGCAGATCAGGTCCGCCCCCGGCGTCAGCAACGGACGCAGCGCCGGCAGAATCAGGCGCAGAGAGATAAAGGACACATCCACGCTTCCGAAGCCCAGCGGCTCAGGAATCTGCTCCCGGGTAAGATAGCGCACATTGGTGCGCTCCATACATACCACCCGCGGGTCCTGCCGCAGGGTCCATGCCAGCTGTCCATATCCCACATCCACGGCGTATACCTTTTGTGCGCCATTCTGCAGCATACAGTCGGTAAAGCCCCCCGTGGAGGCGCCGGCGTCAATGGCAATCTTCCCCTTCGGGGAGATGGGGAACTCCCGCATTGCCTTTTCCAGCTTCAGTCCTCCTCTGCTGACATAGGGCAAATCGTTTCCCCGGACCTCAATCTCCGCCGTCTCTTCGATCTGCGCCCCCGCCTTGTCCACCTTCTGCTGCTCCACATAGACCAGCCCGCTCATGATGATCCCCTGCGCCCGCTGCCGGCTGGCCGCCAGCCCTCGCTCAAACAGCAGCACATCCAGCCGCTTTTTTCCCATTGACAAAAATCTCCTTCGCCCGTTGATACAGCTGCTGCGCGCTGAGACCACAGTACTCCTGCAGCTGAGCCACTGTGCCCTGCGGGATAAACCGCATCCCCAGATTGCACAGTGTCATACGACATGGCACGCCATGCTCCTCCAGCAGGGCGGCGATACGCTGACCCACACATCCCTGACTGACACAGTCCTCCGCCACCAGAAGCCGGCCCGTCTTTCGCACAGAGCTGCACAGCAGCGCATCGTCCAGATGGGTCAGATCGTTGAGCTTGATCACCTCGCTGCTGATGTCGTCCTCGGCCAGCAGCCTGCGCACCTCCAGCAGTTGGTTGAGCATCACGCCATAGCCCACCAGAGTCAGGTCAGAGCCTGGCAGCAGACAGACTGCCGCCGCTGGTCCGGAGTCTTCGCGATAGTCTCCCTCCCCACCCCGGGGATAGCGCACCGCCACCGGCCCATCCAGCTCTTCCACCGCCTGTCTCAGCATTCGGGACTGTTCTTTGAAATTGGACGGGGCCAGAACGGTCATACCCGGCACGGTGCTGAGGTATCCCACATCAAAGATGCCGTGGTGCGTCTCGCCGTCCTCGCCCACCAACCCGGCCCGGTCCACTGCCAGCACCACATGCAGATGCTGGATGGCCACATCGTGGATGAGCATATCATACCCCCGCTGAAGGAAGGAGGAGTAGACCGCAAACACCGGAATCAGCCCCTGCTTGGCCATGCCCGCGGCCATAGCCACTGCATGTCCCTCAGCGATACCCACATCAAAAAATCGCCGGTAAAATCGCATGGCAAAACCGTCCAGTCCGGTTCCGGGCTGCATGGCGGCAGTGATGGCACAGATCCGCTCGTCCTGCTCCGCCATGCTGCACAGGGTCTGTCCAAAATTGGAGGAAAAGCTCTGCTTTGACTGCCCCAACGGCTGACCGGTGGTCACATCATACTGGGAGACGCCGTGATACTCGTCCGGTTCCAGTTCTGCGGGGTAATATCCTTTTCCCTTCTGGGTCTTGATGTGCAGCAGTACCGGCCCTTGGATGGTCTTGGCATGGCGCAGCAGCTTGGTCAGCCCCTTCACATCGTGTCCATCCACAGGTCCCAGATAGGAAAATCCCATGTCCTCGAACATACTGCAGGGCAGCATGGAGTCCTTGATCATCTCCTTCAGCCGGTGGGTCCCACGATAAAGCAGGCGTCCCAGGCTCGTCCAGGAGGTGATTTTGCGGTAGTATTTTTTCAAGGTCAGATACTGCGGCTTCAACCGCTGGTGTGCCAAATGCTGCGCCACGCCCCCCACATTTTTGGTGATGGACATCCCATTGTCATTGAGCACCACGATCAGCGGTTCGCTGCTCTGGCCCGCATCGGACAGCCCCTCATAGGCCAGTCCACCGGTGAGCGCGCCGTCCCCGATCAGCGCGATGACATGGTAGTCCTGCTTCAGCAGGGTGCGTGCCCGCGCCATCCCCGTGGCCACCGACACAGAATTGGACGCATGTCCTGCGATAAATGCGTCATGGACGCTCTCTCCCGGCTTGGGGTAGCCTGAGATCCCGCCAAAACTGCGCAGCGTCTCCATCAGCCCCCGGCGGCCGGTGAGCATCTTGTGGGCGTAGCACTGGTGGCCCACATCAAACACCAGGCGGTCCCGGCCGGTATCAAACACCCGGTGCAGCGCCACAGTAAATTCCACCACGCCCAGGTTGGATGCCAGATGTCCTCCGGTGCGGGAGACCACGCTGATGATCTCCTCCCGCAGCTCCTGACACAGCTCCTCCGCCTGGGCGTCGGTAATCTGCTTCAGATCAAGCTCTCTCTGCTTTCGCTCCAAGTCCATTCACCCTTCTCTGAACCTGCATGCGCCGTCAGGAAAATACGAACCACTCACAGCCAAGCCATCCCACCGCAATGCCCAGCACCGCGCCGGCCACCACCTGAGGAAAGGTGTGGCCCAGCAATTCTTTCAGTCCCTTGCCGAATTCCTCCGAGTTCAGCTCCGCCAGATTCTGGATCATATAGTTCAGCACTTTCGCCTGTTCCCCTGCCGCCTGACGCACATTGAATGCGTCATACATCACCACCACGGCCACCACCGCGGCGATGGCAAACAGCGGGCTGCTCCAGCCATACATCCGCCCCACCGCCGTGGCGCAGGTGCATACAAAGGAGGAATGGGAGCTGGGCATTCCGCCGCCGTCCAACATCCGTCCCAAGTCCAGCCGGCGCTCCCGAATCAGAATGATCAGGCCCTTCAGCACCTGGGCAATGGCCCAGGACGCGATGGACAGGTTCAGGATCATATTGGTGGTCAGGAATTCCACAACATTCATGTCCTGTTTCTCCTTTCCATATGTGCTGTTTCGCATCCGTAGATCAGCCGGCGCGGTCAGCTCTCCCGCACAGCCAGCTGGTCGGCCAGCCAGCTTAAGAAGCCTCCGCCATCAAAGCGGGCGGCATACTCCTTCGCCTCCGCCGTCAGCTGCTCCACAAGCGCCTGACACCGCTCCGGGCCATACAGGGTGAGAAAAGTGGTTTTTCCCTCCGCCCGGTCAGATCCCACGGGCTTCCCCAGCTTTCCCTGATTTCCCAGTTCATCCAGCATGTCGTCTCGGATCTGGAACGCCATGCCCAGCGCCTGGCCATAACGGTCCGCAGCCTCCTGCATAGCTTCATTTCCCCCGGCAGCAGCCACCCCCATCTGGCAGGCGGCAGAGAGCAGGGAGCAGGTCTTTCTCCGGTGAATTTCGGTAAGCTGCGCCTGGGATAGGGACTGTCCCTCCCCCTCCAGATCCAAATACTGTCCGCCGCAGATCCCTTGCACTCCAGCGGCCCGGGCCAGCAGCGCGGCGCACGCCGCCCGGCGGTCTGCCGCCATTTCGCTGCAAAGCAAAATCCGAAACGCCTCCGCCTGGAGCGCATCTCCCGCCAGCAGCGCCTTCCACTCGCCAAATTTCACATGGCTGGTGGGCCTGCCCCGGCGCAGGTCGTCGTCATCCATGCAGGGCAGATCGTCGTGGATCAGCGAATAGGTGTGAAGCATTTCCACTGCACAGGCCGCTGGAAGTGCCGCCTCTGGCTGTCCTCCCGCGGCCCGGCAGAACTCCAGCACCAGCACCGGACGGATCCGTTTTCCCCCAGCCAGCAGACTGTACTCCATGACCTCCCAAAGTCCGTTCAGAACATGTTCGTCCCGCGCTATGGCCTGCAGCAGTGCCCGCTCGATCTGCTGCTTGTCCCTTTCGTACCGCTCCTGCATCAGTTCTCCTCCCCGGCAAAGGGCTCCTGTGTCCCCTGGGTATAGGAAGTGAGCTTATTCACCTTCTGCTCCGCCTTGTCCAGCAGGGTCCCGCACTGCTTCATCAGCTTGGTCCCCTCTTCAAACAGGGCCAGGGACTCCTCCAGGGTGCTCTCCCCCCGCTCCAGCTGGGCAACGATCTGCTCCAGACGGCCCATGGCCTCCTCAAAAGACAACTTTTTTTCCGCCATCACCGGCACCTGCTTTCCTCCACCACGCATCCGATCTCGCCGTCCGCCATGGTCAAATTCAGTCTGTCCCCCGGGGCCACCGCTCCGGCAGAGGTGAGTACTCTCCCCCGCTCATCCTGAGGGATGGCATACCCCCGTCCCAATACCTTGAAGGGGCTCAGCGCATCCAGCTTGGCCGCCATACGGCCAAAGCGCTCCCGCTCCTCCCCTGTCTTTCTCTGCAGGGCATGGGCCAGCCGAAGGCCCTGAGCATCCAACGCCATCCGCCGGTTTTGGAACAGCTCCTCCGGCCGGGTCAGCGCCCGGCTGGTCCGGCAGCGGGTCCATGCGCTTCGGGCCGTGTCCAGCCGGCGGCCCATCGCCTTGTCCATCCGGTGCTTCAGCTGAGACAGGAGCGCATACACCTCATTCTGGTCGGGCACCGCCAGCTCCGCTGCGTTGGAAGGGGTCGCCGCGCGCACATCCGCCGCGAAGTCCGCGATGGTCACATCCGGCTCATGGCCCACGGCGGAGATCACCGGCGTCTCACAGGTGAAGATAGCCCGTGCCACCCGCTCATCGTTGAATGCCCACAGGTCCTCCATGGACCCGCCGCCCCGACCAGTGATGATCAGATCCGCCAGCTTTTCCCGGTCGGCATAGGCGATGGCGGCGGCGATCTCCTCCGGTGCCTCCTCTCCCTGTACCCGTACCGGCAGAACCAATACCTGACTCATGGGCCAGCGGGCGCCCAGAATGCGGATCATGTCCCGTACCGCCGCCCCCGCAGGCGAGGTCACCAGGGCGATCCGGTCAGGGTAGGCCGGCAGCGGCCTCTTCCGCCCAGGGTCGAACAGCCCCTCCCGGCGCAGCTTTTCCTTCAGCTGCTCAAAGGCCACCTGCAGGTCCCCCACCCCTTCCGGGGTCAGCCGCCTGCAGTACAGCCGATACTGTCCTTCCCGGGGATAGACATCGATGTTCCCCAGGGCGATGACCTGCATCCCGTTTTCCGGACGGAAGCGCAGCCCTGTCGCGGCCTCCCGCCGGAACATGGCGCAGCGCAGGGCGCTCTCCCCGTCCTTCAGGGTGAAATAGTGGTGGCCGGAGGGATAGCATTTATAGTTGGAGATCTCCCCCCGGACATACAGGCCAGAGAGCAGCTGGTCCCGGTCCATCAGGCCCTTGATATACTGGTTGACCTGGGAGACACCCAGAACGGGAATATCGGGATTCATCTCAGGCTCTCCTTCCACTGGCGGTGGGCCAGGATGGCCACCCCCATGGCGTTGTCGGTGGAGTACTGGGGCTGGGCGAACACCGCGCCGCACACTTCGCTCATGGCCCGGCGCAGCTGGGAGTTGGATGCCACTCCGCCGGAGCACAGCACCGGCAGGCCGGGGTATTCCTCCTGCGCCGCCTGGGTGGCCCGCAGGACCACATTCACGATGGTGTCGATGGCAAAGCGAGCGATGTTGGCGGGGGACTCCCCCTCCTCACGCAGCCGCTTCACCTGATTCTCCATCCCAGACAGGGAGAAGGTCAGCCCCTTCAGCTTCACCCGGTACTCCAGGCATGTGTCCGCCTGCCCATACAGCTGGTCCAGCGCCTTCCCCGCCGGGAAAGGCAGCCCCAGCAGCCGCCCCGTGCGGTCAATGAGCTGGCCGGCGGAAATATCGCTGGTACCGCCGATGGCCCGGGCCCGGACATTGACTCCCTCCGGATGTACCAGAAGCAGCTCGGTGGTCCCACCGGACAGATGCCAGGCCAGGAAGGGCTGATCCAGCAGATCCATCCGCCCAGCAGACCAGGCCGCCGCCGCCAGATGCCCCTGCTGATGGGAGCAGCTGAAAAACGGCACCCCCAGCACAGCGGCCAGTACCTGCGCCTGGGAGCTGCCCGCCAAAAAGCACGGCATATAGGAGCCCTCCACCTCCCGCGGCGCCGTGGAGGCCCCCACGGCTTCAATGCCCGTCAGAAGCCCCCGCTCCGCCAGCTGTTCCACCAGTGCAGGCAGCCGCTTCACATGAGAGAAGAGGGCGTCGCTCTGCCTCAGGCCCAGCGCCCCCTCCGGAACATCCAGCAGCCGCCCTGCATTGACGCCGTTCGCTCCGTCAAATACCGCCGCAGAGGTGGTATAGTTGCTGGTGTCAAAGCCAAGCGCACAACTCATTCCGCCGTCTCACTCCCGTCGGGCTTGTCCGCCGGCGCGGTCTCTTCTTCGAACAGCGCCTCATCCGCCGCAGGCGCCGGCCGGTCCTGGCTGTCCGGCAATTCCGTACGCACAAAAGTGCCCAGGATCCCATTGATAAAGGAGACCACCTCCGGCTCCTCATACCCCTTGGCGATCTCCAGGGCCGCATTGATGGCCGCGGCATTGGGAACCTGGGGCATGTACAGCACCTCATACATGGCACAGCGCATCACGGTCACCGCCATTCTGGGCAGGCGGGAAAAGCGCCAGCCAATGGCATAGCGGGAGATATACTCGTCCAGTTCCGGCTCGTGGTCATAGACCCCTTTCACCAGTTCCTTTATGTATGCCAGCTGCTTCTCATTGGGGAATTCCCGGTAAAGCGGCTCCTCCTGAGCCAGGGACTGAAAATGCTCCCTGGTCAGGGACTGCTCCATCACCTGCTCCGCCGTCCGATTTCCAAAGTCCAGTTCGAACAGCAGATGTGCCGCGATTTCCCGCGCAACGATTCTTGTCATCTCTCTTCCTCCGTCTCAGAGCGCCGGCCAACGGCCGCATCTCATCCGATGTGCCGCGTCTCCATGTGCGATGATATTCATTATATACAGTCTTCGCCTGAAAATAAACCCCTTTTTCAACATTCAGGTCGTCTTTTTGCACGAAAAGAACGGAATGGCGTAAAGCCATTCCGTTCCCAGGTTTCTGCAATGTGTAAGCTCACGCCTTGTGTCCGGCGCTCTCCAGAGAGATTCCGCTGACATTGACATTCACCGCTGTGACCGTCAGGGAACTCATGGACTCCATGCTGCTGCACACCGCGTCCTGCACCGCCTTGGCCACATCAGGGATGAGATATCCATACTTTACAACAATGGAGATATCCACCGACACCGCCTGGTCCGCCACCTGGATCCGAATCCCCTTGGCCAGGTTTTTCTTTCCCCCCAGCAATTCGGCAAGATCCGAGCCCAAGTTGGCAGCCAATCCGTGAACTCCCTCCACCTCCAGGGCGGCGGCCGCGGCGATCACCGCCAGCACATCTTCAGAGATATGGATGTTTCCCAATTCGTCCGCACGGGAAATATATTCCTTCATCTCGCTCACAGGAATCACTCCTTTTTGCAGTACATATCTTTGTGAGATACATTGTACCACAAAATTGGGAAAATACAACCTGTTTTTTCCCCGTGTTTTTCTTGCTTATTCCGCGCCGATGATCTTGATCTGCTCCACGGTAAAGTTTGTCTCGCTCATGACGATATCCGTGATCCTGGCGGTATCGCTCTCCCCCAGTCCCGCCTCCGGCGCGGAAACCACCACGCTGATGCTGTCGTCGCCGATAAACGCCACACAATCGGTATACCCCTTTGCCATCACCAGATTTTCGATCTGCGCCTCCGTGACCGTGTCCTCCGCCATGGTCTGAATGCTCAGGTTCGCCTGATCAATGGTCTCCTGGTCCGCTCCTTCCCCTGCGGCCGCATCCTGAAGAAGCGACAGGGCGCTGTCCCGCGCCTGCTGGCGGTTGAGCCGTGCCGCATCGAAATAGGTACTGCCGCTCTCCGCCGCGGCCTCTCCGCCGGTCTCGTCCTGGCCTGCGGTCTCCCCGTCCGCCAGCAGCGGATCTGTGGTCTGCCCCCCCACCAGGGTCGCCTCCCCCAGCGTCTTTCCCACATCTGCCACACCGTCAGGGTAATTCCAGTTCAGATACACCGCCACGCAGACAAACAGGACGATGGCCGCCACCACGGCGTTTCGTTTCCAGAGCTTCATACTGTTTTCCTCACTTTCCCTTACAGATCGAAATTTTGTCCGAGGTCAGCCCCGTCAGCGCGGACACCGCCTCTGTCAGCTTCAGCTGTACCGATGGCTGATCCCCTCCTTCGCAAATGATCAGCGCCCCCTGAAAGGTGGGGTAAATCTCCTGGAGCATCACCGGCTGCTCCACTCCGGACCCCTGGGAGATCACCACAGTGGTCTGACTGGTTTGAATGCTGCTCTCCCGCTGGTCGGTCTCGGTATCCTGGGCCAGGATCTGCCGGCTTCCGCTGCGCAGAGTCAGCACCACCGAGACCTCCCCCGCCCCGTCCACCCGGGACAGCGCCTGGGACAGCTCTTCCTCCAGTTCCCTCAGATCAAAGGATATATGCTCCGCTGCCGCCGGAGCGGCGGAGATTTCCCCGCCCGGGGATGGCAGGAGCAAAAGCACCAGCCCCGCGAAAAAAACCAACAAAATGAATTTGTATTTTCCAATGATATGCCTCCCCCTGTCCGCCCATTGCCGCCAGGGGAACTCTCTCCATTTCACGACTCCTCTCCTCCTTGCCGATAGCTCTGCTCCTCTGCCGGGATCCCAAGCTCCCCGGAGATCAGTTCCGTCAGGTCCTGCCGCTGCTGCGCGGTCATCTCCCCCGCCACCTCCACAGCCTGCGGCAGGATCAGGCCCTCCTCTGTCTCGCTGCAAAACACCTGCGCCGCGCATTGGATTCCCATTTCGGCCGCTTTGTCCACAATATATGCGCCCGCCTCCTCCGCTATGATTGCAGACATCTGTTCCGCCCCCATCTGGGTCCCCTGCTCCACGCTCTCCTGTGCGGCTTCCCGCTCCATGGAGAACAGATCGCCCCACGCCAGGTCCCTCAGCTGGGCTGCAGGACGCAGCATGGTGACCAGCAGCACCAATCCGCAGACCAGCCGCACCGCCCGCTTCACAGGTCCGTCCGGGCAGAGCTGTTCCACAGCGCCGGCCAGCAGCGCAGCCGCGGTCATCGCCAGCAGCCACATCTTCAGCCCCTCCATCACCGTACCACCAGTGAGACCGCGGAGACCATGGAGATAAGCATCAGGAACGCGCAGGCTCCCGTCATCCCCAGAATCAGACCAAACGCCGCGCCGATGTTGTCGATCAGTCCTGTCAGCCGACTGTCCGCCACAGTTGCTGCCAGAGCCCCTGTGCATTTATAGGCGATGTAATGCAGGCCCAGCTGAAGAAAAGGCGCCACACACATCCCCAGCACCACCAGCATGCCAAACAGCCCCACTGTGCTCTTCAGCACCCCAGCTCCTGCCAGCACGGTCTCCGCGGCGTCGGACAGGATCCCACCCACCACGGGTACCACACCGGACAGGGCCAGCTTTGCTGTTTTGACGGTCACGGCATCGCTGCTTCCCGCGATGACACCGCTGATGGTGAGATAGCCCACGAACACCAGCAGCACCGCGGACAAAACAGCGGTGATGCACCACTTCAGCAGTCCCCCCACTCTTCGGAGCCCTTCGTTCCCCGTGGCGGCCGCCGCCGCACAGCAGGCCACATAGGCGTAGACCATGGGCAGCAGCAGTCCGTCGATCAATGTCACCAGGACGCTGGAAAAGAGCATCGTCGCCAGCTGATTGGCCGCTGCCCCGGCCGGAGAGCCCGACGCGGCGGTAAGGGCGGCCACCGTGGGCAGCAGCGCATGAGAGAATGCCTCCATTTCCCCAATGGTCTGCCGCCCCAGCCCGATAAGCTCTCCCGTATCCGACAGCGCAATGGCGGTGATGGAGATGACCCCCACCAGCCGCACCACCCCCATCCGGTCTCCTCCCGCCGGAGAAAAGCTCTCCGCCACCAGGCCGCACAACAGCACCACCGCCAGCAGGCGCACGCAGCTGCCCGCCACATCGGCCACCACCTCCTTCATCTGATTCCGCACTCGCTCCGCCAGAGACGCCAGCCCCGTCTCCAGACTCAGGCCCTCTGATGGGTCCAGGTCGTCGCCATACTCCCCCGCCGCCTGGTATACTTGTTCTACCTGGTCGCTGTAAGCCTCCTCCGGCCCGCTGGCCAGGCCGGGCAGCACCAGCGCGGGAATCACCATCAGCAGCACAAGGATCCATCTCCTCACAAGATCCCCCCGATTCCTTCCAGTACAAGTTCCATCAGCGGCAGCGCCGTAATCAGCACCAGCACGGTCCCCGCCAGCTCCAGCACGGCGGCGATCCCGCTCTCTTTGGCATCCCGGCAGATCTCCGACGCTACCCTGGTCACTACCGCAATGGCCACCGCCTGCAGGACTGGCCCCATCAAAGTCAAATCCAGTCCGGCGGACTGCATCATACCCAGCACACGGTCCTTCAGCTCCGCCAGCTCGTCCGACAGAGCGGCCAGCAGCACTGCGCCTGCCGTCAGCGACAGGACAACGGCCAGCTCGGACACGCCGCGCCGCAGTACTGTGCCGCATATCACTGCAATCAGTGCCACTGCGGCCAGTTCCACCGCTTTCTCCATGGTTCAGAGCTGAAACAGGTCCTTGACCAGATCAAACAGAGCGCTGATCTGCTCCACCACCATCATCAGCACCACCACCAGACCGGCCAGGGTCGTCATCATCGCCTGCTCATCCCGCCCGGACCGGAGCAGCACCTGATTCAGTACTGCCACTAAGATTCCGATGGCGGCGATCTTAAAGATCAGATCCACTTCCATTTCGATCGCTCCCGCCTTCAACTAAGTAAAATCATCAAAAACAATCCCGCCGTTCCGCCCACCGTGCAGTAGACCCGGGTCAGCCTGTCCCGTTCCAGCTCCGCGTCCCGGCGGGCCACTGCCAGTTCCCCGCGGATGCGCTTCAGCGCGGCACACTGCCCTGCGCTGTCATACTGGCCCAGGATGTGGCCCGCCTCTTCCAGCAGTTCCAGCTCCCCCTCCCGCAGGGGGACGGGAAGCCGTCTCAGCCCCTCGTGCCACAGGCGCCTCAGCGGCGGCCGGTCCGGGCCGCGCAGTCCCTGGGCGCACGCACGGAAAAACGCCCCCGCTCCGTCAGGCCCGGACAGCTTCTCCAGAAGCTCCGGCAGTTCTGTGGCCGTATATGCCAGCTCCCGCTCCATTCGCTCCAACGCCCCCTCGAATTGCCGCAGCAGCCGCACCCTCCCACGGAGGCGCTGCGCAGCCAGCATGCCGGCTCCCAGACATGCCGCCGCCAGGAGGAAGGCGCCTGCCAGTTTGGTCATGACGCAGCCTCCGCCGCCAGCACCTGATAGTGCCGCTGTCCCCCCTCGCTGCAAATCGACACCACCCGCTGAAACAGTCCCTCCCGCAGCATTGCACGGTACAGGGGGCGCTGGCGCAGCTGCGCCAGCGAGCTCCCGTGAGCGGTGGCAAGCAGGCTGACTCCGCACCCCGCCGCGTCCATCAGCGCCCGGAGGTCTCCCGGGGCAGTGATCTCGTCCACCGCCAGAACCTGGGGATTCATCCCCCGCAGCAGGATCATCAGCCCCTCCGCCTTGGGACAGCCGTCCAGGATGTCGGTGTGGGGCCCCAGGTCCATCTGTGGAATCCCCCGGTACACCGCCGCCAGTTCGCCCCGCTCGTCCACCACCGAAACACGCATGGGATCCGTCCCCGCCCCCTGAGACAGCAGGCGGATCAAATCCCGCAGCAGGGTGGTCTTGCCCATACCGGGCGGAGAGATAATCAGGGTGCTCAGCGGCTTTCCCCCTTCGATCAGCTGCGGCAGCAGCGGCTGCGCAACTCCCCTCACCTCCTTCGCCACACGGATGGCCAGGGAGGTGAGATGGCGCACCGACTCCACCGTGCCGTCCCGCGCCACCACGGTCCCGCAGATCCCCATTCGGTGACCGCCGGCGATGGTGACAAAACCGCTGCGGATCTTATCCAATACTGTGTGGACTGAGGCCTGGCTGGCCATCTCCAGTACCAGGCGCAGGTCCCCCTCTGTCACAGTCCCTCCTCCGGGTATGTCTGTCTCCCGCCCTCCGAGGTTCAGCGACACCGGTCTGCCCACCCGCAGGCGGATCTCCTCGACCCGCTCCTTCTGGCTCTGGGGCAGGGTAAACAATCCCTGGCGCAGCGGGCGGGGCAGCAGAGCCGCCGCCTGTTCAAATTGTCCCTCCCAGTTCCCTGGCATGGCGTCCCCCTCCTTTGTGTTTGTCCCATTCTATGTGGGGTTGTCCCAAACTATGACCCTACAGGGCATAAAAAGAGGCGGGGGACACCTGCGTGTCTCCCGCCCTGAAAAGATATCCGTCTCAGTTTTTCCCATGCAGCCGCGCTGCCTGAAGGGTGTTCACCATCAGCATGGCCCGAGTCATGGGCCCCACACCTCCCGGCACCGGGGTAATGTGCGAGGCTTTCTTTGCCACGGCATCATAGTCCACATCTCCGCACAGCTTCCCAGCCTCATTGCGGTTCATGGCCACATCGATGACCACGGCCCCCTCCTTTACCATATCTGCGGTGACAAGTCCGCGGCGGCCCACGGCGCTGACCAGAATGTCCGCCGCGCGGCAGTAGCGCGCCAGATCCGGCGTTCTGGAGTGACACACCGTCACCGTGGCGTTGCGCTCCAGCATCATCAGCGCCTGGGGTTTCCCCACGATGTTGGACCGGCCCAGAATCACGCAGTGCCGTCCCTCCGGGTGGATTCCATACTCGTCCAGCATCCGCATCACCCCGGCGGGGGTACAGGGGCGAAATCCCGGCTCGCCGGTCACCAGCCGCCCCACATTCACAGGGTGGAATCCGTCCACATCCTTGTCCGGATCGATGGCCAGCAGCACCTCCCGCTCATCCTCCGGACGCGGGAGCGGAAGCTGCACCAGGATGCCGTCAATGTCCTCCCGGCCGTTGAGTTCACCGATGAGCCCCAGCAGCTCCCGCCGGGTGGTCTGGGCAGGCAGGGCATACTCCTCACTGTAGATGCCGCACTGCGCACAGTCTCTCTTTTTCCCATCCACATAGACCCGGGAGGCAGGGTTATCTCCCACAATGATCACCGCAAGGCCGGGCTTGGCGGACATTTCCGCCACCTCTCCGCCCACCTGGGCCTTTACCTTGGCGGCCAACGCCTTTCCATCGATCACAATGGACATATCATTTCTCCTCTCTTTCGCTCTCTGAATCCTCTGCCGCCTGTGGTGCCGGCGTCTCCTGAGTGCGCTGGGCCGCCAGCCGGTTCACATACATCTTTGCGGGGTCGTGGGGGCGAAAACGGTTGTAGATCAGCAGCGCGCCCGCCACAACAAAGCACACCCCCGCCACCAGCTGGGACACCCGGATGGGCACGCCGAACAGCTCCCAGCCAAAGAGGTACAGGCTGTCTGTACGAAGCCCCTCGATCCAGAAGCGGCCCAGGCCATACCAGCACAGGTACAGCAAAAAGCACTCCCCATCATATTTCCTGGCCCAGCGGCCCACACAGTAGATGAGGATCAGCCCCACGAAATTCCAGGCCGACTCATAAAAAAATGTAGGATGGACGCCAAGAGTCCCGTCCAGGACGGCCTGATAGCCTGCAGTGTCCACCAGTCCCTGGTTCAGCAGTTCCTGCGCGATCTTCTCTGAGCACATCCGCCAGGGCAGGTCGGTGACCCCGCCATAGGCCTCCACATTCATAAAGTTGCCCCACCGGCCGATGAGCTGTCCGATGAGCAGCCCCTGCACGCCCAGATCTGCAAAGGACAGAAAGCTGAGCTTTTTCACATGGCTGAAGATCAGCAGCACGATGGCGGAGGAGATGATGGCCCCATAGATGGCAACTCCCCCGTCCCGGTAATCGATGACCTTTCCCCAGTTCAGCGATCCGTCTGCGTTCAGGAACATCCCCAGATTGAAGATCACATAGTAGGCTCGGATGGCGATGAGCGCCGCCGGGACGGCAAAGATCATCAGGTCAATGATCTGGTCGGTATTGGTCCCATAGCGGGGAGCCCACCGGCAGCACAGCGCCACTGCCAGCAGCAGCCCGCAGGTGATGATGATGCCATACCAGTACACCGGGTGGCCAAAGACCGAAAAGGCCACCCGGTTCAAGGTGAATTCCAGCCCCAGGCCGGGGAAGGTGACGACATTGGTCATGCCTGCGCCTCCCCCGGACGGACCACCGACAGGGCGGTGCGCTCCGGCACCACCCAGCGGGCGATCAGCGCCTCCACCTCCGACTTCCGGATGCCGGCAAACACCTCCGGGAAACGCAGGAAATCCCAGCCGCCAAAGAAGCTCTGGGCCTGGCCGATACACAGGTTCTCGAAGGAGTTCAGCCCACGCATCTTTCCCCCGTAGACGCCCTTCTTCACCCGCTCCCAAAGCGCGGGATCCACTCCCTCCCGGTCAATGCGGCGGGCCTCCGCCTCCACCGCGTCCCGGACGGCCTCGGGATCCCTGGACTCGCCGCCGGCGGCCAGGAAAGCGCACCCCGGTGCGTCGTCATAGCCATAGCTGAAATTGCGGTTGATCAGCCCCTCCCGGTACAACCGGGCATACAAAGGCGTGGAGTTTCCCAGCAGCACTTCGCAGGCCAGCTCACCCAGCAGCTGCTGGCGCATGCCCTTCTCCCCTCTCTCCGGGGCGTCCCCCTTATACCCCAGCTGGAAGATCGGGCTGGATACCGCCATTCTCTCCTCCTTCAGATGTTCCGCGGCCGTCTCCGGCTCCGCCGGACCATAGTCCTTCTCCGCGATGGGCCCCGCCTGGGTCGGCAGGATCTCCCTCGCTGCGGCGCAGATGCGCGCTGGGTCCACATTCCCCGCCACGCACAGCACCATGTTGGCCGGGTCATAAAATGCCTTGTGGCAGGCATACAGGGTCTCGGCGGTAATATGGGAGATGGACTCCACGCTGCCCGCCACGCTCACCCGGATGGGGTGGTGGCGATACAGGGCGGACATCAGATTGGTGAACACCTTCCAGTCCGGGTCGTCCTCGATCATCCCGATCTCCTGGCCGATAATTCCCTGCTCTTTATCCACGCTTTCCTTTGTGAAATACGGGACAGAGACAAAGGACAGCAGGATCTTCAGGTTCTCCTCAAATTTCTCGGTGGACTCAAAGTAATAGCCGGTGATGGCGTTGCTTGTAAAGGCGTTGGGACTGGCCCCGTTGGCGGCCAGCTGCTGCAGGGCGTTGCCCTCTTTGGTATCGAACATCTTGTGCTCCAGATAGTGGGCCACCCCGGCGGGGGTGTCGTGCCACTCCCCGTCCAGCCGAAAGCGCATGTCCATGCCGCCATAGTTGGTGGCAAAGAAGGCGTACCCCTTCTGAAACTCCGGCTTTGGGAAAACAAAGACATGCAGGCCGTTCTCCAGCTTCTCATGCGCCATGGTCTCCCGGGCCCGGGCAAATTCCAGCTTTTCCATCACTCAGCCCTCCTTTCCCTTCAGGAAGTAGATGGTGTCCAGCTCCAGCTTTTGGGCGGCGGCGGCCACCTGCTCCCGGGTGACCGTCTCAAACTGGGCGCACAGGGTCTCAATATCGGTATCCAGTCCGGCGGCCGCCTGACCCAGCCAAAACTCCTCCTGCCTGCCCTGACTGTCCAGCGTCGTGCGGTGGCCGCTGATCAGGGTGCGGCGCGCCCCCTCCAGCTCCCAATCCTCAATCTCTCCCCGGCGAATTGCCTCCAGCTGAGCTAAAATCTCGTCCCGTGCGGTCTGGTACTTGTCAAACTCGATTCCGGAGGACACCATCAGCAGCCCCTTCTGCTTCTCCATCATGGAGCTGGCATAGTAGCACAGGGACAGCCTCTCCCGCACATTCCGGAACAGCTTGGACAGGGTGGTCCCGCCGAAAATGGCGTTGCACATGGTAAGGGCAGGATACTCCTCGCTCCGGCAGGTCAATCCCCCGGTGCGGAAGCCCAGGGAGAGCTTCCCCTGGCTGACCTCCATGGGTTCCTCCACCAGCCGGATCTCCCTTCCGGCGTGGGCGAGGACCTCGCACTCCGGCCTGCAGCGGTCTGTGCTCTCGGGCAGAGCGGCCAGGGCGTCACGCAGGGCGGCCTCCACCCGCTCCGGCTGGGCGGAGCCGCAATAGTACACCTCCACCGCCGCCTCCCGCAGCAGGGCCTGATAGCGCCGCCACAGGCTTTCCGGCGTGACAGCGGCCACCGTCTCCTCATCTCCCAGCTTGTCCACACCAAAGGCCTCGTCCCGGCACATCTCCTGGGTCAGGCGCTGGACGGCATAGCTGCGCTTGTCGTTCACCTGGCCACGGATGCGGTCGATGAGATTGGCCTTCTCCCCCGCGGTGTAGTCCGGGCAGAACGCCCCATTCTGGGTATAGGGGGCCAGCAGCAGCTCCCCCAGAAGACGGGCTGCCTGCTCCAGGATCTGCTCTCCATTCAGAGTGTAGGCATCATCCAAAAAACTGGCTACAAAGCCTATGCACTGGGTCTCCCCCTTTTTCCGCACCGCCGGCTCAATGGTGCCGCCGTACAGCTCATCCAGGGCGGCGGAGAGGGACTCCATATCCGGATGGGCGGCAGTCCCCCGGCGCAGTACAGCGGGGATCAGGGCGTTGGGCCCCGCATTCTCCCTGCTCAAAGGGGTCAGCAAAGTCACGCTCATGGCGCTGGACTTGAATTTCGTGGTGTGCACGGCGGTCAGCCCCACGCCGGGCCACAATTCCTTTCGTGTCACTGTCAGCATATCGTTAGATTCCTTTCCGCGTTCCGCCGCAGCCCGCCGCCCCTTCGGACGGCCCCCTGCCGCAGCGTGTTCAGACGGGGACATTATACACTCTTTCCCATGCGGGCGCAATCTCTTTTCCCGGGAAAGAAGCCGCCCGGTTCCAGTTTCCCCGCCCCGGCCGCGCGGTATGCGGAAACTTTCTGCCGCAGGATACGCGATTTTCTCTTGACATTCTCCACAAAATATAGTATCATCTCGTTTTGTAAAGCATGGCTGCTTTACACTTTTATCTCTCTGGGAGGGGTGACCATGAAAAATCAGGCCTATCGCATGGCGATGCTCTTTGATTTTTACGGCGATGTCCTCACCGACCGGCAGAAGGAGTTTTACGACCTCTATTATAATGAGGACCTCTCCCTGGCTGAGATCGCGGAGAACTACGGCATCACCCGCCAGGGCGTCCGGGATGTGATCGTCCGGGCGGAGGCCACCCTCACGGAACTGGAGGATAAGACCGGGCTCATCAAGCGGTTTTACGCCATGCAGCCCCAGATCCAGGCCATCCTGGACGCTTCGGAGCAGCTGCTGGAGCTGAACCGCACCTATGACGATCCCAAGCTGGAGGAACTGGCCAACAGCATCCGCACCGCCGCACAGAGCTTAAAAGAGGAGTAACATGGCTTTTGAAGGATTGACCGAAAAACTCAACGGGGTGTTCAAGCGCCTTCGGGGCAAGGGCCGCCTCAGCGAGAGCGATGTGAAGGAGGCCATGCGGGAGATCCGCTTGGCTCTGCTGGAGGCGGATGTCAGCTTCAAGGTGGTCAAGGAGTTCATTGCCAAGGTCAGCGAGCGGGCGGTGGGTACCGATGTGCTGGAGAGCCTCTCTCCCGCTCAGATGATCGTCAAGATCGTCAATGAGGAGCTCGTCGCCCTGATGGGCGGCGGGGAGGCCAAGCTGACCATCTCCTCCAAGCCCCCCACCGTGGTGATGCTGGTGGGCCTGCAGGGCGCGGGCAAGACCACCAACGGCGCCAAGCTGGCCGGCCTGATGAAAAAGCAGGGCAAACGCCCGCTGCTGGCCGCCTGCGACATCTACCGCCCCGCCGCCATTCAACAGCTGGAGGTGGTGGGACAGCAGCTGGAGATCCCGGTGTTCCAGATGGGACAGACCGATCCGGTGGACATCGCCAGGGGCGCCATCGAGCACGCAAAAAAGCATGGCAGCGACATGGTATTTCTGGATACCGCCGGACGCCTGCACATTGATGAGGAGCTGATGGATGAGCTGCGCGCCGTCAAAGCGGCGGCGGAGCCTGACGAGATCCTCCTGGTGGTGGACGCCATGATCGGCCAGGACGCGGTAAACGCCGCCAAGGCCTTTGACGATGCGCTGGACATCACCGGCGTGATGCTCACCAAGCTGGACGGCGACGCACGGGGCGGCGCGGCCCTGTCCATCAAGGCCACCACCGGAAAGCCCATCAAATTCGTGGGTACCGGCGAGAAGCTGGACAACATCGAGGTGTTCCACCCCGACCGCATGGCCAGCCGCATCCTGGGCATGGGAGATGTGCTCTCTCTCATCGAAAAGGCAGAGCAGAACCTGGACCTCAAAAAGGCGCAGGAGCTGCAGGAGAAGCTGAAGAAAAACCGCTTCACCCTGGCCGACTACTACGACCAGCTGGTACAGATCAAAAGCATGGGTTCCCTCAGCGACATCATGGGCATGCTGCCCGGCGTCAGCGCCAAGGACCTGGACGGCGCCTCAATGGACGAGAAGATGCTCTCCCGGACCGAGGCCATCATCCTCTCCATGACCCCGGCGGAGCGTGAGGATCCCAAGCTGCTCAACTCCAGCCGGAAAAAGCGTATCGCCGCGGGCAGCGGCACCCAGGTGGTGGACATCAACCGCCTTTTGAAGCAGTTCGAGATGATGCAGGCCCTCACCAAGCAGATGGCCGGCGGCAAAATGCCCCGGGGGATGGGCGGACTGCTGGGCAAGGGCGGACGCCGGGGCGGCGGCTTCGGCCGGTTCCGCTTTTAAGTTTGTTGGTATGCGTGTGATCCACACGCTTCCATCTATAAATCGATGATTCTTTGTGGAGGTGAAATGATCATGGTGAAAATCAGACTGCGCAGAATGGGCGCCAAGAAGGCTCCCTTCTATCGGATCGTGGTGGCGGACTCCCGCTATCCCCGGGACGGCCGCTTCATCGAGGAGATCGGCACTTACAACCCCCTGACCTCTCCCGCTGAGATCAAGGTGGACGCCGAGCGCGCCCAGGCCTGGATCAAGACCGGCGCCCAGCCCACCGAGACAGTGAAGACGCTGCTGAAGAAGGCCGGCGCCATCTGATGAGGAGGGCAGGATGAAAGAGCTTCTTACCTATGTCGCCAGGAATCTGGTGGACAACCCCGACGCGGTCTCGGTGGATCAGTTCGACCGCAATGGGGAGACGATTCTGGAGCTCCATGTCGCCCAGGAGGATATGGGAAAAGTGATCGGCCGTCAGGGCCGCATCGCCAAGGAGATCCGTACCCTTGTCCGCTCCGTGGCACAGCGCACCGGAAAACGGGTGTTCGTGGAGATCGTTGACTGAGCAAAAATAGCGCGGGGCGGCCCGCGCTGTTTTTGTCCCATTTTCAGCCTATATTACCGCGGGAGGTCATATCATGAAACATCCGTTCATCGAGACCGGCAAGATCGTCAATACCCACGGCATTCGGGGCGAGGTAAAAATTGTTCCCTGGGCGGACTCCCCCGATTTCCTCTGCCGTTTCTCCACCGTATATCTGGATGGACAGCCCTATCGGGTGCGGAGCAGCTATGTCCACAAGGGCAATGTCGTGGCCAGCCTGGAAGGGGTGGACTCCATCGACGACGCCGTGCATCTGAAGGAAAAGGTGGTCTCCATCGCCCGGGAGGACGCCGGGCTGGAGCCGGGGCAGTTCTTCCTGGCCGATCTGCTGGGCGCTCAGGTGCGGGACGCAGACTCCGGCGCCGTGCTGGGACATGTGGCCGACATCCTCACCCCTCCGGCCAACCGGGTCTATGTGGTGGAGGGCGAGCGGCGCTTTATGATCCCCGCCGTGCCTGAATTCGTGCTGGAGACCAATGTGGACCAAGGCTACATCGTGGTACGGCTGATCGAAGGGATGATGGATCTTGTATAGGATCGATATCATGACGCTGTTCCCCGAGACGGTGGGGGATATGATGAACGAGTCCGTCCTGGGCCGCGCCCAGGAGCGGGACTTCATCCGCATCGAGGCCCACCAGATCCGGGACTACACCCTGAACAAGCAGAAGCAGGTGGACGACTATCCCTACGGCGGCGGCCGCGGTGCCGTAATGCAGGCCGACCCGCTTTATCAGTGCTGGAAACACCTGGTGGATACCTATGGGCCCGGCCGCACCATCTACCTCTCCCCCTGCGGGGCCACCTTCACCCAGGGAGACGCCAAACGGCTGAGCCGGGAGCACGACCATCTGATCCTGGTGTGCGGCCACTATGAGGGCATCGACCAGCGCTTCATCGACGAGTGCGTGGACGAGGAGATCTCCCTGGGGGATTTCGTGCTCACCGGCGGGGAGATCCCCGCCATGGCGGTGGCGGACGCGGTGGCCCGCCTGATCCCCGGCGTGCTCCCTGACGAGGAGTGCTTTACCGACGAGAGCCACTGGAACGGGATGCTGGAATACCCCCAGTACTCCCGCCCCGAGGTGTGGCATGACCGCCATGTTCCCCCCATCCTCCGTTCCGGCAATCACGCCGCCATCGCCCGGTGGCGCCGGAAGCAGTCCATCCTCCGCACCCGACAGCGCCGTCCCGACCTGTACGCCAAGCTGGATCTGACCTCCAAGGAGGATCGCGCCCTTCTGGCAGAATTGGAGGAGGAATTCCCGGAAGGATGACCGGCTCCCTTTTCAAGGAATGTAGTGATATCAAGGAAAATTGAAAACCACTGGTGAATAGATACAAAAGGAGGGCTTCCTCAACCACTGGTCGAAGAAGCCCTCTTTCTTATTTATGTTTTCTCTTTTTAAGTTTACTTTTTAGAGTCTCTATGATTTTCGAAACAAGGAAAGATAGTAAAATTGACACTGCAAAACTGGTAATAAGAATCAATGCGCTTCCTTGTGATGGCGTTACAATTTCAAAGAAACCAGTGCTGTGATCCCTATGATATGGTAATTGAATATCAAAAATCAACACCGGTATCAACAAAATTATTCCGATTCCACAAACAATAGCAACCTGCTTATATGCATTTTTCCCCTTTGCAATTAAACAATATAATATCGCTACTAATGGAATAACCACAAATAAACACGCAACTAAATTCTCTCCAGGAGCACTGAGCCTCCATGTATCCCTCAACATTTTCCATATCATCCCCACGGATTATCACCTCCAACTCTTTTCTCATTTCAGAAATAGGCATTAAAATTAAAACCAGTTTTTAAAAATCCTTTTCCATTTCATTATTATAATAAAATATAGAAATGTTTTCTGCAAGGCATGATGAATGCAACAATCCGTCCTTTTGCAAGCTAAAGCCTACTATTTGGTGAAACCGACGGAGTTTGATCCATCACTACTTATCTTGAAAAGGGACATGACCGGTTTCCCCTTTACTTTTCCTTTCGGATGTGTTATCATGGCAGAAACATGATTTTTTATATGATATCTGGAGATTTTAATTATGTCATATCGAATTGTCGTAGACAGCTGCTGTGATCTCACTGCATCTCAGTTCGCCGATCCCCATTTTGTCCGTGTCCCGTTGACCATCCTGCTGGATGGTCAGACCTTTGTGGACGATGCGGCGCTGGATCAAAGCCGTCTGCTCTGGCAGATGCGCAACAGCCCCAACGCCCCCTCCACAGCATGCCCCTCCCCCCAACAGTATCTGGACGCTTTCGACTGCGGTGTGGAAGATGTCTATGTGGTGTGCCTGTCCGCTATGCTCAGCGGCTCTCACAACAGTGCGGAACAGGGCCGCCTTCTTCTGCTGGAGGAAAAGCCTCATGTCCATGTCCATGTATTCAACTCCTGTTCTGCCTCCGCAGGAGAAATGCTGGTGGCCTTAAAAATCCAGGAGCTGGCGGAGCAGGGGCTCCCCTTCCAGCAGGTGGTCCGCCGGACAGAGCAGTATATCTACGAAATGAACACCTATTTTGTCCTGGAGTCTCTGGACAACCTGCGGAAAAACGGGCGGCTGACCAAGCTGCAGTCCATCGTCACCAGTACGCTGCGCATCAAACTTCTCATGGGCGCCACGCCGGAGGGCGAGATCTGCAAAAAGGGACAGGCGCTCTCGGTCAAGCAGGCTCTGGGCAAAATGGTGGAGCTCATCTCTTCCGACGAGGGACATCGGGGCCGTCTGCTTGCCATCAGTCACTGCAACTGCCTGGACCGCGCCTTTTATCTGAAAGATCTGCTCCAGGAAAAATGTCTGTTCCGGGAAATCCTCATCAGTGAGACCCATGGCATCAGCACGGTATATGCCAATGACGGCGGCATCATTGTGGCCTACTGATCCCTTTGTTTTCCACCCGGCAGCGCAGGTTTGCGCCGCCGGGCTTTCCATTTTTGTTCCGCAGATTTTGTTTCTCTCTTTCACACTTTTTTTCAAAAAGCTATTCCCTTTTTTTCTGTTTTATCGTAAGATATCCACATAATAAAGCAAAGAAGGAGGTTCCGCTATGGAACTGACACGCCAGCAGGCCTGGCAGCTGTTGACCAAATACAACCATGAGCCGTTTCATCTGCGCCATGCCATCACGGTGGAGGCTGTAATGGGCTGGTACGCCCGGCAGCTGGGCTATGGCGCGGAAGCGTCTTTCTGGCGGCTGGCGGGGCTGCTCCACGACCTGGACTTTGAGCAATATCCCGACCAGCACTGCGTCAAGGCCCAAGAGATCATGGAGCAGGAGGGTCTGGATCCCGCGCTGATTCATGCCGTGGCCAGCCATGGCTGGGGCATCTGTTCCGATGTCCGTCCGGAGCATGAGATGGAGAAGGTGCTCTTTGCCGCAGATGAACTCACCGGTCTCATCGGCGCTGCCGCCCTGATGCGTCCCTCCAAAAGCGTGCAGGACATGGAGCTGAAATCTCTGAAAAAGAAGTTCAAAGACAAGAAGTTCGCCGCCGGCTGCTCCCGGGAGACCATCCAGCAGGGCGCACAGCTGCTGGGTTGGGAACTGGATACCCTGCTGGACCGCACACTCCAGGCCATGCGGGACTGCGAGGAGGAGATTGAGGCCGCTGTGGCAGCCCTGTGACCTCCGCCGATCAACGAGAAAAGGAGAATCGAATTGAAAGACCGCTCTTCCAAGTCTGTCATCCCCTTCCCCCGCGGCAAAGCGGGCAGGGTGGTGCTGAACCTGATCATCACCGCTGTATTCGGGTTCCTCTACTTCTATATCTCTCTTCCTGCCATCAACCCCCAGAGCACTGATTTCTATGTCTTCATCGGCGCGCTGTGTATCGTATATGTGGTCGCCTCTCTGATCACCTCTGGTTTTCAGATGGCGGGCACCGCGGTGGGGGATTACTTCAAATTCGTCAAAACCCAATGCCTCCCCGCAGGCATCCTGTTTGCTTTGCTCATTGTGGTGGGAATCATCGGCACTGTTATCTCCCTGCCTATCTTCCGTGCCTCAGATTATCGGGACCTGCTCACAGTGGAAGACGGCAATTTTGCCGAGGACATCGCCCAGATCTCTTTTGACGAGATCCCTACGCTGGACCGGGATTCCGCGGAATTCCTGGGGGACCGCCAGATGGGCACCCTCAGCGACATGGTCAGCCAGTTTGAGTACTCCAACGACTCCACCCAGATCAACTATCAGGGACGGCCCGTCCGGGTCGCCCCCATCGACTATGCTGACCTGATCAAATGGTTCACCAACCGGGGCGAGGGCCTGCCCGCCTATGTGCTGGTGGACATGGTCTCTCAGGAGGCCACCGTGGTGCGCCTGTCCGAAGGGATGAAGTTTTCCTTCTCTGAACCGCTCAACCGCAACATCCAGCGGCATCTCCGCTTCCAGTATCCCACCTTTATGTTCGACACCCCTCAGTTTGAGATCAATGAGGAGGGCCATCCCTACTGGATCGCCCCTCGGGTGGTGAAGACCATCGGGCTGTTCGGCGGCACCGACATCTCCGGCGCCGTGCTGTGCGACGCCATCACCGGTGAATGCGTCTACTATGAGCTGGCGGATATCCCCTCCTGGGTAGACAATGTGTTCACTCCCGCCCTCATCATGGAGCAGTACGATTACCACGGCACCCTCATCAACGGCTTTATCAACTCCATCCTGGGGCAGCGCGGTGTAACGGTGACCACCGCGGGCTATAACTACATCGCCATGAACGACGATGTGTATGTGTATACCGGCATCACCTCCGCCAACGCCGATCAGTCCAACCTTGGCTTCCTGCTGAGCAATCAGCGCACCAAGGAGACCAAGTACTATGACGCCCCCGGCGCCACCGAGCAGGCTGCTCAGGTATCCGCTCAGGGTGTGGTGCAGGACCTGGGCTATATCGCCACTTTCCCCCTGCTGCTGAATATCGCCGATCAGCCCACCTATTTCATCCCTCTGAAGGATCAGGCCAACCTGGTGAAGATGTACGCCATGGTCAATGTCGCCCAATATCAGATCGTGGCCACTGGAGATACTGTCTCCCAGTGTGAGCAGGAGTATATCCGCATGCTGTCCGAGTACAACCTGGTGCAGGAGGAGGAGATGCCACAGACCTCCGCCTCCGGCGTCATCGCGGAGATCCGCTCCGCTGTGATGGACGGCGATTCCTACTATTTCCTGCGGCTGGAGGGGGATGAGCTGTTCTATGCCCTTTCCGCTTCTGAGAACCCCGTGGCCGTCATCCTTGATGCCGGCGACCGGGTCACCATCCAGTACGAGCTCAGCGAGTTTGAAGCTTCTGACAATTCCATCGTCTTCTCCACCACCGTTCAGCTGGACGGCCAGGGCGGTGGAAATGACCAGAGCTCCACGCAGCAGGCGGAAAACGGGACCTCCGGCGAGGCCGAAGAAGCTCCCGCCGAAAGCCCCGCTTCCTCCGGCGATCAGCCGACCGACGCCGGTCCGGCGGAGCAGCCTGCAGAAACCTAACCTCATTTGAATGGGCGGGACCACTTCGGTGGTCCCGCCCATTTCTATGCCCATCTTTTCCCTCTTCCGGGGCGCCGCTTCACTGATTTTAAAAGTTCCAAGCCCTCACGGCTCAGACACAGCAGAGCCGCAAGGTTGGGAAGCGCCATCAGCGCGGTCCCGATATCGGACAGCGCCCACACCTCCTCCACCCTGCCCAGGCATCCCAACCACACCGCGGCCAAAAATGCCAGCCGATAGCACCGCCTTGCCCCCCGGCCGGGCGTGAGGTATTCCAGCGCCTGTTCCCCATAATAGCTCCATCCCAGAATAGAGGTGAACGCAAACAGAGTCAAGCAGAGAACCACCAGCAGCGCGCCCCATTGTCCCCAGACAGCGGCGAAGGCGGCCATCGTCATGGGCGCCCCCAGCCGCTGATCCTCCGGTGTCCCGGCCCGAATTGCCGTCAGGGCGGTCTCCTGGTCATACACACCGGACAACAGAATCGTCAAGGCGGTGACTGTACAGATCACAAGGGTGGCCAGAAACACCTCGCACATGCCCCAAAGGCCCTGACGGCCGGCACTCCCGGTATCCGCCGCAGCATGGGCGATGGCGGAGGAGCCCACGCCCGCCTCGTTGGTAAACACCCCCCGGGCTACTCCATAGCGCAGCGCGGCGGAAATTCCATAGCCGGCACACCCGGCGGGCAGCGCGCTGGGTTGAAACGCACAGGACACAATCTCCCACAGCACGCCGGGCAATGCCGGCAGATGGCACAGGATCACCACTCCGCCCCCGCCTAAAAACAAAGCCGCCATGGCGGGCACCAGCATCTGGCAAAGCCCCGCAATCCGGCCAAGCCCGCCGGCCAGTGTCACGCCAGTCACCGCCGCCAGCACCGCCCCCACCATAAGCGGGTTCAGCCCAAGCGCCTCCCGGGCCGCGCCGGCGATGGAGTTGGCCTGAACCAGTCCGCCGCCGGTAAGCGCGGCAAATATGCACGCCGCTGCAAAAATCCTGGGTGCCAGCCGCCAGCCCAGTCCGTCCTCCATATAGTACATGGGGCCGCCCCTCCACTGTCCGGCGGCGTCCCGCCGGCGGTAGCGCACGGCCAGCCCCTTCTCCACAAAGGCCGTCATCATCCCCAGGAGCGCTGAAATCCAGATCCAGAACACCGCCCCCGGCCCGCCAAAAAAGATGGCCGTGGCCACCCCGGCGATGCTCCCCGTCCCCACGGTGGACCCCAGAGCGGTGGTAATGGTTTTCAGCGGCGAAAGCCCCCGCCCGGATCTCCCATCATCCCGTCCTAGGCTTCCCAGTGTTTCTCCCAGCCAACTTCGCCATCCCCGCAGCTGAAACGCTCCGGAGCGAAGGGTAAAATATCCTCCCACCAATAGGAACGCCGCAAGCAGCCAGGGATTCCAAAGCCGCTGCGCCAACTGCTCCGCCATATGCTCTCCCCCCAGACAGGGATATGCCTCCAGCGGAGCAAAAAGACCCTGAGCGAGTGAAGATCACTCTCTCAGGGCCCCTCACCGTCTTTCGGCGCATCCGCCGGAACGGCATGAAGCAGCTGCTCCAGATTGCGCTCTGCCAAGATCCGCTCCAGCGTCCGCACCCGCTGCTCCAGATCCTCTGCCATCCCATCCTTCACCCACTCCACCAGCTCTCCTGTCAGACCGTGCGCCAGAAAGCCGGTAATGCTTCGGATCTCCAGTTCATTCAGTGCCGCATCTCCCTGTAGCTTCTTCAGACGGCCGCAAAGCATATCCTGATAAAAAGTAAACAGCACGCTGTAAAGGTTTCCGCTTCCCTGAATTTTAAGGGCATTGTTGTAAAATTTTTTGTTTTGCTGCATATGGCGGCACAATTTTACCGTCCGGCTTCCCCAATCCGCTTCCTTCATAGAGTCCTGAATGATCGGTTCCAGCTCCGTGCGAAAAATCCACTGCAGGATGTCATACTTGTCCTTAAAATGGTAATAAAATGTATTTCGGCTGACCTGACTGTCCCGCGCAATATCGCCAATGGAGATGCGGGCAAAGGGGATCGTCTCCATTTTCTGTTTAAAGCTCTGCGCAATCAGTCGCTTGGTCCGTTCCGAAGTGGGCATATGGCATCCCTCCTATAACATAAAAATCATAAAGATACTGAGTCCATTCTATCAGGTTGTGGGGAAATAACAAGCTGTAAGTCTCTAAAATTTAGCATAAAATTTTTGTGCACTCATAAAAAAATGCACAATTTTTTTACAAAATCCTTTTTTTGTCAGATGCACAACAAGTTCTGTCATGGTAAAATAGGCCACTGAGAGAAGAGTAAACTGCCCCACCGTGGATGGCCTGTTGTGCCTCCTTTGCAGACCTTCAGGGAAAAGGGTCTGCAGCATTTTTGAGAAAGAGAAGAAAAAGCGAGGTCGATCAATCATGAGCATCACAGACAAAGCCAAAAATGCCGCACTGAGTGTCGTCATCACACAGGCTCTGGAGTATCTTGAGAAGGATCCGGAGGCCAATATCCCCAAGGTGATGGATCTGGTGGATAAGCTGACTCCCAGTGACTGGTATGTGGCTCAGCGCAAGGCATTCCGCGACTCCATCGCCTCCAAAAACAACTGGTATCAGCTGATCATGAAGGTCTATGAGCTGGACCCCGGCGTGCGCCAGGTCTTCTTCCGCAACTTCATCCTCAATGCCAGCCTGCTGGGCAGTGCCACGCAGGACGAAACTGCGAAGAAGGAAAACTGCAACATCCCCTGGGCCATCCTGCTGGACCCCACCTCCGCCTGCAACATGCACTGCACCGGCTGCTGGGCGGCAGAATACGGGAATCGGCTGAACCTGACCTTTGAGGAGCTGGATTCCATCGTGACCCAGGGCAAGGCGCTGGGCACCTATATGTATATCTTCACCGGCGGCGAGCCCCTGGTGCGGAAAAAGGATGTCATCGCCCTGTGTGAGAAGCACAGCGATTGTGAGTTCCTCTCCTTCACCAACGGAACCCTCATTGACGAGGAGTTCTGCCAGGAGATGCTGCGGGTGAAGAATTTCGTCCCCGCCATCAGCCTGGAAGGTTTTGAGACCGCCAATGACGGCCGCCGGGGAGACGGCGTGTTCCACAAGGTGATGCACGCCATGGAGCTTTTGAAGGCCCACAAGCTGCCCTTCGGCATCTCCACCTGCTACACCAGCAAGAATGTGGAGGATGTCTCCAGCGAGGCCTTCTACGATATGCTCATCGAGGCGGGCGCTCTCTTTGTCTGGTTCTTCCACTATATGCCTGTGGGCAACGGTGCGGCGCCGGAGCTGCTCCCCACGCCGGAGCAGCGCACCGAGATGTACCATCGGATCCGTGCCTTCCGGGAGACCAAGCCCATCTTCGCCATGGACTTCCAGAACGACGGCGAGTATGTGGGCGGCTGTATCGCCGGCGGCCGGCGTTATCTCCACATCAACGCCCGGGGCGATGTGGAGCCCTGCGTGTTCATCCATTACTCCAACGCCAACATCCGCAGCTGCACTCTGCTGGAGGCGCTGAAGTCCCCCATCTTCATGGCCTATCACGACCAGCAGCCCTTCAACGACAACATGCTGCGGCCCTGCCCCATGCTGGAGAACCCGGAGAAGCTTCGTGCCATCGTCCGGGATACCAATGCGGTTTCCACCGACTACGAATCTCCCGAGACCGCGGATACGCTGTGCGACCGCACTGAGTCCTATGCGGAGAACTGGAAGCCCACGGCGGATCGCCTCTGGGCCGAAGAACAGGCGGCGGTATCTGCGAAAAAGTAATCAGATGGCTCTGAGCCACCCTCAATGGACCATGCGGGCGGAGACAGCTGAAAGCTGTCTCCGCCCGCATTATTTTTTCCGTCAAAATGTCGAGGTGGATCGCCCATCACGGGTGGTCCCCTTCCAGCTCTGTCAGCGTCGGCATGGCCGGGATCGCCCCTCTGCGGGAACAGGTCAAGGCCGCCGCCCGGTTGGCAAAAGCCAGGATCTCTTCCAGTTCCCCGCACTCCATCGCCTCCAGCGGGCACTCCCCACACCGCCGGGCCAGACGGCTGAGCACCGCCCCCAGAAAGCTGTCCCCTGCGCCGTTGGTGTCCGCCACGGCGACCGGGACGCCCGGGACGCGGCCGGTGCGGCCCTGCCAACGGTAAAAGACCCCCTCTGCTCCCAGGGTCACCAGTACCAGCCGGGGGCCCGCCGCCGTCAGTCGTGCCGTTCCCTCCTCCAGGTTCTCTGTCCCCGACAGGAGAGGCAGCTCCTCCTGAGACAGCTTCAGCAGGTCCACCAGAGGCAGGGGCTCCAACATTCTCCGCCGGGCCTCCTCCCCGCTCCGCCACAGCGGCGCCCGGTAGTTTGGGTCGTAGCTCACCAGCTTCCCCAGCGCCCGGGCCCGGCCGGCGGCCCGGAGGACGGCGGTGCGGGCGGGGTCCTCCGTCAGGCTCACCGAGCCGAAGTGAAACATCCGGGTCCCCTCCAGCACTCCCTGGGGGACCTCCTCCCAGGTCAGGGCCCGGTCCGCCCCCCGGAGAAAGCGGAAGGAGCGCTCCCCCGCCGGGGTGAGGGCGACCACCGCCATGGTGGTGGCCTCCTCCCCCGCTGTCAGGCCGGAGGTGTCCACTCCGTTGTCCTCCAGCACCCGCCGGAGGTAGCCGCCCAAGCCATCCTGGCCCACCTTGCCCACAAAAGAGCACCGGGCCCCCAGACGGGCGGCCGCCACCGCCACATTGGCGGGCGCCCCGCCGGGAATGGCGGCGAACAGGGGGATACCCTGGCTGTCCTCTCCCGCCTGCGTCAGGTCGATGAGTATCTCGCCCATGGTCGTGATGTCCCACATGGTATGCAGTCTCCTTCCAGCCACTTGCTTTATATGTCACGGAAGTAATTCATTGATACAGTTCCCAGTTTGAGAATACATCCAACGCTGTATAGCCCGGCAAGGCGTCCATATCCTCCTCCAGAATAGTCAGTGCTGTTACCAACTGCTCCATCCGGTCAGTCTCCATTCCTTCAGGTGTACCCAACAGCACGCCATGCGCCGTGCGCACGCTGATATAGTGCTCAGCCAAATATCGTTCGGACAACTCATAACAGGCAAGGAAAGCATAGAGGTTCCCGGTTCCCCATTGATACTGGACTGGGTCACCGTCCTTCAGATAGGCAGAAAAGTTGTCTTCTGCCGCGTTGAGATACATGGTGCACCTCAGGTCTACGGTATTCATCCATTCGTGAAATCTATTTGTCTGAACAGAAGCAACGGTTGACAAGGGCATACACGATAAATCTACAAAAATTGAACTGCCAACCTTATACAAAGTACCGCCCAAACGAGACTACGGGCGGTATTTTTGTAGCTTGGCAAGAAAGGAGGAACAACCCCACCGGGGCCTGATGAAAAATCAGGCCCCTTTTTTCATGCTCAAAATCAGGAGGTAAACGTGTATGCCAGATGATAAAACCACAAAAGCCCCGGAGACGGCAGCGCCGGACACCGGGCCGGGCAAGACCCCGGAACAGGCCCCCGTCAAGGAGCCTGTGAAAACCGAACCGTCCATGCCGGAACAGAAGCCCCCGGAGCAGGACGCAGACAAAGCCGCACCGCCGAAGGATAAGGAGTCCCCCACTTCCGAGAAGGCAGGCGCAGAGAAAAGTCCGAATGTTTCCGTCTACAACTTTTCGGAAATCAT
>CALWZP010000001.1 GCA_944386055.1 uncultured Oscillospiraceae bacterium | reverse complement strand
GAGATGGCCTTTAAGATCGCCGGCTCCATGGCCTTCAAGGAGGCCTGCCGCAAGGCCAATCCCGTCCTGCTGGAGCCCATCATGAAGGTGGATGTCATTGTCCCCGACGACTATCTGGGCACCGTGATCGGCGACCTGAACAGCCGCCGCGGCCAGATCCAGGGCCAGGAGAGCCGCCCCGGCGCCACCCAGATCGACGCGCTGGTGCCGCTGGCCAACATGTTCGGCTACGCCACCGACCTGCGCTCCAGCACCCAGGGCCGCGGCCAGTACTCCATGGAGCCCCACAGCTATGTGGAGATCCCCAAGAGCATCGCGGACAAGATCATCGCCGAGCGGGGCCGCAGCAACGCCGATTAATTCCGCAAAGTGCAGGAATTGTCTTGCTTTTTTTCCCGTATTGCTATAAAATATCCGCAGCATCTGAATTGACAATCAATCATAAAAGTGTAAATAAGGAGGATACGCATCATGGCTAAGGCAAAATTCGAGAGAACCAAACCCCATGTCAACATCGGCACCATCGGCCACGTGGACCACGGCAAGACCACTCTGACCGCGGCCATCACCAAGTACCTGTCTCTGAAGGGCCAGGCTCAGTACGAGGATTACTCCAGCATCGACAAGGCTCCCGAGGAGCGCGAGCGCGGCATCACCATCAACACCGCCCATGTGGAGTATGAGACCGACAAGCGCCACTATGCCCATGTTGACTGCCCGGGCCACGCTGACTATATCAAGAACATGATCACCGGTGCCGCTCAGATGGACGGCGCCATCCTGGTCATCGCCGCCACCGACGGCCCCATGGCTCAGACCAAGGAGCACATCCTGCTGGCCCGTCAGGTGGGCGTGCCCGCCATGGTGGTGTTCCTGAACAAGTGCGACCAGGTGGACGACCCCGAGCTGCTGGAGCTGGTGGAGATGGAGGTGCGCGAGTGCCTGTCCGAGCGTGAGTTCCCCGGCGACGAGATCCCCATCATCAAGGGCTCCGCTCTGAACGCTCTGACCTGCGAGTCCGGCAACCCCGACGACCCCGACTTCGCCTGCATCAAGGAGCTGATGGACGCTGTCGACGACTATATCCCCACTCCTGCCCGTAACGACGATCTGCCCTTCCTGATGCCCGTTGAGGATGTGTTCACCATCTCCGGCCGCGGCACCGTGGCCACCGGCCGTGTGGAGCGCGGCATGATCAAGACCGGCGAGACCGTGGAGATCGTGGGCCTGTCCGACGAGAAGAAGTCCACCGTGGTCACCGGCCTGGAGATGTTCCGCAAGACCCTGGACTACGCCGAGGCCGGCGACAACATCGGCGCTCTGCTGCGCGGCATCGCCAAGACCGATGTGGAGCGCGGCCAGGTGCTGTGCAAGCCCGGCTCCATTCACCCCCACACCAAGTTTGTGGGCCAGGTGTATGTCCTTAACAAGGACGAGGGCGGCCGTCACACCCCCTTCTTCAACAACTATCGTCCCCAGTTCTACTTCCGTACCACCGATGTGACCGGCATCATCACCCTGCCTGACGGCGTGGAGATGTGCATGCCCGGCGACAATGTGGACATGAAGGTGGAGCTGATCACCCCCATCGCCATTGAGAAGGGCCTGCGCTTCGCTATCCGCGAGGGCGGCCGTACCGTTGGCTCCGGCGTGGTCATCGAGATCGACGAGTAATTGACGCCTTTGGAAAATCCCCGCCTCCGGCGGGGATTTTCTTTTGCTTCAGGCCGACCATAGAGCGTGGAAAAGCCCTGCTGAAAGGCAGGGCTTTTCCATTGCATGATGCCCCCGGTACCGCCTGGCTGGAGACAGTTCAGATGTCGAAGGATTGCGCATGCTGTCTGATCATGGTATAATAGCGGCGCAGGCTCCATAACCAAACAGAACTGGGCTGGTTTCCGCCGGTATGACCGGCGGGTGGGGCATAATGGACATGAAAAAGCGCGACCGCGGCGCATTTTTTCTCCGGGAAGGAGCCAATTCCATGGACGCATTGAAGGAACTGCTGAACACCAATATCCAGGGACTCCCCCTGGAGAAAATCCTGGGCGCCGCAGTGGTGGCGCTGGTGGGCCTGCTCATTGTAAAGATACTGCTGAGCTGTGTGGACCGGGTGCTGGCCAGGGTGAATCTGGAGCGTCCCCTGGAAAAGCTGCTGCGCACCGGCCTGAAGGCGCTGCTGCTGCTCCTGCTGGTGATTACGGTGCTGGGCTATCTGGACCTGCCCATTTCGGCGCTGGTGGCCGGGCTGTCTGTGGTGGGCGTGGCAGTCACCCTGGGCGTGCAGAACTTTCTGACCAATGTGGCCGGCGGGATGCAGCTGCTGGCCTCCCACCCCTTCCAGATCGGGGACTATGTGGAGGCGGGGGGATGCGCAGGCACCGTGCAGGAGGTGGGGCTGTTCTACACCAAGATCCTCACCCCCGATCACAAGCTGATCCAGCTGCCCAACAGTTCCATTGTCGCTGCCAATATCATCAATTATACGCGTGAACCCACACGCCGGGTGGAGATCACGGCGTCCGTATCCTATGACGCGCCGGTGGAGAAGGTGATGGACTGTCTGGTCCGGCTGGGGCGTGCCCACCCCAAGGCGGCCGAAGACCCGGCTCCGGTGGCCCATGTGAAGGGTTATGGCGCCAGCGCCATCGAGTATGTGCTATGGGTGTGGTGCGACAACGGGGATTATTGGCCGATGTATTATGATCTGATGGAGGGGCTGAAGCCCGCTCTGGACCGGGAGGGGATCGAGATGACCTATGATCACCTGAATGTCCATCTGCTGGAGGGGCGGCAGGAGGCGGATCCGCCGGAGCCTTCCTGAGAGAGCGTCCGCCGCCCGCAGGCCAGAAAGAGATGCGAAAAGGGGGAGTGGTTATGGTAAAATTCCCAAGCGCGGCAAAGGGCCTGAAGTGGATGTTCTGGGGGGAGACGCTGTCCATTGTCTGCGTGCTGGCGGGCATCATCCCCCTGATGGGCACGCCGTCGGCGGTGGGGCAGTTCGTCTGCGGACTGCTGATCCTGGCGGGTGCCTGCTGGGCGAGGAAGGATGACGACAGATTCTGGATGGTGCTGTTTCTGGAGGCGGTGAACCTGGTGCTGTGGCTGCTGGATGAGATCGGACCGTCCAGGCTGATCGATCTGGCAGATGGCTTGATTGAACTGGCGGTGATCTACCTGGTGTGCACGGCCGCAGCCGCGATGTTGGAGGAGACCGGCTTTTCCGGGCTGGCGGCCCAGGGCATTGGCGTGTGGAAGGTGTTTCTGGGGTGCTTTGTGGGGGCGGTGATTTTCACGGTACTGGCCCTGGTGGTGCCTATATTGGCACTGCTGGCCGGCGCTGTCATGATCGTCTGTCTGGTGGTGATGCTGGTGGCCCAGATCTACTATCTGATCTTCCTGTATAAGAGCTACCACGCTCTGGAGAGAGCCAGCGCGATATGAAGACAGGGCGGCCCGCCGCACACTGCGGCGGGCCGTCCCTTCAGGTGGGCATGGTCAGCCCGTGCATGAACCCGTCCAGGCTGGTGGTGAACACCTCTCCGCCTACCACCGTGTTGCGGTAGAGCAGCAGGCTCACCTGTACCCCCGTCTCCCCGGAGGGGTAGTTGGTGATCTCATAGGTGTACCGCTTCACCCGCTTGCCCGCGTAGTCGGTCAGGTCGAAGCCCTGAGCGGACTGGAGGGCCAGATAGTCGTCGTAGCTCTCATCGAACTCCTCCGGGATGAGCAGCTCCTCCACCGATACCGGCTCGCTGTTCACCTGCCAGCCGTAGCCGGCCAGATACTCCAGCCGGTCCTCGTTGGTCTTGAGCCGGGGGGAAGCGCCCAGCGCGGAGACGGCGTCGCCGGGGGAGAAGAGGACCTGTCCCAGCCCCCAGACGCCGCCGCACAGAACGGCCAGGGCCAGCAGCCCGGCCACCACCCGGCTGCGGTTGATTTTTGTGGTAAAGATGAACACAGCGCAAGACTCCTCTCCGCCGGCCGGTATGGGCCGGGTGATCTGCCGCATTCCCACTGTATGCGGCGGCAGGAAGAACTATGTGTCAGAAATGAGGTGGGAAGATGGAACGGCTGGACAAGCTGCTCTCATCCACCGGCCGCTGGAGCCGGAGAGAGGCCAAGGAACTGCTGCGCCAGGGGCGGGTGACGGTGGAGGGCCGGGCCGTCCTCCGGGGGGAGGAGAAGGTGCCCGAGGGGGCGGCCGTGCTGGTGGACGGGGCGCCCCTGACGCTGGAGCGGATGGTGTATCTGATGCTCCACAAGCCGGCGGGGGTGCTCTCCGCCACCAAGGACCGGCGGCAGAAGACGGTGTTGGATCTGCTGCCCGACCACCTGAAACGGGTGGGGCTGTTCCCGGTGGGCCGGCTGGACAAGGACACCGAGGGGCTGCTGCTGCTCACCAACGACGGAGAGCTGGCGCACCGGCTGCTCTCCCCCAGAAAACATGTGGACAAGGCGTACTACGCCCGGCTGGATGGACCGGTGGGAGAGGAGGACATCGCCGCCTTTGCCGGGGGAATGGTCCTGGAAGATGGAACGCGCTGCCTGCCCGCCGGGCTGGAACCGGTGGGAGAGGACGGGTGTCTGGTGACCCTGCGGGAGGGAAAATTCCACCAGGTGAAACGGATGCTGGCCGCGCGGGGACGGATGGTGCGCTACCTCAAGCGGCTGTCCATGGGGCCGCTGCGGCTGGATGAAGCACTGAAGCCGGGCCAGTGGAGGCCCTTGAATGGCGACGAGATGGAGCAATTGGGGATTCCAGGAGAAAAAGGGGAATAAATTCGGCGTTTTTCACAAAAAAGTTGAATTTCCTATTGAAACCGGCGAGGGTTTGCTTTATAATAAATATCGTTAAAATATACACATGGCAGGCGGCCTGCCTTTCAGCGCGGCGGGCCGGGAGAGACCGCCGCAAAGCCAGCCCCATGTGATTGTGTTTGCAGATAACAGGAGGGGTAAGAATGTCCAGTCGGGTTTTTCAGAGCGTAGTGCTGCAGATGAAGGAGAGCACCGACCGCGCGGTGGGGGTCATTGACAGCGAGGGCACTGTGGTGGCCTGCAATGAGCTGACCTGCATCGGAGAGAAATGGCCTGAGGTGGTGGAGAGCGTCAACAGCGCCGAGGGCGAAGTGGTGACTGCGGCCGGCAGGACCTTCAAGGCTCTGGCAGGCTGGGGCTCCCAGTTCGACTATGCCGCTTTTGTCCAGGGAGAGGACGAACAGTCCCGCCTGATCTGCTCCATGGCGGTGATCGCCCTGAACGGGGCCAAGGCCTATTACGAGGAGAAGCACGACAAGGCCACCTTTGTGAAGAACATCATCTGCGACAACATCCTGCTGGGGGATATCTATGTCCGGGCCAAGGAGCTGCACTTCGTCTCTGAGGTGCCCCGCGCGGTGCTGCTGATCCGCCAGCTGGGTCATGTGGATGTGGGGGCCATCGATGTGCTGCAGAATCTGTTCCCCGACCGGCAGACGGATTTCGTGCTGTCCGTCAGCGAGAGCGACCTGGTGCTGGTGAAGCAGCTGGCCGAGGGGGCGGACAGCCGGGAGGTCTACCGGCTGGCGGAGCAGGTGGAGCAGGCCCTGTCCCAGGAGCTGAACATCCATGTGGTCATCGGCGTGGGTACCGTGGTCAACCATGTGCGGGATCTGGCCCGGGCCTATAAGGAGGCGGGGGTGGCCATTGATGTGGGCAAGGTGTTTGACACCGAGAAGTCCATCATCAACTATGAGAATCTGGGCATCGGCCGGCTGATTTACCAGCTGCCCACCACCCTGTGCGAGATGTTCCTCCAGGAGGTGTTCAAGAAGAACCCCATCGACGCTCTGGATCAGGAGACTCTGTTTACCATCAACAAGTTCTTCGAGAACAATCTGAATGTGTCCGAGACCGCCCGGAAGCTGTTCGTCCATCGGAACACCCTGGTGTACCGGCTGGAGAAGATCAAGAAGCTCACCGGGCTGGATCTGCGGGAGTTTGACGACGCCATCACCTTCAAGGTGGCGCTGATGGTGAAGAAATATCTGATCTCCCGGGGGATCGAGTCTTAAACAAGCGCTTCAGTCAGGGGCCGCCCCGCTGTTATGGCAGGGCGGCCCCTTCTGCGACCAGAAAAAGACAGCCTGCGGGGAACCTTTTGCAGCCCGGAGCGTCTAAAAGGATGCCGAAGAAAGGAGGCGCATCGTATGAGAGACGGAACATGGCATAGATGGGGAACTGCCTGTCTGACAGCAGCTGCCCTGACGCTGATGCTGGCAGGCTGCGGCGCCCCGGCGGAAACCGGTCCCGGGACGACGGCAGGCCTGCCGGAGGAAACCGCGCCGGTGGAGAACAGCGACGGGGAGATGCTGGCAGTGCCGGAGACCGTGCAGACGGTGCTCTACCTCCCCAACGAGGAGGACAGCTATCAGACCCTGCGCACCGAGGAGGCGGAGGTGGCCAACGGCATCCAGGGCCTGCTGGACGCGCTGACCGACCGGGGCGTGCTGCCGGAAGGGACCGCCGCCCTGTCCTTTGAGATCACGGACGATGGAGAGACCGTCGTCACGGGGGAGGGACCAGAGGCCGTGGTGAGCCACACTGCGGGGGACCTCCATGGGGCGCTGGACCTGTCGGAGGAGTTCCTCACCGGCCTGGAGACGGGCACCACCGGGGAGCTGATGCTTATGGGAAGTCTGGTAAACACGGTGATCGGCCACTATCAGCTCACCGACCTGACCCTCACCTGCCAGGGGGAGACCATCGAGTCGGGCCACCAGATCTATGACGAGCCCCTGACCTTTTATGAGTTTTGAGTGACACGCACTAAAAGCCTCGCCCGCCGCGCAGACGCGCGGCGGGCGGGGCTTTTTCATGGACGCATGACTCGGTGAGGTTCTCCTCCGGCGGGGCCGCGCATAGGATGGTGGTATTTCCGGGGCCTGACGGAAGGGGGGACAAGGCTCACAGAGTATGCAGGGTACACCGGGGGTCACGCCCCTGTTCCAGCTGAAGCAGGGCATAGCTGCCGGTGTCCCGGACGCTCCCGGGGTTTACCACCCACAGGCCGTCCTCCTCCCGGCGGCACAGGGGAGTGTGGGTGTGGCCGAACAGAACCAGCTTGGCCCCCTCCATCCGGGCGGCCCGGCAGGCGCCGGCGGGGGAGGATTTGACGCCCCATTGGTGGCCGTGACCAAGAAGGAGGCGGTGCCCCTCCAAAGTGAGCAGACGCTCCTCCATGGCGCCGGTCCAGCCGTCGCAGTTTCCCGGCACCCCGGTGAGAGGGAGGTCCGGGAAGACATGGCGCAGCTCTTCCGCGTCGGACAGCAGATCTCCCAGATGGAGGAGGCGCTGGGGCTGGGTGCGCTCCACCGCCTGGATCATGGAGCCCAGGTCCCGGTGAGAGTCGGATAAAACAAGGACAGTCAATGTGTCACCTTCTTTGGAAAAAACACATACAATGCGTTAGGGAAAAGGGGGGAACGACCATGTCAGAGTACAGGGACCAGCCGGAGCTGGGCGCTCTGGCGGACTCGCCGGAGGCGGCTCAGCTGCTCCGCAACCGGCAGGAGCTGAGCCGTCTGCTCTCCTCACCGGAGAGCCGGCAGCTGCTGGCCATGCTGCAGAGGCAGGCGGGAGACGGCCTGCGTCAGGCGGCCCAGGCCGCATTGCAGGGGGATGGCAGCCAGCTGGCGGCGCTGATGGAGCGGGTGACCGCCAGCAGCGAGGGGGCCAGAGCGGTGGAGCGGATCCAGGACCGAATGAGCCGGAAGTGAGGGGAGGGGCGCCCCATGAGCGAGCTTGAGGACCAACTGAATCACATTCTCAGCGATCCGACAGCCATGGGGCAGATCGCGGCCCTGGCCAAAAGCCTGGGAATGGGGGGCGGAGAGGATGCCGCCCCCCATTTGGAACCGGATGCGCCGGAGAGCGGGGGAACGGAAGCGCACCCGCCGGAAGCAGAGCACGAGAACGGCGGAGAGGTGCAGGCGATGCTGAGCCGCCTGACCGGAGGCGGAGAACAGGGGGCCGCTCTGCCGGAGCTGGATCCCAGGCTGGTCCAGATAGGGATGCGGCTGCTGGCGGAATACAACAGAAAAGATGACCGCAGCGCGGCGCTGCTGGCGGCGCTGCGGCCCTTTGTGCGGCCGGCACGGTATGCCAAGCTGGACCGGGCCATGCAGATCGCCCGGCTGTCCCGGGTGATCCGGGTGGCACTGAACACGCTGGGAGAGCGGGGAGGGGGAAGAGATGTATAACCGATACATACCGGATGGCACCTCGTACCGGCGGATCGTTATGGAGGACACGGCCCCGGGGACAGGCTCCTCCCCACACCGGAGGCCGGAGCACGGCAGAGGAGACGGCGCCCGGCCCCGGCGGGAAGCTCCGGGGCCGGGCACCGGCAGGGGAGGGGGCAGCAGCCCGCTGGCCGGCCTGCTGGGCGGTATGGGCGGCGGGCTGAACGGCCTGCTGGACGCACTGCACCTGAAAAACCTGGATATGGGAGATCTTCTTCTGCTGCTTATCCTTCTGCTGCTGGCCCGGGAGGAGGACAACACCGAGGTGGTGATCACCCTGGGGCTGCTGCTCCTGATGGGCCTGGGAGAGGATGGGGAAGAGAGTGCTCAGCCCACCTGATGGAGTACCGTACCGTCAGGCAGGCGGAAGGAGGCGGTCACCGGACAGGGGGATTGCAGAGCGGTGGAGGTCATGCGATAGACCACCTGGCCGGCCTCCACGGTTTCCGACGCCACAAGAAGACCGCTGGAGATGTCCACCCAATAGCGGTAGAGATAGTTCAGCTCCTGGTCCTCCACCTCTACATAGACACAGTTCCAGCTTTCATAAGCGGCGTATCCGGCGTCCACGATGGTGTCGGGATCCGCCTCCAGCACATCCTCATAGGTGGGAAAGCGCTGAACCAGATCCGGTGTGCGCTCGTCCATATCAAAGGAGAGAAAGTCCCGCTCCTGGTCATACCAGAGGTAGAGCGTCTCCCCGTCCATCAGGGTGTTCTGGGTCCGGCCGCTGTTGAGATGGGTCTGGACCCGGATGAAGCCGTTGTCCACCCAGACGCTCACCGCAGTGGCGGAGGACTCCTCCCCCCAAAAATCCCGGATGGTAAGGCTGCGGGTATAGCTGTCCGCCCGGCTGAGGGTGGCGATGACGCTCTGCACGGTTTCAGGAGTGACCTCCACGGGGAGATACTCCCCATCCCCCGGCGCGGTGGGGGAGACAGTCTGCTCCCCGCCGCTGGGCCCGGTGGTGGGCAGCACCACCTGAGGCGTCTGCCCGGGGAGCAGGTACAGCCCGAAACTGGCAAAGACAGCCGCCACGATGACCAGAGCGATAAGGACCACAATGAGGGTGCGGTTTTTCAATGGGGCGGCCTCCTTTCCCAGGGGTGGTGCCGGCAGCGTGGCATATCAGGGGGAGAAGGGCTGGGGCGGCTGAGACCGCAGGCCGAAGTACCACTCCACGGCATCGGCGATGCGGCGGCAGGCATGTCCGTCCCCATAGGGATTGACGGCGTGTGCCATGTCGGCATAGGCGGTCAGATCGGTGAGCAGCCGGGCGGCCAGGGAGAAGATGGCCTCCTCCTCCACCCCGGCCAGTTTCACCGTGCCGGCGCGGACAGCCTCGGGCCGTTCGGTCTCCCGGCGCAGGACAAGCACCGGCTTGCCCAGGGCAGGGGCCTCCTCCTGGAGCCCGCCGGAATCGGTCATGACGAAGTAGCACCGGGCCATGAGATTGTGCATCTCGTCCACCGCAAGGGGGGCGATGAGATGGATGCGGGGGTGGCCGTCCAGGTATCGGTGGGCGGTCTCCTGCACCACAGGAGAGAGGTGGACGGGATAGATCAGCTCCACCTCCGGGAAGGCATCGGCGATGCGGCGCAGGGCGGTCATGATCTGAACCATGGGCTGGCCGTAGTTCTCCCGACGGTGGCAGGTGACCAGGATCACCCGCCGGTTTTGATAATCCAGACGGTTGAGGATGGCCTCCTGGAAGGTGAAGGTGTCCCGCACGGTGGTGCGCAGGGCGTCGATCACTGTGTTGCCGGTGAGGAAGACCCCATTGGTAATGCCCTCCCGGGCCAGGTTGTCCCGGTTGGCGGCGGTGGGGCAGAAGTGGAGGTCGGCCAGAGCGCCCACCATCCGGCGGTTCATCTCCTCGGGGTAGGGGGACCACTTGTCCCAGGTGCGCAGTCCCGCCTCCACATGGCCCACCGGCACCTTGTGGTAGAAGGCGGCCAGCGCACCGGAGAAGGTGGTGGAGGTGTCCCCATGGACCAGCACCAGGTCGGGCTGCACCTCCTCCAGCACCCCCTCCATGCCCAGCAGGCACTTGGAGGTGATGGTGGACAGGGTCTGCCGGGGCTCCATGATGTCCAGGTCGAAGTCCGCCCGGCGGCCGAAGATGGCCATCACGGAATCCAGCATCTCCCGGTGCTGGGCGGTGACACAGCACAGGCTGTGCAGACTGGGCCGGCGGTCCAGCTCCTGCACCAGGGGGCACATCTTGATGGCCTCCGGCCGGGTGCCGAAGACGGTGAGCACCTTGTATTCACGGCTCATGGTGATCCTCCTTGTCCGCTCCGGGCGGATCAGGCTGATGGTCGGAATGGTGTCCCAGGAAGATGCGGGCGGAGATTCCCGCCGCCACGCACAGGGCCAGCAGGAAGAGCAGGGCCCGCAGCTCGCCGCTGGTGGTGAGCACCACGGCGGACAGGCCCAGGATGGCGCTGATGACATACAGCACCGCCACTGCCTGCTTCTGGGAGAAGCCCATGTCGATGAGGCGGTGGTGGATATGGCTGCGGTCGGGGGACATGGGGGACTGCCCCTTGGACACCCGGCGGATGATGGCAAAGCAGGTGTCGAAAATGGGCAGGGCCAGCATCAGGAAGGGGACTGCGAAGGAGATGATGGCGGCGTATTTGAACAGCCCCTGGATGGACACCACCGCCAGCACGAAGCCCAGAAAGGTAGAGCCGGTGTCCCCCATGAAGATCTTGGCGGGGTTGAGGTTATAGGGGAGAAAGCCGATGCACGCCCCGGCCAGGGCAGCCATGATGATGGCCACATCCCCCTCCGCCACCACCAGGGCGATGACCAGCATGGTCATGGAGCTGATGGTGGACACCCCGCAGGCCAGCCCGTCCAGTCCGTCGATGAGGTTCACCGCATTGGTGATGCCCACGACCCACAGCACCGAGATGGGCACCGACAGGATCCCCAGATCCCAGTAGGGGTTGTCCGAAAAGATGTTGGGATTGGAGATGACGGTGATGATATTGCCGTGGAGCACGGCGATGAGGGCGGCGATGATCTGCACCACGAATTTCAGCTTGGCGGACAGGGTGTAGATGTCATCCAAAATGCCCAGCACCACGATGAGACAGGCCCCCAGCAGCATCCCCCGCAGCTGCTCGGTGAGGGGGAGAAACACCAGGGTGCTGAGGGTGAAGCCGAAAAAGATGGCCAGACCGCCCATCCGGGGGATGGGGTGGTCGTGCATCCGGCGGCTGTCCTTGGGCACATCCACGGCGCCCATCTTCTGGGCCAGGGCCTTCACCACCGGGGTGGAGACGAAGGACACCAGAAGGGCGGCGATGAGCGCCGCGGCCACCAGGCCGATCACATTCAGTTCAACGGAAGGCATAGAAAACTCCTTTTCCGTACGCTCCTGAAGAGCGGACTTCAGCGGGGGAGCAGCCCCACCTTTTTGTATACCTTGCGCAGGGTCTTGTTGGCCACGGCGCCGGCCCGCTCCGCTCCGGCGCGGTAGACGCCCTCCAGATAGGCCTTGTCTGCCAGCAGGCGCTGCGTCTCCTCCCGGATGGGACGCAGGGTCTCGATCACTGCGTCTCCCACCGCGGGCTTGAAGGCACCGTAGCCCTGCCCGTCGAACTCCGCCTCGATCTCAGCGTAGCTCCTGCCGGTGCAGGCGGCGTAGATGGACATGAGATTGGACACCCCCGGCTTGGCCGCGGGGTCATAGCGGACGCAGCGCTCGGTGTCGCTGTCGGTGACGGCCCGCTTGAACTTGCGCTGGATCTCCTCGGGCTTGTCCAGCAGGAAAACGCACCCCTCGGGGATGGACTTGGACATCTTGGAGGCGGGGTCGTTGAGGCTCATCACCCGGGCGCCGGTCTTGGGGATATAGGGTTCGGGGACCTTGAAGGTCTCGCCATACAGGTTGTTGAAGCGCTGGGCCACATTCCGGGTCAGCTCCACATGCTGCTTCTGGTCCTCTCCCACAGGGACATAGTCCGGCTGGTAGAGCAGGATGTCCGCCGCCATCAGGCAGGGATAGGTGAACAGCCCGGCGTTGATGTTGTCCGCGTGTTTGGCGGACTTGTCCTTGAACTGGGTCATACGGGACAGCTCACCGAACATGGTGTAGCAGTCCAGCACCCAGCCCAGCTCGGCGTGCTGGGGAACATGGGACTGGATGAACAGGGTATTCTTCTCCGGGTCCAGGCCGCAGGCGATATAGCTGGCCAGCAGCTCCAGGGTGTGCCGGCGCAGCTCGGCGGGGACCTGCCGCACCGTCAGGGTGTGCAGATCGGCCAGAAAATAAAAGCACTCAAACTCTTCCGAGCGGGCGCCCCAATTTTTAATGGCGCCCAGATAGTTGCCCAGGTGAAGGGCGCCGCTGGGCTGGATGCCGGAGAGCATGACTTTCTTCTCGGTGGTCTCACTCATGGATGATATACACTTCTCTCTTGTGGGATTTCAGGGCGCGGCAAAAACCGCGGGGTCGTATCATGTTATTATAGCATACGATCTCCCGCGGCGCAACCGCCGGGCATGTCAAAGTTCCCGGCGGAAGATATGCAGGCCAAAGACGGCCCCGGTCTCCAGCCGGTCCAGGGCGAACAGCGCCTCCCGCCCCTCTCTGGGCGTGCGCTGGCAGCAGGGGACGGCTCATGCGCCGGCGGCCTCCCGGTGGAAGGTGTCGCACCAGGCCCGCACCGAGCAGTTCCCGCACAGAGGCTTCCGGGCCATGCACACCGCCCGGCCGTGGAGGACCAGCCGGTGGCAGAAGTTGTTGGACTCCTCCGGCGGCAGCACGGCGCGCAGCTGCTGCTCCACCTTGCCCGGGTCCTTGGTGCCGTCGGTGAGGCCCAGGCGGCCGGAGATGCGGATGCAGTGGGTGTCCGCCACCACCACGCCGGGGATATGGTGTACATCCCCCTGGATGAGGTTGGCGGTCTTGCGCCCCACCCCGGGCAGCCGCAGCAGGTCCTCCATCCCGGCGGGGACCTTCCCGCCGTAGTCCCGCAGCAGCATCTGGGCGGACAGAACGATGTCCCGGGCCTTGGCGTGGTAGAAGCCGCAGGAGCGCACCAGCTCCTCCACCTCCTCTACCGGTCCCTCTGCAAAGGACTCTAAAGTGGGGAAGCGGGCATAGAGAGCGGGGGTGACCTTGTTCACCCGTTCGTCGGTGCACTGGGCGGACAGGCGCACGGCGAAGAGCAGCTCATAGTCCTTTTGATACTGCAGGGAGCAGATGCCGTCGGGATAGCTCTCCTTCAGGCCGTCCACGATGGCGCGGACTTCTTCCGGTGTTTTCATGATTCCATCACCTCAGAACGCGGCCCGGAATGGGGCCGCGGAATGTGCCATATGTACCGAAGCCGCAGGCGGCCTGGCCGCCTGTGCAGCAGCATCTCAGCCGGGGATCGGCGCGATGCCGGCAGCGGGCCTGTGCCCCGTGAATGCAGGTGTGCACCGCGCACCTGCCCGCTTTTTGGCGGATGCTGTCAGTATTGTATCATAGTTCGGCGAAAATAACGAGACTATTTTCTATCATGGACAATTGTTTTTCTTCGGTGGATTCTGTATAATGAGACCAATACAACAGAAAGGGCGTGGATCCATTGGTTTTGGAGAACATGGATTTTATCATCAGTCAGGACCCCGAGGTGGGGCAGGCCATCCGTGCGGAGTATGACCGGCAGTGCCGCAACATCGAGCTGATCGCCTCGGAGAACATCGTCAGTCCCGCCGTGCTGGCGGCCATGGGGACGGTGCTGACCAACAAATATGCCGAGGGGTACCCCGGCAAGCGGTACTACGGCGGCTGCCAGTGTGTGGATGTGGTGGAGAACCTGGCCATTGAGCGGGCCTGCCGGCTGTTCGGCTCCAAGTTCGCCAATGTGCAGCCCCACTCCGGGGCCCAGGCCAACTACGCCGTCTATATGGCCCTGTGCCAGCCGGGGGACACCGTGCTGGGCATGAACCTGGACCACGGCGGCCATCTGACCCACGGCAGCCCCGCCAACTTCTCCGGCAAGTACTACAATATCGTCCCCTACGGCGTGGATGAGCAGACCGGCTATATCGACTATGACCAGCTGCGCAGCCTGGCGCTGGAGTGCCGGCCCAAAATGATCATCGCCGGGGCCTCCGCCTATCCCCGGACCATCGACTTTGAGAAGTTCTCCGCCATCGCCAGGGAGGTGGGGGCCTATCTCATGGTGGACATGGCCCACATCGCCGGCCTGGTGGCCGCGGGGCAGCACCCCTCTCCCGTGCCCTACGCCGATGTGGTCACCACCACCACCCACAAGACCCTCCGGGGCCCCCGGGGCGGCCTGATCCTCTGCAACGACGAGGCCATCGCCAAGAAGATCAACTCCGCCATCTTCCCCGGCTCCCAGGGCGGCCCCCTGGAGCACATCATCGCCGCCAAGGCGGTGGCCTTCGGCGAGGCGCTGAAGCCCGAGTTCCGGGCCTATCAGGAGCAGGTGGTGAAGAACGCCCGGGCCCTGGCCGCCGGCATGATGGAGCAGGGCTTCCGCCTGGTCTCCGGCGGCACCGACAACCACCTGATGCTGGTGGACCTGCAGAATCTCGGGGAGCTCACCGGCAAGGAGCTGGAGCACCGCCTGGATGAGGTGTGCATCACCGCCAACAAGAACAAGGTCCCCGGCGACCCCCGCAGCCCCTTCGTCACCAGCGGCATCCGCCTGGGCACCCCCGCCGTCACCACCCGGGGGATGGTGGAGGCCGACATGGCCGAGATCGCCCGGCTCATCTGGCTCACCGCCACCGACTTCGAGGCGAAAAAGGACGAGCTGCGCCAGCGCACCCTGGCCCTCACCGAGAAATATCCCATCTACGGTGAAAATCGCTGACCGCCCCTTTACGGACAATCGAACATATGTTAGAATGGGTCAGACGGTCGGTCTGACCCATTCTCTTTGACCGGGAGGCGGGAGCGGTGAAACAACAGGACATCCGGGTGCGCCCTGTCCGGGAGGACAAGCGGGCGCTGATGCCCCTGCTGCTGGTGGGGGACGAGTCGGAGGATATGGTGCTGCGCTATCTGGACCGGGGCGAGGCGTATGTGCTGGAGGAGGACGGGGAGACCGTGGCGGCGGCGGTGGTCACCGATGAGGGGAACGGGGTGTGCGAGGTGAAAAACCTCTCCGTCCGCCCGGACCGGCAGCGCCGGGGGTACGGCTCCGCCCTGCTGCGGGATCTGGCGGCGCGGTACGCCCCTGCCTTCCACACCATGCAGCTGGGCACGGGGGAGAGTCCTCTCACCCTGCCTTTCTATCGGGAAAACGGGTTCGTCCCCTTCCGCCGGATCCCGGACTTTTTCACCGACCACTACCCCCGGCCCATCGTGGAGGAGGGAGTGGTGCTGCGGGATATGATCTATCTGAAAAAAGCACTGAGAGAGGAGGGGCGGCCATGAGCGGCTATCAGCCCCTGGCGGACCGCATCCGGCCCCGGACCCTGGACGAGGTGGTGGGCCAGGCCCACATCCTGGGCCCCGATGGGATGCTCCGGCGCATCGTGGAGAGCGGAGAGATCCCAAACATGGTGTTCTACGGACCCTCGGGCACCGGGAAGACCACCGTGGCCAACATCATCGCCAGGCGCTCCGGCCGGACGCTGCGCAAGCTCAACGCAACCACCGCCTCCCTGTCCGACATCCGGGGGGTGATGGACGAGGTGGGCACCATGCTGGCCCCCAACGGGGTGCTGCTCTATCTGGATGAGATCCAGTACTTCAACAAGAAGCAGCAGCAGTCCCTGCTGGAGTTCATCGAGAACGGCTCCATCACCCTTATCGCCTCCACCACCGAGAATCCCTTCTTCTATGTGTTCAACGCCATCCTCTCCCGATCCACGGTGTTTGAGTTCAAGATGCTCACCGCCCAGGAGGTGCTCCCCGCCATCGACCGGGGGCTGGCCCTGCTGTCCAGCGAGCGGGGGGAGGAGATCCGCTGTGAGGATGGGGTGCGGGAGCACATCGCCGCCGGCTGCGGCGGAGATGTGCGCAAGGCGCTCAACGCCCTGGAGCTGCTCACCGCAACCGCCCGGGGGGAGGACGGCGTGCTCACCCTGACCCTGGAGGACGCAAGGGCGGTGTCCCAGCGCTCCGCCATGCGGTATGACCGGGAGGGGGACGACCACTTCGACATCGCCTCCGCCCTGATGAAGTCCCTGCGGGGGTCGGACCCGGACGCGGCGCTGCACTACCTGGCCCGCCTGCTGGAGGCGGGGGACCTGATCACCGCCATCCGCCGGCTGCTGTGCTCCGCCAGCGAGGACATCGGCATGGCCTACCCCCAGGCGGCGGCCATCGTGAAGGCCTGCTGTGACAGCGCACTGCAGCTGGGACTGCCCGAAGCCAAGCTCCCCCTGGCCCAGGCGGCCATCCTTCTGGCCACCGCGCCCAAGTCCAACTCGGTGGTGGCCGCCATCGACGCGGCCATGTCCGATGTGCGCCAGGGCAAGACCGGGGATTTTCCCCGCCACCTGCAGAATGTCCACGCCGACTCCGCCGGGCTGGAGCGGGAGCAGGGCTATCTCTACCCCCACAGCTTCCCACGCCACTGGGTGCGCCAGCAGTATCTCCCCGACGCCATCCGGGACGCCCGGTACTATCAGTACGGCGACAACAAGACCGAACAGGCCGCGAAGCGGTATTGGGAGGAGATCAAAGGGGAGAGAGAGGAGTAAGGAGGCAGTCATGAAGATCGAATTTGAGCGCCTGGAGGAGACGGTGATCCCCCATTTTTATGCAGGAGAGGGAGAGACCAGGGCCCGTATGTTTCTGGATGCCAATGGAAAGATCATGCGGGGCAGTCTGGCGCCGGGGGCATCCATCGGACTGCATACCCACGCGACCAGCAGCGAGATCATCTACATCCTGTCGGGTACCGGAAAGGCGCTGTACGATGGGGAGACCGAACGGCTCTTGCCGGGACAGTGCCACTACTGCCCCAAGGGGCACAGCCACAGCCTTATCAACGACGGGACAGAGGAGCTGCGCTTTTTCGCCGCGGTGCCGGAGCAGTGAACGCACAGGGGACCGCCGGAAGTATATCCGGCGGTCCCCTGTATGTTAAAGGTGCAGGAACGGCGGATATTTTGAAAAAATTTCCGCGATTTTACGAAAAAGGGGGGTGCACAAGAGCAAAAAGTAGTGTAGAATCAGGGAAGCAAAAACAAGTCTCCCAAGCGGGGAGCAAGGAGGAGTCCAAGGTGACGCTGAAGAAAAAGATCCTGATCGTGATTGCCGCGGTGGTTGTGCTGTTGATTGCGGCTCTGGTGATCGTCTACTGCCTGGGAAAGAACTTTGTGGAGCAGGAGGGCAAGGTACGCACCGATTGGGAGGTGGACGCCGGCGCTCTGCTGGATACCGACGAGACGCTGCAGGTGGAACTGCGCCGGTCTCTGGCACAGGCGAACATCACGGTGCTCCAGCTGGTCCCGACGGAACTGGAGGATGAGGGCTTTACATACTATGACGCCGGAGTACAGGACCGCCTGCACCAGATGGTGGAGGAGATGAAGGGGGCGGAGCAGTGGACGGCGGACATGCCCTTGGCCATTCTGAACCCCTATGGCACGGGGAGCAACGGGCTGTACCTGTACTTTGAGACGGATATGCGCACCCAGGTGAGCTATACCATCCATGTGGACAAGGAGGGGGTCTCAGACTTTACCGCCACCGCCGCCGACCTGAGCGGCGCGGAGTATACCAGAGCGCACGAGTTCCAGATGATCGGTCTGGTGCCCGGGGAGACCAACGAGGTGACCCTGACCATGCGGGGCTCCTGGGGCAATCTGCGCCAGCAGGTGACCTTTACCATCGAGATGCCGGACGACCACTCTGGTTATCCCACTCTGCTGGACTACACCGACGGGACGAGCGGGGCGGAGCTGTCCGACGGACTGTTCGCCATGATGCGTACCAACGGCTATCTGGGATACGGCTTTTTCTTCGACAACGACGGTGTGATGCGCTATGAGATGGTGCTGGAGGGCTTCGGGATGGACCGGATCCTCTCCTACGAGGGGGACATCGTCACCTGCGTCTCCGCCACCCGTCTGGCCCGCATCGATCCGGTGGGCCGGGTGATCCAGGTATACGATCTGGACGGGTACGAGCTGCACCACGACATCGTCCTGGGCCCCGGCGGAAACACGGTGGTGGCCCTGGTGGACAAAGTGGGCAGCGACACCATCGAGGACACGGTGGTGGAGGTGGACCTGACCACCGGGACGGTCACCGAGCTGGTGGATTTCTCCCTGCTCATGGCGGACTATTGCGAGGGAGAGACTCATCCCGTTTCCCTGACAGGGGATTTCTTCTGGCAGGCGGGAGAGTGGGACTGGCTCCACCTGAACACTGTGCAGTATCTGGAAGAGAGGGACAGCCTTATCGTCTCCTCCCGAGAGACCTCCACCATCATCAAGGTGGAGAATGTCCACACCGACCCCGTGGTGGCCTGGATGGCGGGTGACCCCGCCTTCTGGGAGGGCACCAACTATGAGGAGCTGTGCCTTACCCCGGTGGGGGACTTTGTCTATCAGTACGGCCAGCACAGCGTGGAGTATGCCGGCGCGGGGGACGAGGAGGGGACCTATTACATCCGTACCTACAACAACAACTACTGGGCCAACAGTTCCCGGGACTACGAGCCGGAGCTGCCCGACGGCGTGGGTACCAGCCTGTATCTGGAGAACGGGGAGAACAGCTATGTCTATGTCTACCTCATCGACGAGAATGCGCGGACCTTCTCCCTGGTGCAGTCCTTCCCGGTGCCCTACTCCAGCATCGTCTCCAACGCCGCCCCCGCCGGTGAGGACGGCAACTGGGTGGTGAACAGCGGCGTGGCCCAGGTGTACGGCGAGTACGACAGCGACGGGAACCTCATCCGGGAATTCGCCTACGAATGCACCATGCAGGGCTACCGCACCTTCAAGCTGTCCATGGAGGGCTTCTGGTTCCAGTGAGCGGAGAGGCGGCCATGACGGAATACGAGAAGATGTGCCGGGGCGAGTGGTACGACGCCGGGGGCGACCCGGAGCTGTTGGCGCTTCGGCTGGCGGCGGAGGAGCTTTGCTTCCAGCTGGAGCATACTCCGCCGGGGGATGGAGCGGCCCGGGAGGCCATCCTGGTCCGTCTGCTGCCCGGCCGGGGGCCGGGGGTGACGGTGCTCTCCCCCTTCTGGACGGACTATGGCGTCCACTGCACCATCGGGGAGGGGACCTTCCTCAATCACGGAGTCTATCTCATGGACTGCGCCCCCATCACCATCGGGCGGCAGTGTCAGATCGGTCCCCACTGCGGCCTGTACACCGCGGTGCACCCTATGCTGCCGGAGGAGCGGGCCACGGGGATAGAGCGGGCCCTGCCCATCACCCTGGGAGACCGGGTGTGGCTGGGGGGACAGGTGGTGGTTCTCCCCGGCGTCACCATCGGGGAGGGCGCGGTGATCGGCGCGGGGAGCGTGGTCACCCGGGACATCCCGCCCCATGTGGTGGCGGTGGGGAACCCCTGCCGGGTGCTGCGGCCGATCACGGAACAGGACCGTGTTCTCCTGGAGAAATAGAGAAATAAATATGACAGACCGCGGCGGCCTGTCCCCGACAGGGGGCGGGCCGCCGCGTCTTTGCGCCTTCAACCGTTCTGGAGGATCGCCTTTACCTCCGGGACGGTGCGGCCCGCCCGGCGCAGCTCCTGGATGCGCCGGACCCGGGCCACGCTCTCCTCCCGGCGGTAGCGCCGGGTGAGGTTCTCCCCCTCCTGCCGGAAGGGGAGCATCCCCTCCTCGGTGTAGAATTTCAGGGTGCTGTACCGCACCTCGGTGAGCCGGGCCAGCTCCCCGATGGTGACATAGTCCGAGGCCAAAATGGCCTCCAGGCTCCGCTGCCGGGACATGGCGCGCCCCTCAGCCCGCGCCGCCGGCTCCCGCCGCGCCGGCAGAGGAGCAGATGCCGATGAGAAGCTCCAGATACCCCACCATCTCCTTCACCAGGGCCCCCTCGGGGGTGGCGGCGAACTGCCGCAGCCGCGCCCGAAGAGCGTCCTGCTCATACCGGGAGAAGTAGGGCTTCAGGCACTCCCCCTTCTCCAGCAGGATGGTCAGCACGGCGGCCTCCTCCGTCACCGGGCCGTCCTCCAGCAGCTCGGCCCGCAGGGGCTCGATGACGGCGGGGATGCCCCTGGCGGTGGGGACATAGCCCCGCTGATTGCCCAGCAGCCCGGCGGGGCGCACCTCCGCCAGACCCAGCGCCACCAGCGAGTCGCCCACGGGGTCCAGAAGCTCCCGCAGCTCCCGGTCGGAGAAGGAGAAGAGGTAGCGCTCCACCAGGGAGTCCACCTTGACGGGCTGTTTTTGGGCGATGCGGTCGTACAGGGCGCGGAGATAGCCCAGCTCCGCCGGCAGCGGAGCGCACAGGGACACCTTTCGCTTTTCCAGGGTGAGGCAGCCCGCCAGGCGCAGCTCCAGCAGTCCGGCGGCCAGGAAGCACGCCCCCCGCTCAGGGCGCATGCCGGGCAGAAGGCCCTTGTCGTTGACGGCGCAGAGAAGATAGGACTGGGTGATGGACAGGTCGTTCATGAGAAAACCTCCTTAACTTATGATGTCGGGCACAGCCCGGTCTGTCATCGGTCAGAACAGCCACTTATTACTTATCACTTACTACTTACGATTTAAAGATAGCAGATAGGAAACCGCCTGTCAAGGGAAAATTTCAAAAAATACGGGAGGCCCCCGGAGCTTGTGCTCCGGAGGCCTCCCGCGGGAGTATGGAAAGAGAAAGGAGAGATCAGTCTTTTACAAAGCCGGCGCCGAACTGGCGGCACGCCTCCAGCTCCGCGTCGCCCGGGGTCTCGTGGACCATCAGCCCCTGGCCCTGGTAGACATCGGCGCCCGCCGTCTCCGCCCGGGCGACCCAGTCCCGCATCCACTGTCCGTCTCCCCAGCCGTAGGAGCCGAACAGCGCGACCCTTCTGCCGCTGAGGCGGCCCTCCAGGGCGGCGAAGAAGGGCTCGAACTCCTCCTCCTCCAACACCTCCACCCCCATGGAGGGGCAGCCCAGGGCCAGCAGGCCGTGCTCCAGCGCCTGGTCGGGGGTGATGTCGGATACCGTGGTGAGGGTGACCTCCGCCCCGGCGTCCTCGGCGCCCTGGGCGATGGCCTGAGCCATGGCCTGGGTGTTGCCCGTCATGGACCAATAGATGACCGCTAATTTGTTCATAAGGGACCTCCTGTGAAATCATAAAATGTGGATCGCAAAACAAAGGGGTGGGGTGGGGCGGGATCACGCCGCCTGGAACAGCTGGGAGAGCCGGAAGCCCGCCTGTACCCGCCGGCACAGCGCCCTGCGGCAGCAGCGGTACCGGTGAAAGCACTGCCGGGCCCGGTCCACATCGGAGTAGACCTTCCACAGCCCGCTGTATTTGAAGTCCTGGCCGCCATGGAGGCGAAAGCCCTCCACATCCTCCGCGGGATAGCCCAAAAACAGCCCGATCTCGTGGGGAAAGCCTTCGGAATCGGCCAGCCGGGCGCTGAGATGGCGGAGCATCGCCCCGTATCCCTCCTCCACGGGATAGCCGTCCCGGCGGAGCAGCGCGCGCACCTCCTCCCGGGACAGCTGCTCCTCCAACCGGCGGGGCCGGTACACCAGCAGCAGGCACCGCCCGGGGCAGCTGTGCAGCAGCCGAAGCCGGATGCCGGCGGGGCGCAGCTGCGCGCCATACTGCCGCAGCAGGGGAACAATCTCCTCGCGGTCCCCCGGAATGGACACCAGGTCCGCCGGCTTGATCCCCGCCAGCGCCGGCGCGCAGTGGAAGGCCAGAGTCTGTTCGAAACGCAGCGCTTGACAGGGGACAGCGTGAGTTAGCATAAACTAACCCCCTCACAAAATAAAAATTGGAAGTCGGAGCCGAGAATGGAGTTAGCAAATGCTAACCAAGGAAAAAGTATCATATATTCATGAGGATGTCAAGAGAAAAAATGAGGAGAAAAGCAGATATATTTAAATAAAACTGATAGATAAAATTATGAATATTTACAAAATAACCAGAAGATTTCGGTTCAAAAGGAAGGAAATGCGTGCTATAATACGAGTAATCGCAGAATATCAAAAACTTATTGTAAACTGAATGGGCGGAGAGGAGTGGATCGGGAATGTTGCATGTGGTGACGCCGGAGCAGGCTGTGGAGACCGTGCTGCGGGAGTTCGGCGGCCGGCGGACCGGGGAGGAGCAGGTCACCCTGGCCGCGGCGGCGGGCCGGGTACTGGCCAGACCGGTGGCCGCGGCGGAATTTGTCCCCGGCTTCGACCGCTCCACGGTGGATGGCTGGGCCGTCCGGGCGGCGGATACATTCGGCTGCAGCGACAGTCTGCCCGCCCTGCTGGACATGGCGGGACAGGTGCAGATGGGGGAGAATGCCGCGGCCCCGCTGTCCCCAGGCAGCGGGGTGAAGGTGCCCACCGGCGGAGCGGTGCCGCCGGGGGCGGACGCCGTGGTGATGGCGGAATACACCGAAGAGTACGGCGACGGAACCTTCGGCGTGCTGAAGCCGGCGGCGCCCGGAGAGAATCTGATCTACCGGGGGGACGATGTCGCGCCGGGGCAGGAGGTCCTGCCGGCTGGCCGGCGGATCGGTCCGGCGGACATCGGCGCCCTGGCGGCGCTGGGCGCGGCCAGAGTCTGGGTGCGCCGGCGGCCGGTGGTGGGCATCCTGTCCACCGGGGACGAGCTGGTGCCTCTGCGGCAAAAGCCCGGACCCGGCCAGGTGCGGGATGTGAACGCCCACATGCTGGCGGCCGCGGCGGCAGCCTGGGGGGCGCGCTGCCTGCCCCCGGTGCTTCTCCCCGACAGGGAGGAGCAGCTGGAGGAGGCGGTGGACCGGCTGGCCTCCCGCTGTGATGTGGTGGTGCTGTCCGGCGGCAGCTCGGTGGGGGAGAAGGACGCCGCAGCCCGCGTGCTGAATCGGCTGGGTGAGATCCTGTTCCACGGCATCGCCATGAAACCGGGCAAGCCCACCCTGCTGGCCCGGGTGCGGGAGGTGCCGGTGCTGGGCCTGCCCGGCCACCCGGTGGCGGCGTTTTTCACGGCGCATCTGCTGCTGCGTCCGCTGCTGGCGCAGCTCACCGGCCGGAGGCTGGAGACCATCCGGGTGACGGCGCGGCTGTCCGGCCCGGTCCCCGCCAACCACGGCCGGGCCCAGTACGCCGGGGTGTTCCTCCGGCGGGAGGAGGGGGAGCTGGTCGCGGTGCCGGCGCACAGCAAGTCGGGGCTCATCACCACGCTGGCGGGCAGCGACGGCTATCTCTGTGTTCCCCGGGACTGCGAGGGGTTCCCGGCGGGACAGCAGGTGGAGGTCACTCTGTATTCCATGGATTGAGAGAAAAGGAGATGGACAAGACATGGCATTTCAATATCTCACCAACGCGCCCCTGAATCAGGCGGTGCAGGAGTACCTGGAACAGCTGCGTGAGCGCGGCTTCGGCCCCGCGGGGGAGACGGTCCCCATCGGCGAGGCGTGCGGACGGATCACCGCCCGGGCGGTGTATGCCCACATCTGCGCCCCGCACTACCACGCCTGCGCCATGGACGGCATCGCCCTGCGGGCCGCGGACACCTTCGGTGCGGGGGAGACAACCCCGGTGTTCCTGCCGGAGGGGAAGTATACCGTGGTGGACACGGGGGATCCCCTCCCCCCGGAGTGCGATGCGGTGATCATGGTGGAGGAGCTGGAGTGGGCAGAGGGGGGAGTACGCATCTACGCCGCCGCCACCCCGTGGCAGAATGTCCGGCAGATCGGGGAGGACATCTGCGCCGGGGAGATGCTGCTCCCCGCGGACACGGAGATCACCCCGTCGGCTATCGGCGCCATGATCGCCGCGGGCGTGCTGGAGGTGGAGGTGGTCCGCCGGCCCGTGGTGGGGATCATCCCCACCGGGGACGAGATCGTTCCGCCCACCGCCGACCCGGCGCCGGGGGATATTCTGGAATTCAACTCCGCCATTTTTTCCGCCATGCTGCAGGGGTGGGGGGCGCAGACCAGGGTATACCCCATCGTCAAGGACAAGCTGGAGCTGATCCGGAGCGCGCTGGAGAAGGCCGCGGCGGAGTGCGATGTAGTGCTGCTCAACGCCGGCTCTTCGGCCGGACGGGAGGATTACAGCGCCCAGGCCATCGCACAGGTGGGAGAAGTGCTGTTCCACGGCATCGCCATGAAGCCGGGCAAGCCCGCCATCCTGGGCTGCAGGGGGGCGGTACCCATTCTGGGCGTCCCCGGCTATCCGGTGTCCGGCATCATCGTATTGGAGCACATCCTCCGCCCGGTGCTGGACGAGTGCTGCCGCGCGCCCATCCGGTGGGAGGAAAGGGAGGAGGCGGTGCTCACCCGTCCGGTGGTCTCCACACTGAAATATCAGGAATTCGTCCGGGTGCGTATGGGCTATGTGGGGGATAAGCTGATGGCCTCCCCCCTGGGCCGGGGCAGCGGAGTGGTCACCTCCTTCATGCGGGCGGACGGCATTCTGGAGGTTCCCCAGAATGTAGAGGGCTATCCCCAGGGCGAGAAAGTCAGCGTACGGCTCCTCCGCCCGCGGGAGCAGCTGCGCCGCTCGGTGGTGGTCATCGGCAGCCACGATCCTCTGCTGGACGAACTGGGGGATCTGCTGCACAGCGCGGACCGCTCCATGTTCATGAGCTCCTCCCATGTGGGCAGCATGGGGGGGATCACCGCCATCAAGCGGGGGGAGGCACACTTGGCCGGCATCCACCTGCTGGACGAGAAGGACGGTAGCTATAACATCCACATGCTGAAAAAGAATTTCCCGCGGGGCGGCGTGCGCCTGGTGGAGTGCGTGGGCCGGGTCCAGGGCCTGATGGCGGCCCCGGGCAATCCCCTGGGGATCCGGGGAATTGCCGACCTGGCGCGGGAAAACCTGCGCTATGTCAACCGTCAGAAGGGCTCCGGCACCCGTATCCTCATCGACTATCTCTGCCGGCAGGCGGGGGTGGATACGGGGAAGATCTACGGCTATGACCGGGAGGAGTTCACCCATACCTCGGTGGCGGCCCAGGTGGCCTCCGGCTCGGCGGATGCGGGGCTGGGGATCCTGTCGGCGGCAAAGCTGTATGATCTGGACTTCATCCCGGTGTACAACGAGCAGTATGATCTGCTGATCCCGGATGCCGCCTGGGAGACCCCCATGGTCCAGCGGCTGCTGGAGATCCTCCAGGGACCGGCGTTCCGCGCCCGGATGGAGGCGCTGGGAGGCTACCGCCTGGAGCACCCGGGCACGGTGCGCTTCCGCCTGGAGCCGGTGTCAGAAAACTGAATGGATGGGAAAGGCCCGCGGGACCAAACTTGGTCCCGCGGGCCATCCTTTATCTGCTCTCAGACGCCGTAAAAGTCCAGAAACTGGCGAAGCTCAGAAGTTTGGGGAGCGGTGAGCAGCCGCTCCGCCGGCCCCGCCTCCGCCAGCCGGCCGCGGCAGAGGAACAGCACGGTGTCCGCAATGCGGACCGCCTGCTTCAGGGAGTGGGTGATCCAAAGTACGCCGCAGCCGGTCTCCGCCTGATAGTCGGCCACCAGCTGTTCGGTGAGTGCGGTGGAGCGGATGTCCATGGCCGCGGTGGGCTCGTCCAGAATGAGCAGATCGTACCGGCGCATCAGCAGCCGGGCCAGCACCATCCGGGCGGTCTCGCCGCCGGAGAGGTGGTGGGCCTTTTGCTCGGACAGGTGTGCGATCTCCAGCCGTTCCAGCAGCATATCGGCCCGCTGACGGGCCGGGTCGTTCCGCCGGGGGGCGTTAAGCATCAGGTTGGCGCGCACCGTCATTTGAAAGGGATAGCTGTGCTGGGGAAGATACCCCACAGACACCGGCGGACTGAGTACCTGCGGCTGGCCGCACGCTGTCACACCGGCGGTCACCTTGGCCAGCGTGGATTTCCCGCTGCCGTTGGCGCCGATGACGGCGCAGGTCTGTCCGGCGGGCAGCGGCGCGCCGGGAAAGTCCAGCGCCGTGGCGCCGGCGTAGCTCTTTCGGAAAGGGGCGATGGTCACCGGCTCAGCCTCCCCTGGATCAGGGAGACCGTCAGATTCAGCACCAGGGACATGGCCAGCAGAATGATGCCCAGGGCCACGCCCAGCGTGAAGTCCCCCCTGTTGGTGTAGTTCATAATGGCGGTCGTCATCACATTGGTCTTATAGGCGATGGCGCCGCCCACCATGGAGACCGCGCCCACCTCCGCGATGGAGCGGGCGAAACCCAGCAGATAGGTGGAAAACACCTGATACCGGGTCTCACTGATCAGAAGGAGAAAGATGCGTCCCCGCCCCAGACCGAGGCCGTGGGCGGTCTCCCGTACGGCAGGGGTGATGCGCTGGGCGAAGCTCTCCATGTTGCCGATGACGATGGGGGTGATGAGAATCACCTGGGCGATGACCATCAGGGGGATGGTGTACATCAGCCGGAAGTGCCGGAAGGGTCCCACCCCGGAGAAGAGCATATAGCACAGCAGGCCGCACACCACGGGCGGAAGCCCCATCAGCGTGCGGTTGAGGATCACCAGGACCTCCTTGCCCCGAAAGGAGCAGAAGGCCAGCAGTACCCCCAGGGGGACGCCCAGCAGCAGGGAGATCACCGAGCTGGGGATGCTCATCTGCAGGGTAACCGAGATGATGTTTACCAGCTGATCGTCTCCGGACAGGACAAGCTGTATGGCCTGCTCCAGCGCGGTCGTCATGGCGCTGCCTTACTCCATCACGCCGTTGTTGGCACGGAAGGTGAGGTAGGTTGCCTTGTCGGACAGAATATAGGCGTGCATCTCCTCCGCCATGGTCAGGCAGACGCCCATCCCGGCATTGGAGTAGTTGTACCAGCCGGCATAGTCGGCCACGCTGTCCGCCTCGGTGGTGATCCCCAGCTCCTCCGGCCACAGGGAGATCTCCTTGGTGTGGGTACCGCTGGCGTCGCCGCGGGAGACGAAGGGATACTCCCCCTCTGCAATGAGGGCGAAGGCGTTCTTCACCGTGGCGGCGTCCCGCACCCCGGCGGGGTCGTCAGAGGGGCCGCACAGCACGAAGTAGTTGTAGAGGAAGGGCAGACGCTCGGCCTCAAAGCCGTCCAGGACATAGCTGTAGCCATCGGCGACAAAGCTCTCCTCCTGGCTCTTGGAGTGGACCAGGATCAGATCGGCGTTGCCGTAGGTGGCGTTGGCGATGGCGGCGCCGGTACCGGCAGAGGTCACATCCACTGTGTAGCCATATTCCTCTTCAAAGAAGGGCAGCAGATAGCCCAGAAGGCCGCTGTCGTTGACAGAGGTTGTGGTGGACATGCGGATCACCGCGGTGTCCTCGGTGGCGGCGGGGATCTCCGCGGTGGAGACGGGGGCGTCGTCCAGAACATAGAACAGGTACTCGCCATACTCCTCATAGCCGTAATTTCCCGCCAGGTCCAGCGCCTCCTGGCTGAGCATCCAGTTGATCAGGGCGGCGGCGCCCTCGGTGTTGACATACACATCGGATACCGCGTTGCCGTCGGCATCCACGAAGGGCGCGTCGGGATTCACGGCAAGGAGAGAATAGGTGTTGAGCATGTCGTCGTCCTGCTCAAACAGGATGGTCAGATCCACCCCTTCGGCAGGCGTCTCCGCCGGTGTTTCCATAGGCTCGCTGGTCTCGGGGGAAGCGCTGGGGGACTGCTGGGTCTGCCCCTGATTGTTGGAGCAGGCGGCCAGTGCCAGCACCATGGCCAGCGCCAGCAGCAGTGCGGTCAGTTTGTTGTGTTTCATTAAAAATACCTCCTCTTTTTCCCCGGTCGCTTGTCGCCCAAAGACGGGAAATCCAGCAGCTCCGCCTGTGCGGAGGGACCGGTTGCTCACGCCGGATGGTTAGAAGAGGCTCGTCCACCGCTGTCTAAGCCTGCTGAGAAGAAGGTCACCGGACCGGACAGAAACCGGGGCCGTGGCACCGCGGGCTCGTCCACCGCGCGGGGCCGTGTGACTGGGGCTGTGCAGCCGACAGAGGGCGGCGGGACACAGACCGGGATGTGGTCATTGTACCACGACGCCGATAACCGGGTCAATAAATATTGGAAAAACAATGAAAAAAGATTGGAGAACCACAAAAGTGGGAGGCGCATAGTATGGTGGAGAGACCGCAGAAAAGGAGGACAAAGCGCGATGGACTTGAAAGGCAAACGGATCACGGTAGGGGAGCTGCTGGATGACCCCCGCTCACGGGGGGTGTTCCAGCGCCGGTTCGGCAAATGGATGAACCACCCCATGGTAAAGGCGTCCCGCACCCTCACCCTATCCCAGTTGGAGGAGATGGCCGCCGTGTGGCTTCCCCGGAAGACCATTCAGGAGACGCTGGAGGAGCTGCGGCGCCTTTGAACAGAGGCAGACGGCGGTACCAGCGCAGACTGCCCACATTGCCGGTACGGCGGAGCACCATAAGGGTGAAGGCCAGATCGACGGCCAGAATCAGGGCCGCAGGAACTGCCGCCCACCGTGGGAAAAGGGGAAGCAGCGTCTCCAGCCCCGGGTGGATGCGCTGGACCACCAGGAGGGCCAGCGCGCCCCAGCAAAGGGAAAAGGGGAGACAGATGCGGCCGTTCAAATTGGCCGGCAGGTGGTGGTAATCCCAGAAGCGGACATGGAGCAGCCTGTCACAGCAAAGATCATAGACATACTCCACGACAGTGGCGGCCGCGCACCCCACCAGATAGAGCAGCAGCGGCCGGCCCTGAGCCAGGGGAGCCGCGGAGAGCACTGCCGCCGCGCCCAGCCCATAGACGGGGCACAGCGGGAGAAAGAGCAGCTCCTTGCGGGCGCGGTCCCCCGCGCCGGTGAGGCGGACGAAGGTCACCTCCAGAAAAAAGCCGAGCAGGCTGTAGCAGAGGAACAGCCAGAGCAGCCGCTCCATGTGGATCCCCCCTCCTGTACAGATGATTTCGCTGTTTAGGATGAACAGCGGGGAGAAAAAAATACCGCGCATCGCAAATTCAAGCGATACGCGGTATTCTTCCGTCCTGGGACAGCCGCTGGCACGGGCCGGCATTTTGGCTCGCATATGCGAGGAAAAATACGGAAAGTAGGGGGCACGGCTTGCGAAACGGGGCGTCTTGTGATAGGATAACTTGAAAACAGTGAGACAGGGGGAGAGGGCCCGTGCGCCATCTGATCGATTTCGGCGATATGACCCGTCAGGAGTGGGATGCGCTGTACCGGCGGTGCAGCGACATCATGGACCGGCCGCAGGACTATCTGGACGCCTGCCGGGGGAAGGTGTCCGCCTCTCTGTTTTACGAGCCGTCCACCCGCACCAATTTTTCCTTCCAGACCGCCATGCTCCGGCTGGGGGGCTCGGTGTTCGGCTTTGCCGACCCCAATTCCTCCTCGGTGGCCAAGGGGGAGACCCTGAAGGACACGGTGAAGATGGTCTCCGGCTATGCCGATGTGGTGGTGATGCGCACCCCGTGGGAGGGCTCCGCCCGGGCGGCCTCCCTCTACTCTGATGTCCCGGTGATCAACGCCGGGGACGGGGGACACATGCACCCCACCCAGACCATGGCGGACCTGACCACCATTACCCGGCTGCGGGGCGGGGTGGACGGACTGTCGGTGGGACTGTGCGGCGACCTGAAAAATGGGCGGACGGTGCACTCCTTTATCAAGGCCATGGAGAAGTTCCGGGATGTGAAGTTCTTTCTCATCTCCCCCCGGGAGCTGGCGGTGCCCGACTATATGCGCCAGTTCATGCGGGAGAAGGGGATGTGGTTCACCGAGGTCACCGGCCTGGAGGCGGTGATCCCTCAACTGGATGTGCTGTATATGACCCGCATCCAGCGGGAGCGGTTCCTGGACCCCCTGGAGTATGAGCGAAATAAGGGGATCTATATCCTCACCCGGCGTAAACTGGAGCGGGCAAAGAAAAACCTCCTGGTGATGCATCCGCTGCCCCGGGTGGATGAGATCGCGGTGGATGTGGACGACGACCCCCGGGCGGTGTATTTCCAGCAGGCCCGGTTTGGCATGTTCGCCCGGATGGCCCTGCTGTACGACCTGGCCAACCAGCCCCGGATGGACCCCGGCGCGGTGGAGATCGGGACCAGGAGGGTGTGCGGCAACCCCCGCTGCATCACCAGGACGGAGCCGTACCTCCCCCCCCTGGTGCGGCAAATCGGCGGAGTGGACTGCTGCGCCTTCTGCGACAGTCCCCTGCGCTGACGATGACCGGAAATGTTGCGAAAAAAGGATTGACAAGGGTTGGCAGGGTGTGCTACAATTCTTAGGCTGACATCGGCCGGTGTCCGCCCATGCGGGTGTAGTTCAATGGTAGAATCCCAGCCTTCCAAGCTGGTCGCGTGGGTTCGATTCCCATCACCCGCTCCATATGCGCCTGTAGCTCAGGTGGATAGAGCAACTGCCTTCTAAGCAGTGGGCCAGGGGTTCGAGTCCCTTCAGGCGTGCCAGGCGATTCCGCCATTCTCTCCCTGAAAAGGGGCCTTTTATCTCCGCCCTGGCCGCTTCTGACACGAATCGGACTTCACGGAAGAGACTTTGCCCCGCAAACAGTGCCGCCGGCATAATTTGCAGTTCAGACAGACTTCAGGTATGCCCGCATCTTCCTGTGCGGCTCCGGCGGCCTGCGCCGGAGCGGAGAGACAAGTGCATCAGTGCCCCATGCGATATGGTGGGTGTAGCTCAGTTGGTTAGAGCACCGGATTGTGGTTCCGGGTGCCGAGGGTTCGAGTCCCTTTACCCACCCCATACGACCTCAAGGCGGAAGGGTCGGAGCGGTCCGCTCCGGCCCTTCCGGGCTTGATGACCCTGTGCGGCTTGAGATACAGGGGTGTAGCCAAGCGGTAAGGCAAGGGACTTTGACTCCCTCACTCGCTGGTTCGAGTCCAGCCATCCCTGCCATGTTTTTTCCCGCCGGTCCCCCGCTGCGGCGGTTTCTTTTTGCCTGTGACCCGTTAGCTCAGTTGGCAGAGCACCTGCCTTTTAAGCAGGGTGTCCGGGGTTCGAATCCCCGACGGGTCACCAGATCCAAGGTCCTGAGGCTTAGAGCCTCAGGGCTTTTTCTTTTTTAGGTGAATTGTTGACCATGTGCCACTTCTGTGCCTTTTGATGTTGCTCGTGCTGATTTTGACCAGCTGATGGAAGCCTCAGAAGGTCTTGCTGGTCATAGATATCCATGGTGGCAGAGATCTGCGCACGACCCATGACCTTTTCAGCATGCCGGGCCGCCGCGTGTCACAGCAGCTGGGGGAGCAGGTCGTCCACCTGGGGATAGGCCAGGACAGCGTCAGAGAGGCCGGCGGCCTGGGCCAGGCGAAATTTCATGCGGATGGAGTCGGCGGTGTCAAACAGGACAAAATGGGCGCCGTTCTCCCGGCTCATATAAGTAAAATAGTGAGCGCACAAGTCCCGGGAGAAGAATACGGCGGGCTTCATCTGCTGCAGCCGCCGGCTCAGTTCGTCCCGGGAGAGCGGGACGCCGCAGCCGGTGGGAGCGGGGAGGAAAAAGTCCTCGGCCATTCGGTCCACCGCCAGTGCCAGCCGGTGGGGGCCATACTGCTCCGCCAGTTCCCGCAGCCGCAGCTCCAGCGAGCCGCCGGACAGGGCGGAGGGGACCAGAAGTCTGGCCCGGGGGGCGGCGGAGGCGTAGGACAGCGGGACATAGCACCGCCAGCCGCGGCGGATGGCGGTTTCGCAGAGAAGGGCGGTCAGCCGGGACAGAGAAGGAAGGGGAGGCAGGTCAAAGTCACACAGGATCCCGTCAAAGCCGCGGGCGGCGCACTCCCGGATGATCTGGCGGCACAGCTGCTCTGGGTCACCCTGGCCGGAAAAGCCCGTGTCCGACAGGACCATCAGCCCGCCCCGCAGGTGAAGCGGGATCTCACTGCGAAGCAGTTGACTGCCCTCGCCCAGACGGTAGGCCATGTGGGCCAGCGGCAGCCCCAGCGGCTGAGCCCGGCGCAGCTGGGAGGGCGGTACGGTGAGGATCAGATTCAATGGTGCGGCCATGGGGCCATTCCCCCCTTGTCCAAGTTTTGCGGAAGTGATATACTCCACCTTATGGGGTTGGTCCTTGAAATAGAACTGGAGAGAGATCAACGAGAGAGACCCATAAAAAGAGACAGAAGAGAGAAAACGAAACAAATATGGAGGGATCGACATGGGATTTCCCCTGATACCACAGGGAGTATTCCGAAGCATCTATCACATCGACAAGAGGGAGCTGGCCCGCCAGGGGATCAAGCTGCTTCTGGCAGACTTGGACAATACCCTGGCGTGTTATGGGCAGCGGGAGCCGGACAGACAGCTGTATCACTGGGTGCAGGACCTGAAGGAGCATGGGATCCAGGTGTTTATCTTATCCAACAGCAGAAAACCGGATCGTGTATCCACCTTTGCCGGGGCGCTGGGCGTCCCCTTTCGGGGAAGGGCATACAAGCCGTTTCGACGGGGGTTTTTGGCAGCCCTGGAACAGATGGGCTGCCGGGCTGAGGAGGCGCTGATGGTGGGGGACCAGATCTTTACGGATATTTGGGGGGCCAACCGGCTGGGGATCCGGGCCTATCTGGTGGAGCCGCTCCAGCTGGCGGGAAACCCGGGGCGTTATCTCCGATATGCGGTGGAGACCCCTTTCCGGGAGCTTGGCAGAAAGCGGGGCGGCCGGTGAGCGCCCGTTTTGGGCCGGCCGGCAACTCGGACAGCTTCGCCAAGACGCATAAGTCTTCTCTGGATGCGCCGGGCTGGATTGCGGACTTCGGTCTGGACTGCTACGAGTATCAGTGCGGGAAGGGGGTCCGGGTCAGCCAGACCATGGCGGAGGAGCTGGGCCGCCGGGCGGAGAAGCACGGGATCGCCCTGTCCCTCCACGCGCCCTACTTCATCAATCTGGCCAATCCGGACCCGGACAGCAGGGAGAAGACCATCGGCTACATCACCGCAGCCTGTTTGGCGGCGGATTGGATGGGGGCCGGGCGGGTGGTGATCCACTCCGGCGCGCTGATGAAGCGCACCCGGCGTCAGGCGCAGGACATCGCCCTGGATACGCTGCGGGAGGTCATTGCCGCCTGTGACGATCAGGGCTTTGAACACATCGCTCTGTGCCCTGAGACCATGGGAAAGCTGGGCCAGCTGGGGGACCTGGACGAGGTGCTGGAGCTGTGCACCCTGGATGAACGGCTGGTCCCCTGCATCGACTTCGGGCATCTGTACGCCCGCTCCCTGGGGGCGGACGACGGGCAGGAGGCCTTCTGCCGGATGCTGGACCGGGTGGAGGAGGTGCTGGGAGCGGAGCGGGCCGCCCGGTTCCACAGCCACTTCTCCCGCATCGAGTTCACCCCCAACGGAGGGGAAAAATGTCACCGCACTTTTGCGGACCATGGCGGCTATGGCCCCGACTGGGCTCCGCTGGCCGCCGAGATCGCCCGCCGGAGATGGAGCCCCACCTTTATCTGTGAGAGCGCGGGGACGCAGGCGGAGGACGCTTTGGAGATGAAGAACATCTATCAGGCGCATTTGCGGGAACCGTAATGTGCGCTTTCGCAGGGGGCCCCATCGCAGATGGGGCGGCGCCTTTGCGCCGTAAATTTGCCGCTTCAGCGGCAAATTGCGCAGGCGGAATTCACTTCCGCCGAGCATTGAAAAAGAGAAGGGAGAAGGGCCCCATTCGATGGTACATCGAATGGGAGAAAGCGCGGGAACTCAGGCGGAGGACGCCTTGGAGATGAAGCGGATCTATCAGGAATATTTAAAATAAGATAGGAGATAGAAGATATGAGATAGGAGTTAAGGCATTTCGCCGGAGGCAAAATGATCAAAAGCAGTCCGGCGCAGCCGGACACGATCACTCCTATCTTGTTCAGAAGCGGAGGAATGAAAATGGACCACTTAACACAGATTGCGGGGAAACTGGATGAGCACGGCCTGGACGCCATGCTCATCGTCAGCGAGCCGGGGGAGCGCTACGCCGTGGGTTTTCTGGGGGAGGGCTATGTGCTTGTGACCAGAGGCGGGGCGCAGTACTCCACCGACGGGCGGTATATCGAGGCGGCGCAGAAGCAGGTCACCGGGGCGGAGGTGGTCCTCACCTCCCGGGCGCACGGCCACCTGGAGCTGGCCCGGGACTATATCCAGACCCACGGTCTGCAGCGGGTGGGGTTTGAGAGCGGCCGGGTGAGCGTGGACCAGCACCGCCGCTGGCAGGAGGCGCTGCCCTGTGATCTGATCCCCGCCCAGGGGCTGCTGGACGGCCTGCGGGCATCCAAGGACGAGGGGGAACTGGCCGCCATGCGCCGGGCCCAGAAGATCACCGACGAGGCCTTTTCCGCCATCCTGGACTTTCTCCGCCCCGGCCTGACCGAGCAGGAGGTGGCGGCCCGGCTGGTGTACGAGCTGCTACGCCGGGGGGCGCGAAAGGTGTCCTTCGACCCCATCGTGGCGGCGGGGGCCAATGGCTCCATGCCCCACGCGGTGCCGGGAGAGACGGTGATCGAAAACGGGATGTTCGTCACCATGGACTTCGGCTGCATCGTGGACGGCTACTGTTCCGACATGACCCGCACGGTGGCGGTGGGGCGGCCCGCGGAGGAGATGGTCCGGGTGTATGAGACGGTGCTCGCCGCCCAAAAGGCCGGCATCGCCGCCGCCCGGGCGGGGATGCCCGGCCGGGAGCTGGACGCCGCGGCCCGGGCGGTCATCACCGGGGCGGGATATGGGGCATATTTCACCCACAGCTTCGGCCATTCCCTGGGCCTGGAGATCCACGAGTCCCCCAACGCCGCCCCGGGGGAGGAGCGGCCGCTCCCGGCGGGGGCGGTGGTCTCCGCGGAGCCGGGCATCTATCTCCCCGGCCGCTTCGGCGTGCGCATCGAGGATGTGCTGGTGCTGCGGGAGGGAGGGTGTGAGGACCTCACCGCATCGCCCAAGGAGCTGATCGTTTTGTGATGCGGCGGGGGCAAACGCCCGGAAACGGCCAAAAAACCGGGAAAAAAGGGGCGGACCCCCTTGCAATGAAGGCAGAAATACGGTAAAATGAATCAGTTAAAATAAGTAATTTAGGAGGATGAATCCTATGGCGATGATTTCTGCCAGCGATTTCAGAAACGGCGTGACCTTTGAGATGGACGGCAAGGTCATGCAGGTGGTGGAATTCCAGCATGTGAAGCCGGGCAAGGGCGCAGCCTTTGTGCGCACCAAGATGAAGAATGTGATCACCGGCGGCGTGACCGAGACCTCCTTCAACCCCACCGCCAAGTTCGAGCAGGCGTTTGTGGAGCGCAAGGATATGGAGTACAGCTATAACGACGGCGACCTGTACTATTTCATGGACATGGAGACCTATGACATGGTGCCCATCGGCAAGGACCTGCTGGGGGACAACTTCAAGTTTGTCAAGGAGAACATGACCTGCAAGGTGATGTCCTACAAGGGCAGCGTGTTCGGTGTGGAGCCCCCCAACTTCGTGGAGCTGGAGGTCACCGAGACCGACCCGGGCTTCAAGGGCGATACCGCCACCAATGTGACCAAGCCCGCCACCCTGGAGACCGGCGCGGAGATCAAGGTGCCCCTGTTCATCAACCCCGGCGATAGGATCAAGATCGATACCCGTACCGGCGAGTACCTGGAGCGCTGCAAGTAAATCCGGAAGGGGCCGGCGGACGGCTCCATCGGGATAGACCGCCCCAACGGGGCGAGGGAAAGGAGTAAATACCATGACCATTTCCGAGAAAGTTGCGTATCTGAAGGGACTGGCGGACGGCCTGGCCATCGACACCGAGAAGTCCAAAGAGGGCAAGCTGATCCACGAGATCATCGGCATTCTGGAGGAGATCGGCTATTCCATCGAGGACCTGGAGGAGGCGACCGTCTCCCTGGGAGAGGAGATCGACGCAGTCTCCGACGACCTGTCCGATGTGGAGGACGCCGTCTTTGACGACGATGAGGAGGACGAGGACGACGACTTCTTCACCGTGGAGTGCCCCACCTGCGGCAAGGACCTGGTGGTGGACGAGGACACCCTGGCCGAGGGCGTGGTGCAGTGCCCCGGCTGCGGGGACACCTTTGCCCTGGACCTGTCCGATGTGGAGGACGAGGAAGAGGACGACGAGGACGGCAAGAACTGAAGTCCCCTGCAATTTGACGGTAAAATCCGGGGCCCCATTGGGGCCCCGGATTTTTTGCCTCCGAAATCTCACAGATTTCGGACGAACAGCGCCCGGATGGCGTTGAGGACGGCCAGAATCATCACCCCCACATCGGCGAATATGGCCAGCCACATATTGGCCAGCCCCACCGCCACCAGCAGCAGGCAGATCAGTTTGATGCCGATGGCGAAGACGATGTTCTGGTACACGATGCCAAGGCATTTCCGGGAGATTTTGATGGCCTTGGCGATTTTCAGGGGGTCGTCGTCCATGAGGACCACATCGGCGGCCTCGATGGCGGCGTCAGAGCCCATAGCGCCCATGGCGATGCCGATGTCAGCCCGGCGCAGCACCGGCGCGTCGTTGATGCCGTCTCCCACGAAGGCCAGCTTGGCCTTCTCCGGCTTGTGCTTCAGAAGCTCCTCTACCTTCTCCACCTTGTCGGCGGGGAGCAGCTGGCTGTACACCTGGTCGATGCCCAATTCCGCCGCCACATGGTCGGCCACCTTGGAAGCGTCGCCGGTGAGCATGACGGTCTGGCGCACACCGGCGGAGCGCAGGGCCTGAATGGCCTGCTTGGAGTGCGGCTTCACCACATCGGAGATCACGATGTGGCCGGCGTAGTCGCCGTCCACCGCCATGTGGATGATGGTGCCCACGCTGCGGCAGGGGATGTACGGGATACCCAGCCGGTCCATCAGCTTGTCGTTGCCGGCGGCCACGGTGTGGCCGTCCACCACGGCGGTGACACCGTTGCCGCTGATCTCCTGGATGCCGGACACCCGGCTGCGGTCCAGCTCCTTTCCATAGGCGCGCTGCAGGCTCTTGCTGATGGGGTGGGAGGAGGCGCTCTCCGCCAGGGCGGCGTACTCCAGCAGCTTCTCGTTCTCCATCTCGCTGTGGTGGATGCCGCAGACCTCGAAGACCCCCTGGGTCAGGGTGCCGGTCTTGTCAAAGACCACGATTTTTGTCTGGGACAGGGTTTCCAGGTAGTTGGAGCCCTTTACCAGCACGCCGGCCTTGCTGGCCCCGCCGATGCCGGCGAAGAAGGAGAGGGGGATGGAGATCACCAGGGCGCAGGGGCAGCTGGCCACCAGGAAGGTGAGGGCGCGGTAGATCCAGGTGCTCCAGTCGGGGGACAGGTCCATACCCAGCATCCGCACCAGGGGGGGCAGGACAGCCAGCACCAGCGCGCTGCCGCACACGGCGGGGGTGTAAATCCGGGCGAATTTGGAGATAAAATCCTCCGAGCGGGATTTGCGGGAGGAGGCGTTCTCCACCAGGTCCAGGATCTTGGACACGGTGGACTCCCCAAACTCCTTGGTGGTGCGGATCTTTAACAGCCCGGTCATATTGATGCAGCCGCTGATGACCTCGTCCCCCGCCCCGGCGTCCCGGGGGAGGGACTCGCCAGTGAGGGCGGCGGTGTTCAAAGTGGAGGTCCCCTCCACCACCACGCCGTCGATGGGAACCTTCTCCCCGGGCTGGACCACGATGACGGTGCCCACGGCCACCTCGTCCGGGTCCACCTGGGTGAGCCTGCCGTCCGTCTCGATGTTGGCGTAGTCGGGACGAATGTCCATCAGCTCGCTGATGTTCCGGCGGCTTTTGCCCACGGCATAGGACTGGAACCACTCGCCGATCTGGTAGAAGAGCATCACCGCGATGGCCTCGGTGTAATCGCCGCTGCCTTCCGCCAGGGCCAGAGCGATGGCCCCTATGGTGGCCACCGCCATGAGAAAGTTCTCGTCAAACACCTGCCGGTTGCGGATTCCTTTGGCGGCCTTCAGAAGGATGTCATAGCCGATGATCAGATAAGGCACCAGATACAGCCCCAGCCGGAGCCAGCCATCCGCCGGGACAAAGCCCAGTATGAGAAGCAGTGCCGCCGCGGCGAGGATGCGGGCCAGCATGATTTTCTGCTTTTTGTTCACGACCGATCCCTCCAAAAGGAATGAGTGAATACAATTAAGCAAATACTTAATTGTTTGAGAAAAATAAGGGGCACCGTGCCCTTGGGGAGTGACAAAGGCGGGGTGCCCCGTGACCTTAGAGATAGATCTCGCAGTCGTCCTCCACCTTCTTGCAGTTCTTGCGGACCTGCTCCATCACGGCCTTGGGGTCGTGCCCCTCGGCAAACTCCACGATCATCTTCAGGGTCATAAAATTCACGGTGGCCGCCGCCACGCCTGCGGTCTTTCGGGCGGCCTCTTCCATCTTGTTGGCGCAGTTGGCGCAGTCCACTTCGATCTTGTAGGTCTTTTTCATGGGGGACTCCTTTTCAGTCAAGATTAAAAAACAATTAAGTAATTGTTTAATTCTAAGGGAATCATACACCGCCCTGCGGAGAATGTCAAGGGGTTGGACGAGTTTTTTTGAAACGGCTTCACTGAGGCGGCCGGGTGCCGCTCAGCCCAGCCCGGCGCTGCGGTCATCCCGATGGAGCGGCCTGTCACTTCCGATTGGGTTTTCTCTTGATGGCCAGCAGTTTCATGTAATCGTCAAATTCAGAGGTGTCGGCCGGTTCAAACATGACCCATTTCCCGTCGTGATAAGTTTGTGCTTCCTCATATCGCCTGCAGACAGCGGGAGAGAGCGTGGCCCGGATCCCTTCGAATTTGGCTCGTTCCTCTCTCCCAAAGATGACCATGAGACCGATGCAGGCGCTTTTGGCATAGAGGCAGCAAAGGGTTTTTCCGCCTCTCCGATATTTATACTCGTAGGTCCAGTTCTTGCCGCCGGTGTTCCACACCCGTTCCATTTCGTATGCTTGGTCGATGGCGGAGCACAACGCCTGCCAGACTTCGAACAGAGATTGCCCGAGCAATTCCCTCATTGCTGACTGGGATGGCGTCGTTTCAAGCATTGTATCCCCTCCGGAAATTTCTTCGGCGCAAGCGCACCTGTGTTTTTCTCATTCTATCATACCCGATCGGACCCGGCAAGGGACAGGAGAATTTTCTCTTTTCCAACGCCGCCGGGTGTGGTACAATATTAAAACAAAGAAAAGGAGGGGTCGAGAGATGGAGGAGAAAGCACTGCCCCACGACCACGGTCAGACCATGGAGTCCCTGCGGGAGCTGGAGCACATGCCCAGCGTGGAGGAGTTCCAGACCGCGGCCGATATCTTCAAGCAGCTGGGGGACGGCAGCCGCATCCGCATCTTCTGGCTGCTGTGCCACTGTGAGGAGTGCGTCATCAACCTGTCCGCCATGGTGGAGATGAGCAGCCCGGCGGTGTCCCACCATCTCAGACAGCTGAAGGCCGCCCGGCTGATCGTCAGCCGGCGGGAGGGCAAGGAGGTCTATTACCGGGCCGCCGACACCCAGCAGGCCCAGCTGCTCCATCATATGATCGAATACATGGTAGAGATCACCTGCCCCTCGGCATAGGGGGAGGGCAGAGGCGTCGGGTCCCGAAAGGGACCCGACGCCTCTCTGTCCGCAGGGAGAGCGGAGGTCAGGGCTGCGGCAGGGATCGCTCCAGACCGGCGAAAAAGGAGACGGAGGCCGCCCCGATGACGCAGAGCAGAAGACCGCTGGGGAGCAGCACCCAATAGGGGCTTCGGGCGAAGCAGTCGAACAGCGCCCCATAGACGATCTGCCCCAGCGGCTGGGCGCACATGGACAGCGTAAACACGAAGGACATGACCTTGCCCATCAGATGCTCCGGCGTCCTTGTCTGGATCACCGAGATGGCGCAGGTGGAGAAGACGCTGCACCCCAGCTGACAGGCGCAGAACATGACCAGCAGGACCCAGTACCGGCCCGTGGCGCTCACCGGCAGCAGAAAGACCAGACCGCAGGGCAGCAGGCAGGCGCCCAGGGCGGAGAACACCGCCGCCAGCCGGCGCAGCCGGAGCCGCTGCCCCCACAGAGCCACGCATACGCCCCCCAGGATGGCGGCGGCGCCCATGGCGCTCTCCGCCGCGCCGTAGTGCTGGGCGGACAGCCCCAGGACGGTGCGTACCAGATAGGGGAAGCCCACGACCATCGTGCCTGCCATGAACAGGCTGGTCAGAGCGGCCAGGAGGAGCAGCTTCAGAATATCGGGCTGTTCCCGGCACAAAAAGCGCAGGCAGGCGGACAGATCCTCCCGGATGACCGTGCCGATGGGCGTGCCGGCCGCCGGGCGGCGGCTGTCCAGCTGGAGGAAGCACTCCAAAAGGGCGGTGAGGAAAAAGCAGACCACCGCGCCCCAGAGGACGGGAGCCAGCCCGAAGGCGGCATAGACCACACTGCCCAGGAACGGGGTGATAAGGGAGGCGGCGGCCTGTACCTGGCTCACCGCCGCGTTGCCTTTCAGCAGGTTCTCCTCTGAGAGCATCTGGGGCACGCAGGCCTGAACGGTGGGGGATTCGAAGGCCGCCAGCACGGACAGCATCACCAGCAGTGTCCCGATGACGGGGATCTCGTTTCCCAGGGGCAGCAGAAGGGCGGCAGCCAGAACCGCCGCCCCGGACAGGGCGTCCAGGATGACCATGATGGCGCGGCGGTCGGCCCGGTCCGCCAGGACGCCCCCAAAGGGCGACAGGAGAATGGTGGGGATCATGGCCGCAGCCAGAAGCCCTGCGAAGACGGCGGCGGAACCGGTGATCTCCAGCACATACATGGACAGGGCAAATTTCAGCGTGAGGTTTCCCAGCAGGGAGCTGGTCTGCCCCAGAAGCAAAAGGGTGAAGTTGCGGCGGAACAGCCTCTCCTTTTTCTCCGTCATGTTCATACCTCCATTTCATCCACCTGGCGGATCATGTATCTCAGCGCCCAGGCGGCGGGGACCGCCCCGGCGATCAGGGCCAGCCCCATGGCGGGGCGGAAGGGGAGAAGCGCGCTGAGCCCCTGGCAGGCCAGGCAGGAGAGGAGCAGCGCCGAGATGATGGCGGTGGGGATAGAGCGCCGCCAGAGTCCCAGCCCTGCCGCCATCAGCCCCAGCAGCCCGGCCAGCAGGGACCGGCAGAGCAGGGAGCACAGCGACCACAGGACGGTACCGGCGGTAAGCGTGTCGGGGCACAGGGGGAGCAGCGCCTCGGTGAGAAAGAAGACCCCCTGGGCCGCCGTACCCCACAGGAACATGGCGGCAGCGGGGTAGAGCAGGGCCACGGCCAGTTTGACCAGCAGGACCTTCCTCCGGCTGACGGGATAGGAGAAGAGCAGAAGGGCCTGCGTCCCGCTGTACCCCTCCACCACGAACCGGGCGGACATCACCCCGGCGAAGACGGTGAAGACCGCCAGAAAGACAAGCTGTGTCAGCCCCAGGAGGAAGTCATAGGAGGCCAGCAGCGCCGCGCCGCCATCCGCCGGGTCCATGCGGGGGATGGCGGCCATGAGATACAGAAAGGCCAGCATGGCTGCCCCGCAGGCCCCGGCCGCCAGGTGATAGGGCCTCAGCCGGATTCTCCGCAGCTCCAGGGCGATCAGCTTACCCATTCCCATCTGAGATCCCTCCTTTCAGGGCGGACAGAAAATACTCCTCCAGTCCGCCGGCGCTCAGTCCCGCCGTGTCCGTCTCCCGGACGATGCGTCCGCCCTCCAGCACCCCCACCCGGTGGGCGGTGCGGGCCAGCTCCGACAGCAGGTGGCTGGACAGCAGAACGGTTACGCCCCGTTCCTCCGACAGGCGGCGGAGCTGGGCGCCCAGCTCCCGCATGCCCACCGGATCCAGGCCGTTCATGGGCTCGTCCAGAAGGAGGACCTCCGGGCGGTGGAGGATGGCCCGGGCCACGGCCAGCCGCTGGCGCATTCCGAGGGAGAAGGCGGACACCGGCCCTTCACCGGGGGCGGGGAGTCCCACCAGAGCCAGCTCGGGCCCGGGATCGCGCTCCTCCATGCCCATGCAGGCGAGGTGGAGGCGCAGATTTTCCTCTGCGGACAGATGCTCGTAAAAAACCGGCGTCTCGATCAGGCAGCCCACCCGGCGCAGTACCGCCTCCCGGTCCCGTATACTGTCCAGACCCAGGACCCCGGCCGTCCCCGCAGTGGGCCGCAGCAGTCCGGCCAGCAGCTTCAGCAGGGTGGTCTTGCCGGCGCCGTTCCGCCCCAGCAGGCCGTAGACACATCCCCGGGGTACCGACAGGGTGCAGTCCCGGAGGACCTCTTTTCCCGCGAAGGACCTGCACAGCCCCTTCGCGGAGATCGCGGCTTGGTTCATCAGATATCTCCTTTCATACCTTTGGATGGTATGTATAGCATGAAAAAGAGGCGCCTCTCAGCATATTTTCATACCGACCAAACGAATGTATTTTAACAAAACAAATTGCCCGAAGGCAATTTGTTCTTCCGGAAGGGCGGATCATGTCGCGGGCTCTTCCGGGATCCGGTCAAAGAAGTCGTCCACCAGGGGGCGGATGGTGTCGTCAAACAGGGGCACCCCCATCCGCTCCAGCATGTCGCCCAGGAAGAGAAACTTCCGCTTCATCTCCTCCTTGGTGGCGGGAAATACCGAGGGCAGCAGCCACAGGCTGGTGAGCAGGGGCAGCAGTTCGGACAGCTCCCTGGCGTACTCCGTGTGGAGAGAGCCGTCCCGGTTGCCCTCCTCCAGCAGCTCGCGAAAATAGGGGGTGAGGATGCGCCGGTTGGCGTCCACCATCCCCATCAGGATCCTGGGGCTTCGGGTGAGGGGGATGGACTGGATGGTCATACTGGTGCGGGCGGTGTCCGACTGGTTGAGACGAATGGCCTCCCGGAGCTTTTCAAGCCCATTCAGATCGGTGCGCTTCCGAACCTCCTCAAAGGGGTTGTTTTCAAAAAACATGCGGTCCCCCACCGCATCCATGATCTCCTCCTTGGACTTGAAGTGGTGGTAGACCGCCCCTTTGGTCAGCCCGCCCAGCTCATCCACGATGTCCTGGATGGTGGTGTTCTCATAGCCTTGTTCCAGAAAGAGACGCTGGGCGGCGTCCAGGATCCGCTCCTCGGTGACCTCGGGGTATTTGTTCCGCGCCATGAGGGTCCCTCCATCATATTCATTCTTTTGGTATGTATCTGGAATTATAGCGGAACCGGCGGAGGTTGTCAAGAGGAATATGGATGCGCCGCAGGATACCGGGATACGGTACCCTGCGGCGTGCGTTTACGGCGCGGGGAATTGGAACAGGAAGCGGAAGAGCACGGCCCGAATGGGGGGGAGCGCGGCGGCAGTGTCGCGGATGCACTGGGTGAGCTGTGCCAGGACTGCGGCGCGCTCTGCCCGGGTGAGGGTGTGCTGGCTGAACCGGGCCTTCTGCACCGCTGCGAGTACCGCCTCGCCGGGCTGTACGCCCCAGGAGGCGAGACGCTGGAACCAGCCGTAGGCGTCGATCACCGCCCGGTTGCGGTCCGGCCGGCGGAACAGCCGCCGCCATTGCCAGCCGCGGATCAGCCGCAGGGCCGCGGCGGACAGGACCAAAAGGACCAGTACCGCTCCCGCCGCCAAAAGCACGGGGAGAGGGCCGCTTCCGCCGTGCTCGCCCTCCTCGCCGCCGGGCTGAGCGGTCTCCTCGGGCCGGGTGGTGTCGGTGGGCTGGGGGGAGGGGGTCTCCGTCTCCGCGGGGACGGTCTCCTCCGGCTCGGGCAGGACCAGATCCTGCCCGCCGGTGCCGTCCGGCGGGGTGACCTCCACCGGGTACCAGCCGTACCCATCCAGGTACACCTCCACCCAGGCGTGGGCGGCGGAGTCGGAGACAGTGGCGGAGCCTGAGTCCGGCACTTGGACCAGATAGCCCTGCACATACCGGGCGGGAATGCCCTCCAGCCGGAGCAGCATGGCGGCAGTGCTGGCGTAGTGCATGCAGTAGCCCCTGCCCTCCTCTAAAAAGTGGATGACAAAGTCCTCCCCCTCCTCCATCCGGGGGGTCTGGAGGTCATACCGGGTGTTCTCCCCCAGCAGCCGGGCCACCCGGGCGGCCTGGCCCAGGATGTCCCCGTAGAGGGAACCGTCTCCCGCCGGCGCCTCCAGGTCGGCCTCCGCCTCAGCCCGCCAGGCCCGGAGGTACTCCGCAGTCTCGTCCGGGACATCCAGATAATTGGAGTAGGCATCCCAGCGGTAATCCTCCTCCAGATCGGCATAGCGCTCCGTTTCCGATTGGGCCGGGCCGTCCCCGGAGGCGGAGACGGGCAGGGGGTCGCCGTCCAGGGGATAGTAGGCGAAGGAGTAGGAGGACTGGTCCTCCCCCTGGACCCGGAGGACGGAGTCCTGTACCACGCTCCAGAGCACGGGGGCGGGGGCGCTGTCCAGGGGGCTGCCGGCGCCGGAGAAGACGCCGCTGAACTGATAGGGGGCGAGCAGGTCCCGGGCCTCGTCCTGAAGGTGGGTGACGGTGAGAAAGTGGGCCTGGGCGCCGGAGGCCTGGGCCCCCCGGGCGGGGAAGAGGACGGACAGGTCGTAGAGACTGCCGCTGTTCGCCACTCCCCGGAGCCAGCTCTCCCCGGTATAGTCGGAGTAGCTCCCCGCCCGAAGGTACAGCGGGCCGGGGACATCGCACTCCACCCGGAGCAGGTCGACGCCGGAATAGCTTCGGGGGCCTGCCTGGGCCAGATTTACCTCTGACTCTGTGCCGGTGGTCACCGCGGCGGCGGTGCCGCTTCCGCCCTCACCGGGAAAGACGGTGCCGAAGAGCTCTTCTCCGGTCTGGAGCAGCTCGGCCCTGGCCGCCGTGGCCCAGGCGGGGGGCTGATAGTCCCCTCCCGGGAAGAGCAGGAGGGTCCCGGCCAGGGCCAGCAGGGCGATGGGAAAGGCGGCCAGGGTGACGGCGGCCCCGTCCGACGGGCGGGCCTGACGGCTGAGACCGCCCAGCAGCCGGGCCATCCAGCAGGCGGAGATCACCGCCAGGGCGGGCCAGTCCAGGGGGACCTCCGCCAGAAGGGCGGGGAGGAGCCAGGGCAGGGTGAGCAGGAAGCAGGGCAGAAAGCCCCGCCGGCGCACCACCGCCCACCCCAGCAGAAGGGCCAGCAGGGCGGCGGCGAAGAGGAGGAAGCAGTTGGCGGCGCTCAGGCGCTCCCAGGGCATCAGATCTGCCGCCGGGGGCAGGGGGAGAAGGATGCCGGTGGCCTCGTTCCAGCAGTCCACCGCCGCGCGGAGGACAAGAAGGCCGCCGGCGGCCAGCCGCTCCCGCAGCAGCCACAGCGCCGCCGTACCCAGCAGCACTGCTCCCGCAAGCGCGGCCAGGCGCGCCCGACCGGGCAGAGACCATACGGTCAGGGAGAGGAGTCCGAAGAGAAGACAGCCCGCCAGAACGACCCCCGGTTCCCCGGGGAGGAGATAGGTCTGAAGGGCAAAGTGAAATAGCCCGGCCAGCAGCAGGAGCAGGACCAGGCAATCCGCCATGAGCGCGGCGGGGGAGAGTCGGGGGGACCCGGAGCCTGTCCGGGGACGGGAAGCGGTCCGGCTCATACCTCTCCCCCCTCTCCGGACGGGATGTGGATGTGCAGGGGAGTCCCCGGGGGCGGAGCGAGAGGCTGGGACGGCGCCGCCCCGGCGGGATGGGAGAGGATGATGCCCATACAGTCCTCCAAGTCACGGAAAGAGGCGACCGTTTCCCAACAGGGCGTGCCCTCCCGGTCCCGCCAGCCCACCCGGTGGAGGATCCCCCGGCGCAGCAGCGCACCCGAGAGGGACCACAGCCGCCCCAGGACCCGGTCCAGCTCCTCCGGCGTTCCCGTATGGTCAAAGGTGAGGACCGCCCGGGGAAGCCCCTGGGGCGGCGGCTCCCGGACGATCAGGATATCCCGCTTGGAGGAGAGCTTCCAGTGGATGGAACGGATGGGGTCGCCGGGGCGGTACTCCCGCAGCTCGTAATCCTGTCCCGTTCCGGTGCTCCGGCCCAAGGCCGCCCCGGCGGCGGTGAGGTCCAGCGGAGGCAGCTCCGCCTCCGGAGCCGGGCGGGGGAGGACCAGCGCGCGGGTATCGTCCGGCCGGCGGACAGGGAGGGAGAACAACCCCAGACAGTCCAGCAGGCGCAGGGTGCCCGCCCTGCATTCCAGCGCCCCGCAGTGGCCGGTATCCATGGCAAACCGGCCGGAGCGTCCGGCGGACAGCCCGACAAAGCGCAGCGTGAGGGGGCGGGAGCTCCCGGTGAGAAGGTTGTGTTCCGACAGACGCAGGGTCAGCCGTCCCGGGGGCAGAGGTGCGGCCCGGGTGACCTCCAGCAGCCACCAGACTTTCTCCCCCTGGCGCGGCCGCTGGACGGAGGGGGTCAGCCGCACCCGCAGGAGAAGGGCGGTGGGCAGGCTCAAAGCGAGGGAGAGCAGGGGAAGGGCCACCACCCCTGCCAGCAGAAACAGGGCCAGATAGCCGTCATAAAAGACGAACAGGCCCAAGGCGGCCAGCAGCGCCGCACCGTACAGAACGCGCCGTCCCGCCATGGTCTATCTCAGCTTGGGGGGACGGACCGAGCGGACCAGATGCCGCAGCAGATCCGCCCGCTCCGGGTCGGTGCGCCCCGCCTGGGGGGCGAAGACCAGCCGGTGGGCGATGACATCATAGAACACGGCGGTGACATCCGATGGCAGGACATAGTCCCGCCCGTCGGCCAGGGCGTGGGACCGGCTCACCGCCACCAGGGCCAGGGTGGCCCGGGGGCTGGCCCCCTGGAGGATGGCCCCCTCGTGGCGGGTGGTACCGATGAGCAGCAGAAGATAGTCCAGCACCTCATCGGACAGATAGACCTGTTCCGCCGCGGCGCGCAGCGCCTCGATGGCGTCGTGGTCCGCCGCCTGCCGCACCAGATCCAGGGGATTGCCCCCCTGCCGTCCCCGGACCATGGCCGCCTCCTCCGCCCGGGTGGGATAGCCCACCGACAGCCGCAGGGCGAAGCGGTCCAGCTGGGAGTCGGGGAGCAGCTGGGTCCCCGCCGCCCCGGCGGGGTTCTGGGTGGCGATGACCAGGAAGGGCTGGGGGATGGGGTGGGACACCCCGTCCACCGTCACCTGCCCCTCCTCCATGGCCTCCAGCAGGGCGGACTGGGTGCGGCTGGTGGCGCGGTTGAGCTCGTCCGCCAGAAACAGGTTGCACAGCAGTGCCCCCGGCTGGTACTCCATCCGCCCGGTGTCCCGGCGGTAGACCGAGAAGCCGGTGAGGTCGGAGGGCATCACATCGGGGGTGAACTGCACCCGCTGGCACCGCAGACCCAGCGCCCGGGAAAAGGCCAGGGCGATGGTGGTCTTGCCCACCCCGGGGATGTCCTCCAGCAGGACATGCCCCCGGGCAAGGATGGCCAGCAGAATGCGGGCGAGCACATCGTGCTTGCCCACCACCGCCTTTTCCACTTCATAGAGGATATCCTGGATCAGCTGCTGTTCCTTCATGGATTGCTCACTCCTTTATCCTGTTTCATTCTCCCCGTGCGGCGGACCAATCAGTCAGACACAGATTCAGGTCCACCCGGCCGTCGATGCCGTCTACCGCGCCGCTGCTGCTGTATTGCCACATGTCAAAGTGATAGGCAAAGCCGGTGGGCCGCCATCCGATGGTGTAGTGGGCCAGCCAGAAGCCGTACTGGCTCAGCTGGGGCAGGTCCAGGTCGTCCCCCACCTTGGAGGGACTGCCATAGGTCATGGCGGTGTACCCCGCCTCCTCCACCAGGGAACAGAATACCTGGGCGCAGGCGGTGATGGCCTGGCCGCTGACCTGGTCGGTGCGGGAGTTCTCCCCGCTGACCCGCTCCCAGTCGAAGACCACCGGGTAGGTGATGTCATACCCCTCGACCCAGGCCAGGGTCTGCAGGGCCTCCTCCCGGGCCTCCTCCGGGGCGGTGGCCTGGGAGTAGAAGTAGATGCCCACATCCAGCCCCGCCCGCAGGGCGTGGGTGATGTTGTAGGTGAAATAGGGGTCCTGATAGATGCCCCCCTGGGTGTAGCCCCGGTAGCCCGCCCGGATCATGGCGAAGTCCACCCCCGCGGCGGCCACCCGGTCCCAGTCGATGAGCCCCTGATGGGCGGAGACATCGATGCCCACAAAGCTGGCGGCGTCCCCGGTGTAGGTGAGAAAGCCGTTCTCCACCACAAAGGCCTCCCGGTCATAGGGGTTGAGGGCCACCAGCCCCTCCCAGGGGTCGGGCTCCGGCTCCGCCTCGATGGGGTCGTCGGGCTCCTCGGGCACCGCGGGGACCTCGGGGGTCCCCGGCTCCTCCGGTGCCTGGGCGGCGAGCTGGTGGTAGTGGGAGAGGATGACCGCCCCCTCCGCCCGGGTGGCCTGTCCGGCGGGGTCGAAGAGGTTGCCCGGCTTGCCGGCGATCAGCCCGGCGGAGCGGGCCCAGTCCACCGCGTCCCCGGCCCAGGAGGCGATGGACGCCTGGTCGGCGAAGGGCTCAGCCTCCGTCCCCTGAGGGCAGCCGGCGTACCGCCACAGGATGGCGGAGAGCTGCTCCCGGGTCACCGGGTCGTCGGGGCCGAAGCGGTCCCCGCCGTATCCGGCCGCGAAGCCCTCCAGCCGCGCCCAGTACACCCCGTCGGCGCACCAGCTGTCCCCCGGAACATCGGCAAAGGGGTAGCCCAGGTTCTCGTCCTCCAGAGAGGGGGAGCCGGCCATACGGTAGAGGATGGTCACCAGCATTCCCCGGGTCATGACGGCGTCAGGGGAGAAGAGCCCGGGGTCGGTGCCCGCCATCAGGCCGTGCTGCACCGTATACTCCGCCGCCGGGGCGTACCAGGCATCGGCGGGGACATCGGAGAAGGGCCAGGCGGCCTCTGCGGCCTGGACCAGGGGGAGGGACAGCGCCGCGGCCAGCATGAACGCGGCGGCGCGGAGGAGGGGGACGGACTTGCGCATGGAAACTCCTTTCTCTCTATGGGGGCTGCAGGGGCGCTGGGGATCAGGACTGCCAGGCCAGGGCGGTGCCCTCTGCCTCGGGAACGGCGGACTCATCCCACTGGTGGTCGGTGGTGCGCATATAGTCGCTGGTCACATTGAAGAAGCGGTGGGCCATCCAGTCGGTGACGGCGCCGGTGGTGGTGGGGTCGTCCCAGGTGACATCCACACAGTACCACGCCCCGTCCAGCTGTACCTGGTTCCAGGCGTGGTCCTCCGTGCCGTGATAAGCGGTGCCCTCCACCGTGATGCACTGGATGCCCAGCAGGTCCATGAACAGCTGGAAAGTGGTGGTATAGCCCATGCAGATGCCCAGGCCGTCCACAAGGAAGCCGTAGGGGTTGTCATTCTGGGGGTTTTCCTGAAAGTCGGGCAGCATGCTCAGCGTATTGGAGTCATAGCTTCCGTGGGCGATCATCCAATCGTGGACTGCCAGCTCCTTGTCGCATTCGGAGCCGTCCGCCGGGACCACGGTGTCAATGACCTCCCGGCAGATGTCCAGAATGGCCTGATCCTCCTCCGCCAGCATGCTCCAGTCCCCGGCGGCCCATGCCTCCAGCAGTCGGGCCTCGTCGTACTGCCAGGACACGGTGGGGGAGGCCTGCGGTACGGAACTCTGGGCGGGCTGGGGCGTGGAGGAGGGCGCGGCCGTCTCTGCCGGGGTGCTCTCCTCCGGAAGGGGTGTTTCGGCGGAAGCAGCGCTCTCCTGGGGGGGAAGGACTTCCTGGGTCTCCGCTCCGGCGGGCGGGGAGGAGGTCTCCTTCGGCGGGGACTGAGTAAAGCACAGGCCGAAGGCCTCCTCGGCGGCCTCCGGGTCCCCGCAGGCCAGCAGGGCCACATAGCTCCCCCGGGTGATCACCCGGGCCTCCTCCAGCAGGGCGGCCTCCTCGAGGAGATAGCCGGCAAATTCTCCTGCCCGTGCCTCCAGATAGTCCTCCAGTGCCTGAACGGCGGCCTGGGGGTCGGCGTCCTCCGACAGCCGGAGGACGGCCGCCTCCCGGGCGGAGGCGCCCCCGGCCAGGAGGACGGCCCCGTCCTCCACCAGAGCGGGATCCAGCCCATAGCTCTCCGATACAAGGGTGTCGTACATCGAATCTCCGGGGAGCAGAACGGTGTACTCCGGCCCGTCCTCCTGGGTGTCCCAGATGGCCTGGGCCATCTGCAAAGGTGTCCAGTCGGTGGCCGCCGCCGATTCCACCGGAGCCTGGGCCGGAGCGCAGGCGGCAAGCAGCAGACCCAGGGCAAGCACACCGGAAAGAAATACCTTTTTTCTCATCATCGCATCGCCTCCGGTTCCGGAAGGATAGACCCCATATCCTGGACATCAAAAAGCAATCCGCCTCTCAGCGGGAAAAGTTCTCCTCCGCCAATCCGACACACAGCAGGGCACGGAAGAGACCGGGGGATCAAACTCGGCGCTTCCATGAGGCAGCCCCTTTCTGCCGCGGCCCGCAGGCTTATGCTGTCGAGCGCGGCATTCGACAAACAGCGTGAACTTAACTAATTTATCTTATCATTTCGAGTGTACTCCAAGTCAAGAGCTTTAGAGAGATCTGCACAGAATTTTTAATTTGTTTCCAAGTCAACAGGATGGAGGAATTCTTGAGATAACCTGAAAACAGTATTTTGGAGTTCCTTATGAAAGAGACGGGTGGGCGGTAAAAATTTTTGTTGGCTGAATATTGCCATTGGGTGAAAGAAAATAGGAGGAGGGTAGCGTTGAGGCTTAGCGCCTGTAGCAACAGAAGATTTTGTTTACATAACTTTTAATAAATAAAGTGATGGAAATATTCCTGAAACTATGGTAATATAGATTGCACTATGAACATCCGGAACGGAGGGACCTTGTTTTGACTTTTCCTTTGGCCATTATTCTGGGTGTCGTCCAGGGAGTGGCGGAATTCCTGCCCATCTCCAGCTCGGGACACCTTTCGCTGCTCCAGTACTTCTTCGGAATGGAGAACAACGACAACCTGTTCAACATCCTGCTCCACTTCGCCACCCTGATCGCGGTGTGTGTGGCGTACCGCCGGGACATCGGAGAGATGATCCTGGAGTTTTTCCGCGCCATCGGCGACATGGTCCGGGGCCGCACCACCAAGGGCAACCCGCCGGAGGCCCGGCGGATGATCCTGCTGATTATTCTGGGCACCCTGCCGCTGTTTTTGGTGGTGCTGGTGAAGGACCGGGTGGAGGCTCTGGGCAACAACCCCACCTTTGTCAGCGGTGCGCTGCTGGTCACCGGCTTCATCCTGTTCTTCTCCGACCGGATGGCAAAGGGGCATAAGACGGTGCGCACCGCCACGGTAAAGGATGTGCTGCTGGTGGGCGTGGCCCAGGCCATCGCCACCATCCCTGGCATCTCCCGTTCGGGCAGCACCATCTCCGCGGGGATGGCCCTGGGCTTCGACCGGAAATTCGCGGTGCGCTATTCCTTCCTCATGTCCCTGCCTGCGGTGCTGGGGGCTACCCTGCTGGAGGTGGTGGATGTGGCAAGTGCCCAGACCGTCATCTCCCCCGAGGTGGTGCCCATGTATGCGGTGGGGATGGTGCTGGCCGGTGTGGTGGGCTTTTTCTCCATCAAGCTGGTGAATCTGCTGGCCAGTAAGGGGAAGTTTGGCGCCTTTGCCTACTACTGCTGGGCGGTAGGCCTGTTGGCCCTCATCGGAAGTCTTGTCGGATTTACCTTTGTGCCCGCGGCCTGAGCCGCCGGCAATCATCGTTTGAGGAGGAGGATCACACATGGCAGCGACACAAAAGAAGACCGGCGGCCGGACGGCATCCTCTTCCGGCGGCCGCGGCAGCGGAAAAAAGACCGGAAACACCCGGGGGAAGCGCGCGGCGCCCACCCCCAAGCCTTTTCGCCGGGAGATCGGGGCGGCGGTGTGCCTGCTGCTGGCCTTTTTCGCCGCCATCGGCTATTTCCGGCTGGACGGCGTGGTCATCAACTGGTTCTGCATCCTGCTTAAGGGGCTGTTCGGCTACGGTTTCTGGCTGGCCACCCCGGCCCTGCTGCTGGCGGCCTGGATCCTGGCCTTTCACCGGGGACGGCCGGTACGGCTGCGCACCGCCTTTGCCCTGCTGCTCCCTCTGACCCTGGGGGCGCTGCTCCACCTGCTTCTGGCCGGGGACATGGAGTTCTCACAGACCACCCTCCAGCAGCTGTGGGAGAGCGGTCAGACCCTCCAGAGCGGCGGGGTACTCAGCGGCGCCCTGGCCATCGGCTTCATTCGGGCCTTTTCGGCCATCGGGGCGGGGGTGCTGCTGGTGGTGTGGGCCCTGCTGATGCTGATGACGGCGCTGAACCTCAGCCCGGCGGACATTGTGGACTATTTCCGCAGCCGGCCCCAATACCGGGAGGAGGAGCCCGCCGCGCCCCGCCGCAAGGAGCGGGAGACGCCTCAGCCGGCCCCGGTGGTTCAGATGCGGACGCGGCGCAGCAGCATCGACATCCCGGTGGACGATGGTCCGGCGGAGACTGGGGCCGAGGAATCCACCCCCATCCAGCCGGACGGCCCGCTGCCTCCGCCGGGAAAGAAACCGGGCTTTTTCAACCGGAAGTCCTCGGTGCCTGCGCCGGACCAGCTGCTGGCCAGTAAGACGGCGCCTGAGCCGGAGCCGCAGGAGGCGCCGGAGGTGTCGTCAGAGGAGAGCGTACCCCCGCCTCAGCCCATCCCCGAGATCGTGCGGGAACCCGCGGTGCCCAAGATTACCGCCCAGGAGCGGGAGCAGGCCGCCGCCGAGGTGGCCCGGGACATCCAGGAGAACCTGTCCGGGCAGGAGGGGCAGCCCTATCAGTACCCGCCTCTGTCCCTGCTGGACGAGGGCACCGGCCTGGATGCCGGGGAGGCCCTGGGAGAGCTGCGGGCCAACCAGCAGCGCCTGTCCGATACCATTCACTCCTTCGGCATCGAGGCCAACATCGCCAATGTCACCCGGGGCCCCTCGGTGACCCGGTACGAGCTGGAGCTGGACCAGGGGGTGCGGCTGAATAAGCTGACCAATCTGGCCGACGACATCGCTTTGGCCCTGGGGGCCACGGGAGTGCGTATCGCCCCCATCCCCGACAAGATCTCCATGGTGGGCATCGAGGTGCCCAACAAGCTGGTGTCCACCGTACCCATCCACGAGGTCATCGGCTCCAAGGAGTTCTGCGAGCACCGCTCCAAGGTGGCCTTCGCCGTGGGCAAGAATATCAGCGGGCAGTGCGTGGTGGGGGACATCGCCAAGCTGCCCCACCTGCTCATCGCCGGTACCACCGGCTCGGGCAAGTCGGTGTGTACCAACTCCCTCATCGTCTCCCTGCTCTACAAGGCCACCCCGGAGGAGGTCCGCCTCATCATGGTGGACCCCAAGATGGTGGAGCTGAGCGTGTATAACGGCATTCCCCACCTGCTCATCCCGGTGGTCACCGACCCCAAGAAGGCCGCCGGGGCCCTGCAGTGGGCGGTGACCGAGATGATGAAGCGCTACCGCACCTTCTCCGAGGTGGGGGTGCGGGACCTGGCGTCCTATAACCGCTACGCGGCCAAGACCGAGGGGGTGGACAAGCTGCCCCAGGTGGTGGTGGTCATCGACGAGCTGGCCGACCTGATGCTGGTGGCCGCCAAGGAGGTGGAGGAGTCCATCTGCCGGGTGGCCCAGATGGGCCGCGCCGCCGGGATGCACCTGATCATCGCCACCCAGCGCCCCTCCGCCGATGTGATCACCGGCCTGATGAAGGCCAACATCCCCAGCCGCATCGCCTTCGCCGTCTCCTCCGCCATGGAGTCACGGATCATTCTGGACACCCAGGGCGCCGAGAAGCTGGTGGGCCGGGGGGACATGCTCTACGCCCCCCTGGGTACCGGAAAGCCCCAGCGGGTCCAGGGCTGCCTCATCTCCGACAAGGAGGTGGCCGCCGTGGTGGACTTCATCAAGGGCAGCAGCGACGCCAACTACTCCGACGAGGTGATGCACGAGATCGAGCAGCACGCTGCGGAGAAGGACAAGGGCGCCAAGGGCGGCGACGCCGCCGCCGGAGAGGCCGCCGAGGACTACGACGAGCTGCTCCCCTCCGCCATCGAGGTGGTGGTGGAGACGGGACAGGCCTCCGTCTCCCTGCTCCAGCGGCGGCTGAAGCTGGGCTACTCCCGGGCCGCCCGGCTGGTGGACCAGATGGAGGAGAAGGGGATCGTGGGCCCCTTCGAGGGCTCCAAGCCCCGGCAGCTGCTCATCACCAAGGAGCAGTGGCAGGAGATGAAGTTCCGACAGAACATGGACGCGGGCCCCGCCGAGGCCGAGCCCGCCCCGCCCGAGGGGCCGGAGGACCGGGAAGAGGACGCCCCACCCTTCTGATCTGCAAGGAAAGGAAAGTGAACGAGCGATGAAACGCGGTGCTTGTGATTCGGTGCGCTGACCGGGAGGTCAGTGCAAACCGAACATCCGCATGACCTCCCAAAAAGAGAACACACTTTTTAGGAGGTTATCCCCATGAACCGGGAGAATAAACGAAAAACTTATCAATGTAACTACTACAAGACGCACCCCTGCCGGGACAGCTTTACCTGTAAGGTCTGCGGCCGTCTGGTCACCCCGGCCGGCGCGGGGAGCGACCACCGCAACCACTGCCCCAACTGCCTGTGCAGCCTCCATGTGGACGAGGAGCCGGGGGACCGGGCGGCGGACTGCGGCGGCATCATGGAGCCCATCGGCGTGTGGGTGCGCAGAAAAGAGGAGTGGGCCGTCATCCACCGCTGCCGCCGCTGCGGACGGCTGTCCTCCAACCGGGTGGCGGCGGACGACAACCCCATGAAGCTGATGTCAGTGGCTCTGCGCCCCCTGGCGGCTCCGCCGTTCCCGTTGGAGCGGATCGAGGAGCTCACCGCCGTGATGGGCGGGGAGGGAAGTCTGAAATGACGACGGAGGGATGAACCATGAAGCGGACGCTGCTGCCCCTGCTGGCCGCCGTGCTGTGCGGCCTGTCCGCGGTGGTGTGGACGGTCAACTGCGTGATCCTGGCCCTGTCGGAACAGCTGAATGCCCTGCCCGGGCCGTTGCTGGCCCTGGATGTGGTGTGCGCGGCGGCGTGGTGGGTGGCCTTTGTGGCGGCCGTGTTCCGCCTCCGCCGGCGGAGGGACCTGGACACCGGAAAGAAACAGCCCTGACAGACAGAAAAGAGGCTGCCCCAGACGGGGCAGCCTCTTTTCGTTATCTTTGGATCTGACCGGCGTCAGAACGCCCGGCCGATGTCGGTGCGGAAGTGCATCTTCTCAAAGGAGATCTTCCTGGCGGCATCATAGGCGGCGGCGATGGCCTCCTCCAGGGTGCCGCCGGTGGCGGTGACGCCCAGCACCCGGCCGCCGTTGGTGAGGTACTCTCCCTGGGGGCCCAGCTTGGTGCCCGCATGGAACACGACGGCGGTCTCTCCCGCCTCCTCCAGGCCGGAGATGGGGAAGCCCTTCTCATAGGAGGTGGGGTATCCCCCGGAGGCCAGCACCACCACGCAGGCGGCCCCATCCTTCCACCGGATGTCCACCTGGTCCAGGGTACCGTCCACGCAGGCCTGAAGGATGTCCATCAGGTCGCTGTCCAGCAGGGAGAGGACCACCTGGCACTCCGGGTCGCCGAAGCGGGCGTTGTACTCCACCACCTTAGGACCGTCGGGGGTGAGCATCAGGCCGAAGTAGAGCACCCCCTGGAAGGGGCGGCCTTCGGCGCGCAGGGCGTCCACGGTGGGGCGGAAGATCTCCTCCATGCACCGCGACGCCATCTCCGGGGTATAGGCGGGGACGGGGGAGATGGCCCCCATGCCGCCGGTGTTGGGGCCCCGGTTGCCGTCAAAGACACGCTTGTGGTCCTGGCTGGAGGGCATGGGCACGATGGTCTTCCCGTCGGTGAAGGCCAGCACGGTGACCTCGGGGCCGGTCATGCACTCCTCGATGACCACGGTGGAGCCCGAGGAGCCGAACTTCCCGTCCGCCATCATGGCCCGGATGGCGTCCTGCGCCTCCTCCACGGTGGCGGCCACGGTGACCCCCTTGCCCAGGGCCAGGCCGTCCGCCTTCACCACGATGGGGGCGCCCTGCTTTGCCACATAGGCCAGGGCGGCGTCCATGTCGGTGAAGGTCTCGTACCGGGCGGTGGGGATGCGGTACTTCTTCATCAGCTCCTTGGAGAAGGCCTTGCTGGCCTCCACGATGGCGGCGTTCTTCCGGGGGCCGAAGGCGGGGATGCCCGCCGCCTCCAGGGCGTCCACCATCCCCATGGCCAGGGGGTCGTCCGGGGCCACCATGACGAAGTCCACGGCGTTCTCCCGGGCCCAGTTCACCATGCCCTCCACATCGGTGGCGCCGACGGGCACGCACCGGGCCACCTGGGCGATGCCCGCGTTCCCCGGCGCGCAGTACAGCTCCGTCACCTTGGGAGACTGGGCCAGCTTCCAGCAGATGGCGTGCTCGCGCCCGCCGCCACCGACGACTAATACTTTCATGAAAACACCTCTTTCGTTGAGATAGGAGTGATGAGATAGGAGATAGGAGATATTTTCGCATCATCCAAGCGTTTTTGTGGAAGAAGACAGGATTTTACGAAGTTCTTCGCAGTCAGCCTGCAAAGATGTATACATTGAAGTAGTGATATATTCGCACTCATGCAGCAGTTCCAGCCAATACAGGGTTTCTGCACACTCTTTCAGCGCGATGTAGAGCTTTGCGGTAAAATCCTTCCGGCTGCTCCCATAGACCGCTTCGGCGATGTTTGCTCCAATACTGGTCCCGCAGCGCAAGAGCTGCTTTGACATGATGAACTCTTTTTTCTCTACGGTCAAATATTGGTATAGTTTTACTATGCGTTTGGCAAAGGCCATGCTTTTTTGCTTTGCAACACTGTCCGCCGACATAACTCCTATCTCCTATCTTCTATCTTCTATCTCCTATCTGAAATCAATGATGAAATAGTCTCATCCCCGTAAAGCACATAACCATCCCATACTTGTCCGCCGTCTCGATGACATTGTCGTCCCGGATGGAACCGCCGGGCTGGGCGATGTACTGCACGCCGGACTTCCGGGCCCGCTCCACATTGTCCCCGAAGGGGAAGAAGGCGTCGCTGCCCAGGCTGACCCCGGTCATGGCGGCGATCCAGGCCTTTTTCTCCTCCGGGGTGAGGGGCTCGGGCTTCACCTGGAAGGTCTGCTGCCACACGCCGTCGGCCAGCACATCCTCCCACTCGTCGGAGATATACACATCGATGGCGTTGTCCCGGTTGGGCCGGCGGATGCCGTCCACGAACTGCAGGCCCAGGACCTTGGGGTGCTGCCGCAGCATCCAGTTGTCCGCCTTGTTTCCCGCCAGGCGGGTGCAGTGGATGCGGCTCTGCTGTCCGGCGCCCACCCCGATGGTCTGGCCGTTCTTCACATAGCACACCGAGTTGGACTGGGTGTACTTCAGAGTGAGCAGGGCCAGCAGCAGGTCGTGCCGGGCGGCCTGGGGCAGATCACGGTTCTTGGTGACGATGTTGTCCAGCAGCCCGTCGTTGATCTCAAAGCTGTTGTACCCCTGCTGGAAGGTGATGCCGTAGATCTGCCGGCGCTCGATGGGGTCGGGCTCGTAGCCGGGGTCGATCTGCACCACATTGTAGCTGCCCTTCTTCTTGGTCTTGAGGATGGCCAGGGCCTCGTCGGTGTAGCCCGGGGCGATGATGCCGTCGGACACCTCCATGGCCAGAAAACGGGCGGTGGCCTCGTCGCACACATCGCTCAGAGCGGCCCAGTCGCCGTAGGAGCACAGCCGGTCTGCACCCCGGGCCTTGATGTACGCCCGGGCGATGGGGGTGGTGTCAAAGCCGTCGGCGAAGTAGATCTGCTTTTCCACCTCGGTCAGCTCGGTGCCCAGGGCGGCCCCGGCGGGGGAGACATGCTTGAAGGAGGCGGCGGCGGGCAGGCCGGTGGCCTTCTTCAGCGCCTTCACCAGCTGCCAGGAGTTCAGCGCGTCCATGAAGTTGATGTACCCCGGCTTGCCGTTGAGCACGGTGAGGGGCAGTTCGCTCCCGTCCGCCATGTAGATGGCGGCGGGCTTCTGGTTGGGATTGCAGCCGTATTTCAGTTCCAGTTCCGTCATGATGTTCAGCCCTCCTGATGCTTGTTGATGATCACAGTATCCGCTGTCCTGTCGGAAAGGTTTACATAACTCACATACAGGGACACCTTGTTGTCCCTGTCCAGACTCTCCCACACCTGGCGGGCCAGGGTTTCGGCGTCGGGGGCGGTGAGGGCCACCCGGCGGGGCTCCCCCTCGAAGGAGGGGAGAGGGTCGGCGTTTTCCTGATAGGTGTGGATGAGGCGGCCCTCCCCGGCCAGAGGGGCGTCGTACTCATAGAAATAGCGCAGGTTGCAGGCGGGGTCCCCGTCGGAGGACTTCAGGATGGACAGCTTGAAGCTGCCGTCGGGGGAGAGCAGGCCGGAGATCCGGGGGGTATAGTTGGGGGGATCGGGCTCGAAGCAGCGGGTGCGCAGCGCCTCGGCAAAGGTACGGCCCTGGAGCAGATAGTCCCGAACGGTGTCGGTCTGGTCTCCGTTGGTGACCACGATGCCCCGTCCCGCCCTCCGCACCGGGTGGTAGATGATGAGGGAGGGGTCGGTCATCTTGCTTTCGTCGAAGGCGCGGGTGCGGATGCCGTCCTCGGTGGCCTCGAAGATGCGGTTGCGGCTGTTCTCGCTGCGGCCCATAATGAAATAAACGATGACGGCGCTCTTGCCGTCGGCAGAGCGGCCCAGAACAATGCCCCGGCCGGGGTAGGGGCGCTGGCGCAGATAGTCCATCAAATCCAGCTTTTCCATGAAAAAACCTCCTTTTTCATTGAAAAAGGGCGCACCACGCTGTGTAAAACGGGTGCGCCCAGACGGTCGGCAATTCTCGCGGCGATACTCCCCGTGGTCCGTCCACTTCCGTCAGTCATATCGCCTGTCTATTCTATCATGTGGGGACAGGCCCTGTCAATCATCGGCCCCGTCCAGGATACGGACCTGCCGCCCCTCCACCTTCAGCCGCCCCTGGCAGAACAGGGAGACGGCCCGGGGGAGAAGCTGCCACTCGCACTGCTCCATCACCCGGCGCTGCAGCCCCTCCGGCGTGTCGCCGGGGAGGACCTCCACCGCCTTCTGCAGCACGATGGGCCCCCCGTCGCACTCCTCGCTGACAAAGTGTACGGTGGCGCCAGTGACCTTCACCCCGTACTCCAGAACCTTCTCGTGGACATGGAGGCCGTAGCACCCCGGCCCGGAAAAGGCGGGGATCAGGGCGGGGTGGACATTGAGAATGGCGTTGGGATAGGCACGGACCATCTCTTCCGTGAGGATGGTGAGAAAGCCCGCCAGCACCACCAGGTCAATGCCCTGGGCCAGGAGCAGGTCGGTCATAGCCCGGGTCATGGCCTGGCTGGAGGGGTAGTCGCTCCGGGCGATGACCCGGCTGGGAACGCCGGCTTTGGCGGCGCGCTCCAGGGCGTACACCCCCGGCTTGGAGGAGATCACCAGGGCGATTTCACCGCCTCCCAGTTCCCCCCGTGCCTGGGCGTCCAGGAGTGCCTGGAGGTTGGTGCCTCCGCCGGAGACAAGGACTGCGATCTTCTTTGTCATGATATGACCTCCACATGATGAGCTGAGAGTTAAGAGTGGGGAGTTGAGATGATGGGCGCGCCCTTTCTTCACTCTTCACTCTGCTTATACCAGCTCCACCCCATTGTCGCCCTTGACCACCGAGCCCACCACATAGGCCCGCTCGCCGATCTTGGTGAGCAGGTCTACCGCGGCACCCACCTGATCCTTGGGGACCGCCAGGATCATGCCGACCCCCATGTTGAAGGTGTTGTACATGTCCCGCTGGGGGATGTTCCCCGCCTGGGCGATGAGGGAGAAGATGGGGGGGACGGGGACGGAGGAGATCTGGATGCGGGCGGTGAGCCCCGCCTTCATCATCCGGGGGACATTTTCATACAGGCCGCCGCCGGTGATGTGGCTGATGGCCCGGATGGCGATGCCGCCCTGGAGCAGGGCCTTCACCGCCTTGACATAGATGCGGGTGGGTTTGATCAGCTCCTCGCCGATGGTGCAGCCCAGATCGGCGGAATAAGTGGAGAGCACCTTCTCATCCACCCCCAGCACCTTGCGCACCAGGGAGAAGCCGTTGGAGTGCACTCCGCTGGAGCCAAGGCCCAGGAGGATGTCCCCCTCTTCCATGGCGGAGCCGTCCAGGATCTTCTCCTTGTCCACGATCCCCACCGAGAAGCCGGCCAGGTCGTACTCCTCCGGGGCGTAGAAGCCGGGCATCTCCGCCGTCTCGCCTCCCACCAGGGCGCAGCCGGCCTGGCGGCAGCCCTCGGTAACGCCGGCGACGATGTCGGCGATGCGTCCCGGGTCGTTTTTCCCGCAGGCGATGTAGTCCAGGAAGAACAGCGGCATGGCGCCGCCGCAGATGATGTCGTTGACGCACATGGCCACGCAGTCGATGCCCACCGTGTCATGCTTGCCCATGAGAAAGGCGATCTTCAGCTTGGTGCCCACGCCGTCGGTGCCCGAGACCAGCACCGGCTCCTTCATGCCGGTCAGGTCGGGGGCGAACATGCCGCCGAAGCCGCCCAGGGTGCCCAGCACACCGGGGATGTAGGTGGACTCCACCATGGGCTTGATGCGCTCCACCGCCTCATACCCCGCGGTGACATCCACCCCCGCGGCGGCGTAGGATTCGGAGTGAGAATTTTTCATATTTAAGACCCTCCAGAATGAGATAGGAGATAGGAGATAGGAGATAGGAGATAGGGAGCCCTGGGTGTGAAAAAATTTGGAACCCATCCGGCTTTGCCGGATACCAAAACTCCTATCTCATCACTCCTATCTGGAATAAGCGCAAAGCGCTTATTCCCTGCCGTTCCAGCAGTAGGTGCACACCTTGTCCCGGTCCAGGCCGATGGCCTCCAGCAGACCATCCAGGGACTGATAGCCCAGGGAACTGAAGCCGAACTTCTCACAGATGGCCTTCAGCATGCACTGCCCCCGCTGGGTGTTGGCGTCGGCATACTCCTCCAGGTGCTGCTGCCCCTCGTCTCCCTCCAGCTCCTGGACGATCCGGCGGGCCAGCAGCTCCATGTCCGAATTGCTCCGGGAGAAGTTCAGATACTTGCAGCCATACAGGATGGGGGGACATGCCGAGCGCATATGTACTTCCTCCGCACCGCTCTCGTACAGGAATTCCACCGTCTCCCGCAGCTGAGTGCCCCGGACGATGGAGTCGTCCACGAACAGGAGCTTCTTCCCCTCGATGAGCTCGGGGACGGGGATCTGCTTCATCTTGGCCACCTGGTTGCGCACATCCTGATTGGCGGGCATGAAGGAGCGGGGCCAGGTGGGGGTGTACTTCACAAAGGGCCGGGCGAAGGGGATGTGGCTCTCGTTGGCATAGCCGATGGCGTGGGGTACGCCGGAGTCGGGCACCCCCGCCACATAGTCCAGATCCTGGGCCAGCCCCCGCGCCTTGTCCGCCCGGGCCATGATCTCCCCGTTGCGGTAGCGCATGACCTCCACATTGACCCCCTCGTAGTTGGAGTTGGGGTAGCCGTAGTAGGTCCACAAAAATGCGCAGATGCGCATCTGATCCCCGGCGGGGGCGAGGGTCTCGAATCCGTCGGCGGCGACCCGGACAATCTCCCGGGGGCCCAGCTCATAGGCGTCGTGATAGCCCAGCTTGTGATAGGCGAAGGACTCGAAGGAGACGCAGCAGCCCTCCTCATTCTGCCCCACCAGAACGGGCAGCCGCCCCAGCTTGTCCCGGGCGGCGATGATCTCATCCTTGGTAAGGATGAGAATGGTGGCGGAGCCGTCGATGAGGTCCTGGGCGTGACGGATGCCGGAAATCAGGTCGTCCGCCTGGTTGATGAGGGCGGCGGTGAGCTCGGTTGAGTTCACCTTGCCCGAGCTCATGGCCATGAACTGGTGTCCGTGGTCGGAGAAATACTGGGAGACCAGCTGCTCGGCGTTGTTGATGATCCCCACGGTGGTGATGGCGTACAGCCCCAGGTGGGAGCGCACCAGCAGCGGCTGGGGGTCGGTATCACTGATGCAGCCGATGCCGCTGCAGCCGTGGAAGTCCTCCACATCCCGCTCGAACTTGGTGCGGAAGGGAGTGTTTTCGATGTTGTGGATCTGCCGCTGGAAGCCGGTGTCCCGGTCGTAGACCACCATCCCGCCCCGGCGGGTGCCCAGATGGGAGTGGTAGTCCACCCCGAAGAAAATGTCAAGCACGCAGTCCCGCTTGGAGATCGCGCCGAAAAATCCGCCCATGCTGTTCCTCCTTGAACTTGTCTGTATTCCTCCGGCCCCCAGTTGGTCCGGGCGCGTTGAAGAGATAGGAGTTAGGAGATAGAAGATAGGAGTTGAGGTGTCCGGCGAGGCCAGACGATCTGGACTGCGCGCGCAGCGCGCTCCAAAACTCCTATCTCATCACTCCTATCTCCTATCTGAAGATCAGATGCTTCGCAGCTTATTTCCCCAGAAGCCGCCGGGCCATCTCCTGATAGGCGCCCTCCACATTGCCAAGATCCCGGCGGAAGCGGTCCTTGTCCAGCTTCTCTCCGGTCTCCACATCCCAGAAGCGGCAGGTGTCGGGGCTGATCTCATCCGCCAGGATGATGGTGCCGTCGGGCAGCTTGCCGAACTCCAGCTTGAAGTCCACCAGGGTGATGCCGCAGGCGAGCAGCTCCGCCTTCAAAAAGTCGTTGACAGCGAAGGCATACTTCTTGATGGTCTCGATCTCATCCCAGGTGGCCAGCTTCAAGGCCACCGCCTGATAGCTGTTGATGAGAGGATCGCCCAGCTCGTCGTTCTTGTAGGAGAACTCGATGGTGGGCGCGTCAAAGACGATGCCCTCCTTCACGCCGTACCGCTTGGCGAAGGAGCCGGCGGAGATATTGCGGACGATGACCTCCAGGGGGACGATGGACACCTTCTTCACCGCGGTCTCCCGGTCACTGAGCTGCTCCACCAGGTGGGTGGGGATGCCGGCAGCCTCCAGCTTGCGCATCAGATGGTTGGTCATGCGGTTGTTGATGGCGCCCTTGCCCAGGATGGTGCCCCGCTTCTCCCCATTGAAGGCGGTGGCGTCGTCCTTGTAGGAGACGATGACGACGGCGGGATCGTCGGTGGCGAAGACCTTCTTGGCCTTGCCCTCATAGAGCTGTTCCAGTTTTTTCATGGCAGAACCCTTCTTTGAAACACGAGAAATACGAGTGCAGCGGGAGATCCGCTCACTTGGCGGCGAAGAAGAGAGCGGACAGCGTCATGGGATCCACATACTGGCCGTCCTTGTACACCCGCATATTGCCGGAGGCCACCTCGTCGATGAGCATGACCTTTCCCTGGGCGTCATAGCCGAACTCGAACTTGATGTCATAGAGCACCAGGCCCCGGGCCTTCATCTCGTCGGCCACGATCTGGGTGATCTTCTGGGTCATGTCCTTGATCTCGTCGTACTGCTCTGCGGTCATGACGCCCAGCACGATGAGGCCGTCCTTGGTGACCAGGGGATCGCCCAGCTCGTCATTCTTGAAGGTGGTCTCCACATAGGCGGGCAGATCGTCGCCCTCCTTCACATAGTCGCGGTAGCGGCGATAGAAGCTGCCCACCGCCTTGTGGCGGCAGATGACCTCCAGTCCCTTGCCGAACACCTTGGCGGGCAGGACCTCCATGGTGGTGTTGTTCAGGTCGGCGGAGACATAGTGGGTCTTGATGCCGGCGGCGTTGATCTTCTCAAAGAAATAGATGGACATGCGGAGATTGACATCGCCCACCCCGTCGATGGTCAGGCCCACGGAGTTCTCACCGGGATCGAACACGCCGTCCTTGCCGGTGCAGTCGTCCTTGAACTGGAGCAAATAGTTGCCGTTCTCCAGCGCGTAGACATTTTTGGTCTTTCCGGTATATACAAGTTTCTTTTCCATGGTTTTCATACCTCCGATTTTATTATGTTGGTGTGTGATGTCACAGGGAAGGTGAAAGGCTCAGGCCAGCTCCGCCTGGAGCTTCGCCTCCTTCTGGGCGATCTGCTCCGCCATCTGGTCCCGGGCCGCGTCCAGCCTGGCGGCCAGCTCGTCGTCAGAGACGGCCAGGATTTGGGCGGCCAGAACGGCGGCGTTCTTGGCCCCGTTGAGGGCCACGGTGGCCACGGGGATCCCGCTGGGCATCTGCACAGTGGCCAGCAGGGCGTCCAGTCCATCCATCGCGCCGCCCTTCAGGGGGATGCCGATGACAGGCAGGGTGGTGTTGGCGGCGAAGGCGCCGGCCAGATGGGCAGCCATGCCGGCGGCGCAGATCAAAGCGCCGAAACCGTTTTTCCGGGCATTTTTGGCGAAGTCCGCCGCCTGGACCGGGGTGCGGTGGGCGCTCATGATATGGGCCTCAAAGGGGATGCCGAACTGAGAGAGCTGCTCACAGGCGGGCTTGACATTGGGCCAGTCGCTGTCCGAGCCCATGATCACGGCGACTTTCTTCATGGAAAGGACCTCCTTCAAAATGAAATCAGGCTGTCTGTATCGGGACAGCCTGAAAGAATGACGATCAAGATCTGGACGCACCGGCGCACAGAGAGAGGGCGGCGCGCGCCTCACACAGCTCCACCACTCCCATGCCGGACACCCCCACGCGCTTCTCCCGCGCGCAGCACGGGAGAGACAAACTTTATTCTCAATATATCGGATTTTTCGACGGCTGGCAAGCCCAAACCAAGTCCAAAGGCCCAAATTTGTATGCTTACACAATCCCGCCAGGGATCGGGGGGGATTCCTTGTAAAAGTGTCAGGGTAAAAATCGGGTAAAATTTCTCAGAAGCCGGCGGTGCTCAGAATGCGGTCCACCTCGGCGGCGCGGTGGGACCAGGCGGCCTGGCGGCCGTAGTTCCGCCGCCGTCCGGACACCCAGCCGGGCGCCTCCGCCAGAGCCTGTTCACACAGACGGCAGAAGGACTCGGGGCTGTGGGCGCCGTAGATGACATCGGGGAAGTGCTCCACCTGGTCGGGCCAGAGCATGGTGACCACCGGGTGCCCGGTGGACAGGTATTCATAGATGCGGCTGGGGACGATGTCCAGACCGTTGTCCCGCTCCCGCAGCAGATTGAGGCATACATCACACCAGGCCAGATAGTCGGGCAGCTCCAGCAGCGAGTCCAGCTGCCGCACGATCACATTGGGGCAGGCGCGGACCCGGTCCAGCAGGGGGTTGGCGGGATCGGCGGCGCCCAGCAGGAGAAAGTTCCAGTCCGGGTGGGCGCGGGCGGTGTACAGCAGGGGGGCCAGATCCAGATCGGCAGAGACAGTCCCGGCCCACCCCAGAACAGGGCCCTCCAGATCCAGCATGGGGAGGGGGCGGCTGAGATCATCCCGGCTGAACATGGGGTGGTTGCCTCCGTTGGGGATCAGCGCGATGTTGCCGCTGCAGGGGGAGAGGTGGTCCGCCAGCCCTGCGGAGGCGGCGAACACCAGATCGGCGGCCAGAGTGAGCTCGCTCTCCCACTGGATGGGGTACTGGGACCAGCCCCGGTCACAGTCGTACAGCAGCGCGCCATAGCTCAGCGCATCCAGCATGGGGAACTGATCGGGACAGGTGGTCCACAGCAGCGGATTGCGAAAGCGGTGGCGCTGGGCGACACGGTCCACAAACCGGGCCAGCCTGCGCCGTCCCATGGCATACAGCCGGGGGTGCTCCTGGAGATAGGGCATCACAGGGGGAAGGGTATATAAGACCACCCCGGGACGCACCCGGCGGCCCTTCTCCCGATACTCCCCGCGGTTCTCGCCGCAGGGCTGGAAGAAGAGGATCTGGGTGTCCTTCAGGCGGGTGATGAGGTGCTGGGTCCTGGAGGGGAAGGTGGACCAGGGCTCGTGGGAAAGGCAGAGGATCTGCTTCAACGGAAGACCTCCCGGGCGGCGCGGCGAACGCTGTTGTCATAATATAGCTATTATAATTGCCGCCCGTCCTTTTTTCAAGCGGGAGGGCCTGGAAAGTTCTGTGGACAGCAGGCGATTTCCCCTTGCACAGCTTAGGGACATCCGCTACAATAGGAAAAAAGACTGAACAGAAATCAAGGCGGAGGAAAGCCGCCGAAGACAGGAGGGACCGATATGCTCCAAGAGCTGATGATTCTGGACGGAGGGATCCTGCTGTGGATCCAGGAGCATCTCCGGGGCATCCTGGATCCGCTGGTGTGCGGCTATACTCACCTGGGGGACCACGGGCTGCTGTGGATCGTGCTTACGGTGGTGCTGCTGCTTTTCCCCCGCACCCGGCGGGCGGGGATCGTCTCCGCCATCGCCCTGGTGCTCAGCCTGATCTGCACCAACCTGGTGCTCAAGCACCTGGTGGCCCGGCCGCGGCCCTGGCTGGAGGTGGCGGGGCTGCTCCCCCTGGTGAACGAGCCGGATCCCAACTCCTTTCCCTCCGGGCATACCAGCGCGGCGCTGGCGGCGGCCTGCGCCTGGTGGCGCACCCTGCCGCGGAGGTGGATGGCGGTGACGGGGCTGGTCCTGGCGGTGTGCATGGGGCTCTCCCGGCTGTATGTGGGGGTGCACTACCCCAGCGATGTGTTGGCGGGGGCCCTGGTGGGGGCCTTCTGCGGCTGGGCCGCCTGGCGCATCTGGAGGCTGGCGGAGCGCCGGCTGGGAGAGCGGCTGCATCTGCAGTAAGACAGGAAGGGCTCGGGTTCAAATGGACCCGAGCCCTTCCTTTATTTCGGAGAAATGTGAGGGGAGGCGGATTACTTCAGCTCCACCTTGGCGCCGGCCTCTTCCAGCTTCTTCTTCAGCTCCTCGGCCTCGTCCTTGGAGACAGCCTCCTTCAGAGTCTTGGGAGCGCCCTCCACAGTGGCCTTGGCCTCGGCCAGGCCCTGGCCGGTGATCTCACGGACGGCCTTGATGACCTTGATCTTGGCGGCGGCGTCAAAACCGGCCAGAACCACATCAAACTCGGTCTTCTCCTCCGCAGCGGGCGCGGCAGCGCCGCCGGCGGCGGGCGCGGCCATAGCGGCGGCGGACACGCCGAACTCCTCCTCCAGAGCCTTCACCAGCTCGGACAGCTCCAGAACCTTCAGCTCTTTGATCTCTTCGATCAGAGCGGTGACCTTCTCACTTGCCATGATAATTTACCTCCTAATGAATGGTTTATTTTTGAAATTGTGCTCCCCGGGGGAGCGGGATGCCGCTCACTCGGCGGCGGGTGCCTCCTCCGCGGGAGCGGCCTCGGCAGGGGCTGCCTCTTCGGCGGCGGGGGTCTCCTCGGCGGCAGAAGCGCCGCCCTTCTCGGCGATGGCCTTCAGGACGATGGCCAGGCTTGTGATGGGGGCGAGCATCATGCCCAGAGCCTGGGCCTGCAGGACATCCTTGGAGGGCAGGTCAGCCAGGGCCAGCACCTCGTCCAGGGAGAGAATCTTGCCGTCCATAAAGCCGCCCTTGATGGTGAACTTGCCGTCACCCAGCTGCTTGGCATACTTGTTGATGACGCGCATGGGGGCGATGGGATCGGTGCTGCTGGTGGCCAGAGAGGTGGTACCCTCCAGAACAGAGGTCAGCTCATCCAGCCCGACATTCTTCATGGCAAACCGGGCCAGGGTGTTCTTCACCACCCCGTAGGTCACATCATTCTGACGCAGCTCCACGCGCAGAGCGGTGTCCTCCGCCACGGTAATGCCCTTGTAGTCCACCAGGACGCCGCTGGCGGCGTTCTGCAGCTGCTCGGTGAGCGCGGCGACCACGGCCTGCTTCTCGGAAAGAACTTTTGCGTTTGGCATACTTGGAATTCACCTCCGGAAATGATATCTGCGCAACAAAAAATCTCCCGGTCCAAAGGACAGGGAGACAGCACTGTCAAAACAAGGCGTAAGCCCGCTTGTTTGAAAGCACTCTCGGCAGGAATTACGCCCCAAAGGGCCCCTGCTGTCTTTGAACGCGTAAACTATTATATCTTAGTACCTTAAGATCTGTCAACAGAAACTTTGCGATTATGGGGAAATTTCACGCTCCGGCGGCCCGAAAAGGGCCGCCGGAGCGGAGTAAACGGGAAGAGACTGCTCAGGCCAGCTTGGCGGCGTTGACGCGCACGCCGGGACCCATGGTGGAGGCCACCACGCAGGAGCGGATATACTGGCCCTTGGCGGCGGCGGGCTTGGCCTTGATGATGGCGCCCATCAGCGCGCTGAAGTTCTCGGAGAGCTTCTCAGGGCCGAAGGAGACCTTGCCGATGGGGCAGTGGATGATGTTGGTCTTGTCCAGACGGTACTCCACCTTACCGGCCTTGATCTCGTTGACGGCCTTGGTCACGTCCATGGTGACGGTGCCGGCCTTGGGGGAGGGCATCAGGCCCTTGGGGCCCAGAACCTTACCCAGACGGCCCACAACGCCCATCATGTCGGGGGAGGCCACGACCACGTCGTAGTCGAACCAGTTCTCCTTCTGGATCTTCTCCACCAGATCCATCTCGCCCACGAAGTCGGCGCCGGCGGCCTTGGCGGCCTCGGCCTTGTCGCCCTTGGCGAAGACCAGCACGCGCTGGGTCTTGCCGGTGCCGTGGGGCAGGACGATGGCGCCGCGAACCTGCTGGTCAGCGTGGCGGGAGTCAACGCCCAGCTTCACGTGGAGCTCCACGGTCTCGTCAAACTTGGCGGGAGCGGTCTTGACCACCAGCTCCATGGCCTCAGCGGTATCGTACAGAGCGCTCTTGTCGATGAGCTTGGCGCTCTCCTGATATTTCTTGCCTCTAAACATGCTCTATTCCCTCCTTCGGCTTAGTCGCCCACCACGATGCCCATGGAACGGGCAGTGCCGGCGATCATGCTCATAGCCGCCTCGATGCTGGCCGCGTTCAGGTCGGGCATCTTGGTCTCGGCGATCTTGCGCACATCTTCCTTGCTGATGGTGGCCACCTTGGTCTTGTTGGGCACGCCGGAGCCGGACTCGATGTTGCAGGCCTTCTTGATGAGGACGGCCGCGGGGGGCGTCTTGGTGATGAAGGTGAAGGAGCGGTCGGCATAGATGGTGATGACCACGGGGATGATCATGCCGGCGTCGTTCTTGGTGCGCTCGTTGAACTCCTTGGTGAAAGCGGCGATGTTCACGCCGTGCTGACCCAGGGCAGGACCCACCGGGGGAGCGGGAGTCGCCTTGCCCGCGGGGATCTGAAGCTTTACATATCCAGTTACTTTCTGTGCCACTTAGAGCACCTCCATATCAAAAATGTGGTTTCTTTGGCGGAGCGGGGATGCCGCTCCTCCCACGATGGGCGGCGCGCAGGCCGCGAAAACTGCTTGCAGGGATGGGGGATTTTTAGACGGGCTCCACCTGGTCCAGGTCCAGCTCCACGGGCGTCTCCCGGCCGAACATGGACACCACCACGCGGACCTTCCCGTGGTCCAGGTCGATCTCCTCCACGGTGCCCAGGAAAGACTCCAGGGCGCCGGCGGTGATTTTCACGCTGTCCCCCTCGTGATAGCCCACGACGACCTCCCGCTTTTCCACTCCCAGCGCCAGGACATCCTCGTCGGTCAGGGGGATGGGGTTGTTGCCGGAGCCCAGGAAGCCGGTGACGCCGCGGATGTTGCGGATGACATGCCAGCACTCGTCCGTCATGATCATCTTCACCAGCACATAGCCGGGGAACACCTTCCGCTCCACTTCCTTGGGGCCGTTGTCCGTGATCTCGGTGACGGTCTCCAGGGGGATGCTGATCTCCTGGATGAACTCGTGAAGATTCCGGTTTTCCACATACTTCTCGATGGTGGCCTTCACGGTGTTCTCATAGCCGGAGTAGGTGTGGACGACATACCACTTTGCACTCTCAGACATAGGGCCTTACCCTCGGAACAGCGAGATCAGCGCGCCGATCACGCCGCCGGCCACGGCGTCAAAAATCCAGATGAACACGCCCACGACGAGCACGCAGAGGATGACGATCCCGGTGTTATTGGCGGTCTGCTTGGCGGTGGGCCACTGGACCTTCTTCAGCTCGCTCTTCATCTCGCGGAACCAGCGGGCGATGCGGCCGAAAATGCCTACCTTCTTCTTTTCGGTTTCTGCCATGAATTTACCCTCTTTCCTATCCGTCTCGCCGGATCACTTCGTCTCGTTGTGGACAGTATGTTTTCTGCAGAAGGGGCAGTACTTGTTCATCGAGAGACGGTCGGGGTTGTTCTTCTTGTTCTTGTTGGTGTTGTAGTTTCTCTGCTTGCACTCGGAGCACTGCAGAGTGATCTTGACACGAGCGCCTTGCTTTGCCATATTGTCGGCACCTCCTTCGATTTTGACCGCGGACAGCAAAAATGCCGGACACGGCGTTTTGGGCCGGATCCAGCACAAAATGGACACAGTGCGTTCCATGTGGTACGGTGGCCTCCGGCGATTGCCTCCCTGTGTCCCGGGCGGGTGAGGGGTGCCGGGCGCAGACACCGTAAAAATGCGCACGACAAAAAAGCCCCTTTCACAGGTAGAAGCAGTTTATCACATCATACCTGCCGCTGTCAAGTGCTTTTTTACCGGCAGAAAGAGTCCTGCACGGGGCTTGCGGAGGAGGGGAAACCCTTTTATAATAGGGATACAGCAGACAGACGGGAGAGGTGGCGTACAGGTATGAGAGTGATGGCGCTGGACTATGGAGATGTCCGGACGGGCGTGGCTGTTTCGGACGCGGGCGGGATGCTGGTGGGCTATACCGCCGTGCTCCAGGGCCGTGACCGGGATCAGGTGGCGGAACAGGCGGCCAGAGTGGCCCGGGAGCGGGGCGTGGAGGCGATTGTGGTGGGACTGCCCCGGAACATGGACGGCACCGAGGGGGCACGGGCCCAGCTGTGCCGCGAGTTCGCCGGACTGATGGAGGAGAACACCGGCCTGCCCGTGGCGCTGTGGGACGAACGGCGCACCACGGTGGAGGCGCATCAGATCCTCCACGCGACGGGAAAGCGGATGAAGCAGCACAAACGGAATGTGGACGCCGTGGCCGCGTCGCTGATCCTGGAGGGATATCTGGCGAGAATACGGCAAGGGGACTTCAGAGACGGACAGGCGGGGGAGGGGCGGATATGAGGATCAGCCGGGTATGTACCGTGTATTTCAGCGCCACAGGGACTACAAGGCGGACGGCAAAGGCGGCGGCGGATGCGGCGGCGGCGCGGCTGGGCGTGCCGCAGGCGGACTTCTGCATCAATCTGCCCCAGACGCGGGAGGAGACGCTGCGGTTCGGACCGGAGGATCTGGTGCTGGCGGCCACGCCGGTGTATGCGGGCAGGGTTCCAAACCTGCTGCTCCCCTTCTGGCGGGAGCGGGTGCTGGGGGAGGGTACCCCCGCAGCGGCGATTGCGGTGTACGGAAACCGGAATTTTGACGACGCGCTGGCGGAGCTGCGGGACCTGCTGTGGAACAATGGGTTCTGTCCGGTGGCGGCGGGCGCCTTCGTGGGGGAGCACGCCTTCTCCCGCACGCTGGCCGCGGGGCGGCCGGACGAGGCGGACCTGGCTCTTGCGGCGGAGCTGGGACGCCGGACGGCGCGGCGGGTGGCAGAATTGGACCGCCCGCCGGAGCGGCCGGTGGAGGTGCCCGGCTGCAGTCCGCCGCGGCCCTACTATACCCCACGGGACCGGTATGGGGAGCCGATCCGGGATTTCCTGAAGGCCAGGCCGGACACCGATCCGGCCCGGTGCACGAGGTGCGGCTGGTGCGCGGCCCACTGCCCACTCGGCTCCATCAGCCGGGAGGACTCCGCCGTGGTGGGACGGTGTATGAAATGCTGTGCCTGCGTCAAAGGGTGCCCCGCCGGGGCAAAGGGATTCACCCACCCAGGCTTTCTCTACCATAAGGAGGAGCTGGAGGCGCAATACGGCGCATGCCGGAAGGAGAGCGCGCTTTTCCTGTGAGGGATCAGTTGCCCTCTTTTTTCCCGGGGGCCGGTCCAAACAGCTCATACAGCCCCAGTATCACCAGAAACCCGCCGAAGCACCGGCGCAGCAGCCCGGTGTCCAGCCCGGTGGCCAGCCAGGCGGCGGCGCCGGACAGAAGCAGTCCCGCCAGAATGGCGGGAAGCAGCGCGTCCCGGCGGATATAGCCGTTTTTCCAGTGGGCGGGCAGGGCGGTGAGGGCGGCGGGCAGGAAGTAGAGCAGGTTGATGCCCTGGGCCAAGTGCTGGTCCACCCCGGCGAAGGTGGTGAGATACACCAGCAGCAGGGTGCCGCCGCCCACGCCGAAGCCGGAGAGGATTCCGGTGGCCGCCCCCACGAGGATGGGGAGCACCCACTGAGTTATCACAGCAGACATCTCACCCCTCCGTACAGCAGCAGCAGGGCGAACAGTCGCCGCAGCCAGGCGATCCGCACGCCCTTGAACAGCTTCCCCGCCAGTATGCCGCCGATCAGCCCCCCGATGAGATAGGGCAGGGCGGCCATCAGCTCCAGCTTCCCCCGAAAGAGGTAGATGGCGGCGGACAGGACGCACAGGGGGAGGATCACCGCCACCGAGGTGGCGAAGGCGGTGCGCTGGTCCAGCCTGCACAGCCGGGTGAGCAGCGGCACCAGGATGGAGCCCCCGCCCCCGCCGAACAGCCCGTTGGCCACCCCGGCCAGAGCGCCGGAGATGGAAAATTTCAGTGGTTCCCGCTTCATAAGACAAGATCCCTCCCAAGGCAGTATGCCTTGAGAGGGATCCTTTTATGCCTGTTTTGCCAGCAGGTCCAGCACCACCTGCCGGGCCATCAGCAGTCCCGCCGCCGCCGGCACCCAGGGCACCGAGCCGGGAATGGACCGGCGTCCGGGGGGCGGCGCCTCGCCGCAGTCCCCGGGGGTGAGGGGCGGCTCGGGAGAGAAAACCACCTTGTGGTGGAGGATCCCCCTGGCCCGTAGCTCCTTGCGTACCACCCGGGCCAGGGGACATCCCTCAGTCTTGGAGATATCAGTCACCCGGAAGAGGGTGGGGTCCAGCTTGTTGCCTGTCCCCAGGGCGGAGAGGATGGGGATCCCCCGCTCCACAGCGGTCTGGATCAGGTCCAGCTTGCAGGAGACCAGGTCGATGGCGTCCACGATGTAGTCGCAGGGGAGGGTGAAGAACCGCTCCCGGCTGCCGGCGTCGTACCGTTCCACCAGAGAAAGGACCCGGCAGTCGGGATTGATGTCCCGCACCCGGGCGGCCGTCACCTCTGCCTTGGGCTTTCCCAAAGTGGAGTGCAGGGCGCCCACCTGCCGGTTGAGGTTGGTCACCCCCACCGTGTCGTGGTCCACCAGAGTGAGCGCGCCCACCCCGCTGCGGGCCAGCGCCTCGGCACACCAGCCGCCTACCCCGCCCAGTCCAAAGATCATTACATGGGCCGCAGCCAGCCGCCGGGTGCTCTCCGGGCCCAGCAGCATCTCACTGCGGGAGAAGGGCCGTTCCATGCCGGCACCACCGACCTTTCCTAAATAGAATAAGAGCGGGGGCGGAGCCTTTCGCTCCGCCCCCGGAAAACAGGCTCAGATCAGCCCACATACTGCATGCCGGAACCCTGCTCCACGGTGACATCCGCGGTGAGCTCTTCCAGCCAGGCGCCCACATCCTCGGTGCGCAGCGCGTCGTCCGCCTGCTGCATCCAATAGGGGTCGTCGGTACCGATATAGTAGATGATGTGATAGCCCTCGCTGCCCTCGGTGTCGTTCTCCACGATGCCCACATCGCCGGGCTGACGGGCGGGGTCAAAGATCCAGCTGTCGAAGTTTGCGATCATCTGACCGCGGTAGGCATTGTAATAGCCGCCGTTGGTGTTGGAACCGGTGTCGTCGGAGTTGGCGTTGGCCAGCTCGGCAAAGGAGTCCTCGGTGGCCTCGCCGCTCTGCCAGGTGGCCAGCAGCTCCTCGGCCTCCTCCCGGGCGGCGTCCATCTGCGCCTGGGTGGGAGCGTCGGCACCGTCGTCCACCTCAGCCCGGATCAGGATGTGCCGCAGATCCACGGTGTCACTGGTGAGGAGATAGCGGTCCACGAACTGCACCACGAAATAGCCGGTGCCGGCGGAGGACTCCATCACGGTGACATCGCCGCTCTCCCGGGCGGTATCCTGCAGCCAGGAGCCGTACAGGGAGGAGAGCTGGCTGCCGGGCACCGCCAGATCGGTGTAGATGTTGGGGTTGGACTGACCCTCGGTGTACTGCTGGGCCAGCTGGGCAAAGTCGCCGCCGGCCTCCAGATCAGCGGCCATCGCGTCGGCCAGCTCCTTGGCCTGGGTCATGGCCTCCTCCTCATCCTCGGTGTCGTAGTACTCCACATCGCCGCTGATGAAGCAGGTATTGTGAACGAAGGTGTCCAGCTCGTCGCTGTGCTCGTCGTAATAGGCCTCCAGCTCGTCCTGGGAGTAGGAATAGCTCTCCTGCTGGTCATTGTAGTAGTTGGTGGCCAGGATCTGCATCTGGAGCATCTCCCGGAAGATATCCGCCGTCATATAGGGGCCGTAGGCCGCCCGAAGATAGCTGTTCAGATTGCTGTAGCCGGAAGAGATGGCGGTGACCCGATAGTTGGTCAGTTCATCCTCCACAGCCTGGATCTCCTCATCGGTGAGGGAGTACCCCGCGGCCACGGCGTTCTGGTAGAGTACGGTGAGGGTGGTGAGGGACTCCTCGGCATAGGAACGGAAGAACTCGTCCCAGGTCTGGCCGGTCTCCTCGTCATAGATCTGCTCGTCCAGCGGGGTGGAGGTGTCCACGCTGCCGAAATAGGCGTACTGATTATAGATCTCGCGATAGAAATAATTTACCTGGGGCGCGGTGTACTCCACCCCGTCCACGGTCATGGCCACGGCGCGGCTCTGGAAAAAGCCGGAGTTCCAGATCAGCAGAGCGGCGACAACGATGACACAGATCACACCGATGATGGTGTATACGATGGCCTTGCGCTTGGAGTCGGCGGCTTCTCTCCGGGCCTTCTGTTCCTTGGGGGAGAGCAGCTCGTCGTCATGTCTGGGGGTCTCACTCATGGGTCAATTCAGTCCTCTCATTCGTGATGAAACACGCGGTCTCGCTCAAAGGCTTTCGCATTCTTGCCACAGCCGCAGGCGGTGACGGCGCCTGTACGCCGCCAGGGCCGGCGAACGCCGGCGCGGCCGCTTTGGAGCCTTGGAGCGGTACCGGCACAGACATTCATGCCATAAATGCCTGCAAACAGCCCCGCGTCGCGGAGCTGCTCCAGGTATTATACAGGAAAGAATGATATCTTTCAAGTCAGAAAATCCACAAAGCGGCGAGAATTTACAGCCTGTTCACAGGAAAGCCCCCCATGGAACACCATGGGGGGCAGCTCCCGCTCTGGCCGTGTGGACCCGATTAAAACCTGCACGAATGGCAGGTGGGTTGCCTCCATGCCGCTTTTCCGCTTCCAACTTCCAGCTTCCCGCATGGGGGCCGGGAGGCCTGCAGGCCACGGCATGAGGTGGGCATCCCGTTTAAGAAATGTGGGTTTAAAAGAGTCCATCACGCACCGAGCAGGATGATAAGGGGAGGCTCAGTCGTCCTCCGCCTCTTCCTCCTCAAAAAAGCGGTCCATAAACTGCTGGTAGACCGCCTCCAGCTCCTCGTCGCTGTCGGGGGTGGAAAGCAGCTCCTCCCCGTCCTCGGTGATGACCTTGAGAATGACGATGCCGTATTCCTCGTCCTCCTCCTCATCCGCCGGGCGGCCCGAGTCATCCAGCGGCGCCGCGGGGGAAAAGGCCATATAGGTCTCCCCCTGATACTCCAGGGTGTCCAGATGCTCCAGCTCATATTCCTTGCCGTCCTCGTCGGTGACGGTGATGAAGTCAGGGCCGAACTCCTCGCTCATGGGGTCACGCTCCTTTCGACTATGGCTATTTTACCCCGGCACAGGGAAAAATGCAAGAGCAAGCGGCATCGAATTTTTGGGGCGCCCCTAAGGGGGAGATGAGATATGTAAATTTTTGGTATAGACAAACGGGGAAACTGTGATATAATGGGGGACAATTCAAACTGGAACATTATAGCCAACTGTGGCATTTGGAAGCAGACACCCGTGGACCGCAAAGAAAGAGGTGCTACGATTGGACGAGATCAGTATCGAAAGAGCAGAGCGCTCCGGTGGTGAGCGTCAGAGTCAACATCGAAGAAGAAACCGCAAAAGCGGCAGAGGCAGACAGGTATGGCGGGTGCTGGGCACCCTGCTGCTCATCGGCATCACCACCTGTGCCATTCTGGCCTGCTTCGCGGCGGTATACATCCGGACGGTAATCCTGCCCCAGGCCAACCTGAACCTGAACGACTATGTTCTGGGCGAGAACAGCGTCATGTATTACGAGGATAAGGACACCGGGGAATACCGGGAGCTGGCCACGGTGGCCACCAGCACCAGCTCTATCTGGGTGGACTACGAGGAGATCCCCGAGGACCTCATCAACGCCACCATTGCCATCGAGGACAAGCGGTTTTTACAGCACAACGGCGTGGACTGGAAGCGTACGGCGGCGGCCATCTTCTATATGTTCACCGGCCAGGATATCCAGGGCGGCTCCACCATCACCCAGCAGCTGATCAAAAACCTGACGGAGAACGACGATGTCACCGTCAAGCGCAAGGTGGTGGAGATTTTTACGGCGCTGGAGTTCGACCGGAATTATTCCAAGGAGGATACCATCACCTACTACCTTAACATTATTTTCCTGGGCAGCGGGTGCGAAGGGGTGGGAGCCGCCTCCTACAAGTACTTCGGCAAGCCGGTGAGCGAGCTGAGCCTGGCGGAGTGCGCCAGCCTGATCTCCATCACCAACAACCCCTCCCTGTACAGCCCCTACTCCACCTACAGCTATGTGGACGAGGAGACGGGGGAGACCGTCACCGCCGTGGATCTGAACAAGCAGCGGCAGGAGCTGGTGCTCTTCGAGATGCTGGACCAGGGGAAGATCACCCAGGAGGAGTACGACCAGGCCATGGCGGAGGAGCTGGTATTCCAGGAGGCCGAGGGCGCCACCGACACCAGCGCCATCTACTCCTGGTATGAGGAGGCGGTGCTGGACGATGTGCGGGACGATCTGATCGAGAGCGGCTATACCTCTGATGCCGCCAACTTCCTGCTGGCTCACGGCGGACTGAAGATCTACACCTGCCTGGACCCGGAGATCCAGGCCATCGCCGAGTCGGTGTATGAAAATCGGGATAATCTGAACTACACCTCCTCCAGCGGGCAGCTGATGCAGTCCGGCATCACTATCATTGACAATGAGACGGGAGATGTGGTGGCCCTGGTGGGCAGCATCGGGGAGAAAACGGCCAACCGCGGCTGGAACTACGCCACCCACACCCTGCGGCAGCCCGGCTCCTCCTTCAAGCCCCTGGCGGTGTACGCCCCCGCCCTGGAGATGGGATATATCACCCCCGGGTCGGTGGTGGACGACTACCCCTATGATGTGCTGGGCGGACGGTCCTGGCCGGTGAACTCCGGCGCGGCGCGGTACCGCGGCCTGACCACCATCTACAGCGCGCTGACCCGTTCGGTGAACACTGTGGCGGTGCGGGTGCTGGCAGACTATGTTACCCCCACGGCCTCCTTCGAGTTTGTGCGCGACCACTTCCACATCACCTCCCTGGAGGAGAACCTGCAGATCGGGGATCAGATCTACAACGACTACGGGCTCAGCCAGCTGGCGCTGGGCGGCCTGACCACCGGCGTCAACACCCTGGAGATGGCGGCGGCCTATGCGACCTTCCCCAACAACGGGGTGTACAGCGAGTCCAGGACCTACACCCAGGTGCTGGGGCGGGACGACAACATCCTGCTGGACAACACCAAGGAGGGCGAGGTGGTCCTGAAGGAGAGCACCGCCTTCTATATCAACGACATGCTGGAAAATGTGGTGGATAACGGCACCGGAACGGCAGCCAACTTCAGCAACAGCATGGGGGTGGCGGGCAAGACGGGCACCACCAGCGACGACTATGACCGGTGGTTTGCGGGATACACGCCCTATTACACCGCCGTGGTGTGGACAGGGTATTCCAACGCCGAGCGCATGCGCACCAGCGGCAACCCCGCGGTGACCCTGTGGCGTATGGTGATGGAGCCCATCCACGAAAACCTGGAAAACCGGTCCTTCACGACCCCGGACGCGGTGGTGCGTACCGAATACTGCGCCGACAGCGGGATGCTGATGACTGACGCCTGCCGGGCAGACCCGCGGGGCAGCCGGGCCACCACCGGGCAGTTCATGCGGGAGGATGCACCCACCGAGTACTGCACCATCCACACTGAGGTGCAGGTATGCACTGACTGCCCCATCCTGGATGCGGACGGCAACGAGACGGGGCTGTACCACCTGGCGGGCGAGTTCTGCCCGGAGGAGAGCGTCATCACCGTGGGCCTGCTGAACTACGAGCGGACGGATGTGGGCGGCGCCGTGGCGGAGGATGATATCTACCTGCTGTCCTATACCGAGGCGGCGGGGGCGTGTACCGTCCACAATGAGAGCAATCCGGGCACGACGGATCCCGGCGCCTTCAATCCCCTGGATCCCAATACCTGGCCGGACGACCCCAACTTCGATATCTTTGACCCCAGCACCTGGCCCACTCAGGATCCGGATCCCCAGGAGAGCGGACAGCCCACCGACAGCCCGGCGCCCAGCGGCACAGGAAGCGGAGAGACCGCCTCACCCACGCCCAGCACCGGCCCCTCTCAAAGTCCCGGCGGGACGGAGACGGGAACGGAGCCCAGCGGAAGCCCATCGGCTGCGCCGAGTCCAAGCGGCTGATCGGGCGGATGCAGCAAGCAGCGCGCGGAGACATCAGGAGATGTCTCCGCGCGTTTCCTCCCTGTCATCCTCCGGTTCCGGCCGGAAAGCACCCTCCCGGAGCAGACCCAGCAGCAGTACCAGCAGAGGCGGGGCCAGCAGCAGTCCCCAGACCCCCGCAACGGAGAAACCGGCGTACATGGCGGCCAGCGCCGCCAAAGGCGGCAGCCCCATGTTTTTGCCCATCAGCCGGGGCTCCAGTATGCTGCGCAGCAGCATGATAACGGCGCACAGGACCAGCAGTCCGATCCCCTGGACCAGACGCCCGGACAGCAGACACAGAAGACTCCATGGGACCAGCACCACCCCGGCCCCCAGCAGGGGAAGGGCGTCCACCAGCGTGATCAGGGCTGCCGCCAGAAGGGACAGCCGGGTCTGCAGGGCCAGAAGCCCCACCGAGAGACAGGCGAAGGTGACGCACAGAAGGATGCCCTGTACCCTCAGCCAGCCTCCCGCCACATCCAGGGAGATGTGCCCGATCCGGGCCAGGGACCGGTACCAGGCGGGGGGAAGCATTCTCTGCAGAAGACCCGGCAGAGCGGGGAGCGAGACCGAAGTAAAATAGGCGGCCATCAGCGTGGTGAGGCAGAACAGCGCGATGGCGGGCGCGGAGGAGGCCAGCTCTCCCGCGGCGGTCAGCGAGGCCTGGGACAGTGCCTCCGGGATGGCGGACAGCGCGTCCATCAGCCGCTGGGGCAGCTGAGACAGTGCCTGCTGATACTGGACCGGCGCGGCCATGGTGAGACGGTACAGCCACCCCTCCAGCCGCCCGTCAGAGACCGGGAGAGCGGCGATGAGGGACGGCAGCGCGTCCACCAGCTGTGTCACTTCCTGCCACAGCCGCTGTGCCGCCAGGAAACCGAGCCCCGCCGCCGCCGCGGCGACAGCCAGCAGGCATAAGGTACAGGCGGCTTTCCGCGGAAGACGGAGCCGCCGGATCAGGAAGGCCGCGGGGGCCTGGACCAGCCGGGCCAGTGCCAGAGCCACCAGAAAGGGCGCCGCCCAGGGCAGCACCACCTTGGCCAGCTGGAGCAGGACAGCGGCGGACAGGACAAGAAGCAGAAATTTCACCAGGGCTGAGAACAGTCGGCCGGTCTGCATGGGACACCTCCGGGGATCAGGGATGGACAGATCAAAGAGCAGGCGGGGCCTTCGATGGAAATGACCAAGAATGAAGGCTTTTGGGACGGTTTTTTGGCAAATCGGGCATTGTTTTCCCGGAAGTGGTTGTGGTAAAATGGGCCGTGTACCAAGAACAAATGATTTTCTCGGACGGACAAACACCCATCGGGGAGGGAGCGCAAATGTCCAAGACACCAAAATATTTTATTGTGGAAGCGGAGGCGCTGCCGGAGATCTTTCTGAAGGTGGCCCAGGCCAAGCGCCTGCTGGAGACGGGAGAGGAGACCACGGTCAACGGCGCAGCCCGGCAGGCGGGGATCAGCCGCAGCGCTTTCTATAAATACAAGGACGCGGTGCGTCCCTTCAACGACATGCTCCATGGCCGCATCGTCACCTTTCAGGTGGTGGTGAAGGACGAGCCGGGCAATCTCTCCTCTGTCCTGAGTATCTTTGCCGGGTGCGGGGGGAATATACTGACCATCAACCAGAACATCCCCTCGGGCGGCTGCGCTGCGGTGAGCATTGCGGCGGAGACCTCCGGTCTGGAAATGACCCTGGAGGAGCTGGTGAGCGCGGCGGAGCGCCTGCCCGGCGTGGTCCGCTGCGAGGTACTGGCCGGCTGAGGCCGGATTCTTTGTGAAGAGGTGAGCATATGATCTATGTGGCGATTTTGGGCTTCGGCGTGGTGGGCTCCGGCGTGGCCGAGGTGCTGACCACCAACCAGGAGAGCATCGACAGGCGGGTGCGGGATGAGATCCGGCTGAAGTACATCCTGGATGTGCGGGACTTCCCGGACAGCCCTTATGCCGACAAGTTTGTCAAGGACTTTTCGGTGATCGAGAACGACCCGGAGGTTTCGGTGGTGGTGGAGACCATCGGCGGCGCCACCGTGGCGCTGGACTTCACCCGCCGGGCTCTGCAGGCGGGGAAGAGCGTGGTGTCCTCCAACAAGGAGCTGGTGGCCACCCACGGCTATGACCTGCTGCAGCTGGCCAAGGAGAAGAAGGTCAGTTATCTCTTCGAGGCCAGCGTGGGGGGCGGCATCCCCATCCTGCGGCCCCTGACCTCCTGCCTGGCGGCCAACGAGCTCACCGAGGTGTGCGGCATCCTCAACGGGACCACCAACTACATCCTCACCCGGATGATCCGGGGCGGGCTGTCCTTCGATGCGGCGCTGAAGGAGGCCCAGGAGAAGGGGTATGCCGAGCGGGACCCCTCCGCGGATATCCAGGGGCAGGACGCCTGCCGGAAGATCTGCATCCTGGCCGCCCTGGCCTTTGGCCAGCATATCTATCCCAGCCAGGTCCCCACCGAGGGGATCACCGGCATCACCCTGGAGGATGTGGCCTATGCCGACTCCTGCGGGCGGAAGATCAAGCTGCTGGGCCGCGCCATCCGGCGGGAAGACGGGAAGATCTGCGCCTATGTGGCGCCCCACCTGCTGGACGGGGAGGAGCCTCTGGCCGGGGTGGAGGATGTGTTCAACGCCATCTCGGTGACGGGCAACGCCATCGGCGAGGTGATGTTCTACGGCCGGGGAGCGGGCAAGCTGCCCACCGCCAGCGCCGTGGTGGCGGATGTCATCGACGCCGCCCGCAGCATGGGGCAGAGCAAGTATCTGGACTGGGGCCCCGGCGGGGAGGACATCACCTTCTCCCCGGATACCCTGAGCGACCGGTGGTATGTCCGGCTCCACGCGCCGGCGGAGGAGGTGCGCGCCCGCCTCGGCGAGGTGCAGTTTCTGGCCCGGCCCGGCGCCACGGAGGGGGAGACGGCCTTCCTCACCGGCAGACAGTACACCCGGCCGGAGCTGGACCGGGCGCTGGAGGGCCTTTCGGCGGACAGCGTGATCCGGATGTATCATTGACCGCCCAGACTTCGGCGGCATAGGATGGACCGGCCGCCCACGCGCCGCCCAAATCCGTTTCAGGGGGAAACAACATGTCATTGATCGTACAGAAATTCGGCGGGACCTCGGTGGCGGATGCCGACCGCATCCGCAATGTGGCCCGCATCATCACCGAACAGTACCGCAAGGGGAACAGCATGGTGGTGGTCCTGTCCGCCCAGGGGGACACCACCGACGACCTCATCGCCAAGGCGGAGGAGATCAACCCCAAGGGCTCCAAGCGGGAGATGGATATGCTGCTGTCCACCGGGGAGCAGATCTCCATCGCCCTGTGCGCCATGGCCATCGAGGCCATGGGATACCAGGTGATCTCGCTGACCGGCTGGCAGGCGGGGATGCACACCAATTCCGGCTATGGCTCCGCCCGCATCAAGAACATCAACACCGAGCGTATCCAGGCGGAACTGGACAAGAACAAGATCGTCATCGTGGCCGGGTTCCAGGGGCTGAACAAGTATGACGACATCACCACGCTGGGCCGGGGTGGGTCGGACACCTCGGCGGTGGCCCTGGCCGCGGCCCTCCACGCCGACCTGTGCCAGATCTTCACCGATGTGGACGGGGTGTATACCGCAGACCCGCGCTATGTCACCGGCGCCCGAAAGCTGGAGGAGATTACTTACGACGAGATGCTGGAGCTGGCATCTCTGGGGGCGCAGGTGCTCCACAACCGCTCGGTGGAGATGGCCAAGCGGTATAATGTGAATCTGGAGGTGCTCTCCAGCTTCTCCGGCAAGCCGGGGACAAAAGTCAAGGAGGTCGTGAAAAAGATGGAAAAGTCGCAAGTCAGCGGTGTGGCCAAGGACAAGGACATCGCCCGCCTGGCCCTGGTGGGGCTGGCCAACGAGCCGGGCATTGCCTTTAAGATCTTCTCCCTGCTTGCCCGGAACCGGGTGAATGTGGATATCATCCTCCAGTCCATCGGCCGCGAGGGCAGCAAGGACATCAGCTTCACCGTGAAGAAGGCGGATATGGAGCTGGCTCAGCGCATCCTGGAGGACAACCGGGACATCATCAAGTTCGACAGCATCGAGGTCACCGACCAGATCGCCAAGGTGTCCATCGTGGGCGCGGGCATGATCAACAACCCCGGCGTGGCCGCCACCATGTTCGAGGCGCTGTTCAACGCGGGGATCAACATCAATATGATCTCCACCAGCGAGATCAAGGTCTCCGTCCTGGTGGACGACTGCGACGCCGACCGCGCCGTCCAGGTGATCCACGACAAGTTCTTCAGCCTCTACGGCCGGGAGTGATCCCAGGATAAAAAGCCGCCGTCCCTGCTTGGGGCGGCGGCTTTCGCGTTTCCGGAAAGTTGACTTTTGGGCGGCCTCCCGCTACAATGAAGAAAAAGATTGGGGAGGAAGGTCGCCATGGAGGATATGGTCATCATTGGGGGCGGACCCGCGGGGCTGTCTGCGGCCCTGTACACCCTGCGGGGCGGGCAGCGCACCGTGGTCATCGGAAAGGACGGCGGCGCCCTGTGGCGCGCCGCCGGAGTGGAAAACTACTTTGGCGCCCCCGGCGCCCCCGGCGGCCGGGAGCTGGTGGAGACCGGACGCCGCCAAGTGGCGGAGCTGGGGGGCGTGCTTCTGGAGGAGGAGGTCACCGCCCTGGAGTGGCAGGAGACCTTCCGGATCACCACCACCGCCCGGACCCTGGAGGCCCGCAGCGTCATCCTGGCCACCGGGGCCAGCCGGGCCACCCTGCCCATCCCCGGGCTGAAGGAGCTGGAGGGCCACGGGGTGAGCTACTGCGCGGTGTGCGACGCCTTTTTCTACCGGGGGAAAGAGGTGGCGGTGCTGGGCAGCGGGCCCTACGCCCTCCACGAGGTGGGGGATCTGCTGCCCGTGGCCTCCCGAGTGACGCTGCTCGCCAACGGCGCCCCCCTGACGGCGGAGTTCCCCCCGGAGGTGGCGGTGGCCGCCGCCCCGGTGGCCCGCATCCTGGGGGAGGGACAGGTCACCGGCGTGGCCTTCACCGACGGGACAGAGCTGGCGGTGGACGGGGTGTTTGTGGCCCTGGGCAGCGCCGGCGGGGTGGAGCTGGCCCGGAAGCTGGGCCTGCCGGTACAGAACAACAAGATCACGGTGGACGCCTCCATGGCCACCATGATCCCCGGCCTGTTCGCCGCGGGGGACTGCGTCAGCCCCATCCAGCAGGCCTCGGTGGCCGTGGGCCAGGGCGCCATCGCGGGGCTGTCCGCCCTGAATTATCTGAGGAACCATTCTAAATAAAAAGGAGAGAGCCCCATGTCTGTATGGACATGGGGCTCTCCTGCGTTTGGATGCGCTATCCTTCTTCCTGGAACAGCGGGGTGGAGAGATAGCGGTCCCCAGTGTCGGGAAAGAGGACCACGATGGTCTTGCCCTTGTTCTCCGGGCGGGCGGCCAGCTGCTCCGCCGCCCACAGGGCGGCGCCGGAGGAGATGCCCGCCAGGATGCCCTCCCGGGCGATGGCCCGGCCGGTTTCATAGGCATCCTGGTCGGTGACGGCGATGACCTCGTCGTACACCGCGGTGTCCAGCGCCTTGGGCACAAAGCCGGCGCCGATGCCCTGGATGCCGTGGGGGCCCGCCTGCCCGCCGGAGAGGACGGAGGAGGCGGCGGGCTCCACCGCCACCACCTTCACGGCGGGATTCTGCCCCTTCAGATAGCGGCCCACCCCGGTGATGGTGCCGCCGGTGCCCACGGCGGAGACGAACAGGTCCACCTTCCCGTCGGTGTCCCGCCAGATCTCGGGGCCGGTGGTGGCCTCGTGGGCGGCGGGGTTGTCCGGGTTGTCGAACTGACCCGGAATGAAGCTGCCGGGGATGGAGGCGGCCAGCTCGTCCGCCTTCCGGATGGCACCCGCCATGCCCTCGGCCCCCGGGGTGAGGACCAGCTCGGCGCCGTAGGCGCGCAGCAGGGCGCGGCGCTCCTGGCTCATGGTGTCCGGCATGGTGAGGATCACCCGATAGCCCCGGATGGCGGCCACCGAGGCCAGCCCGATGCCGGTGTTGCCGGAGGTGGGCTCGATGATCACCGAGCCGGGCTTCAGCTGCCCGCGCTCCTCCGCCCGGTCGATCATGGCCTTGGCCACCCGGTCCTTGGCGCTGCCGGCGGGGTTGAGATACTCCAGCTTGGCCAGGATGGCGGCCTCCAGCCCCCGGTCCTTCTCAAAATGGGTCATCCGCAGCAGGGGGGTGTTGCCGATGAGTTCCTCGGCGGTGTGGTAGATCTTTGCCATGGGGATCCTTCCTTTCTCAGCGCGGGCCTTGCCGGACCCTTTGTTTCATTGTATCGCAAATGGAGAAAAAATACAACGGCGGAAGAGGAAAACCCGTCCCGCCCGGCTTGCGGATTTGGGGCGAGCGGTCTATAATAGAAAAAAACCGACTGCGGCATACAGAGAAACACTTTTCACGGCAGGAGCGTGATGCAGCATGAAAACAGGACTGGTGCTGGAGGGGGGCGCGCTGCGCACCATCTATTCCAGCGGGGCGTGCGACGCGCTGCTGGACGGCGGCGTGATGACAGACTATGTGGTGGGGGTGTCGGCGGGGATCGCCTACGGCGTGAGCTATGTCTCCAAACAGAAGGGCCGCAATCTGGAGATCCTCACCAAGTACGCCGGGGACAAGCGGTACATGGGGATGGGGAACCTGCTGCGGAAGGACAACCGCAGCTACTTCGGCCTGAAATTCGCCTACGAGACCATCCCCAACGAGCTGGTGCCCTTCGACTACGATACCTTTGCCGCCTTCCCCGGAGAGGTGGAGGCGGTGGTCACCAACCTGGATACGGGGAAGGCGGAGTACTACCGGGTCCCCCGGGGGGACCACGCCTTCACGCTGCTCCAGGCCACCTGCGCCATGCCCCTGCTGTTCCCCATCTTCCAGATCGAGGGCAAGCCGTGCATGGACGGGGGCGCGGCGGACGCCATCCCCTTCCGCCGGGCCTTTGAGAAGGGCTGTGACCGGGCCGTCGTGGTGCTCACCCGCCCCCGGGACTATGTGAGAAAGCCGGAGAAGCTCCAGCCGGTGATCGAGCGGTATTACCGCCGCTACCCCAACTTCTGCCGCACCATGCGGCAGCGGGCGGAGACCTATAACCGGGACCGGGCGGAGCTGTTCCGGCTGGAGCGGGAGGGCAGGGCGCTCATCATCGCCCCCAGGACCACCCGGGGGGTCTCCCGCATCGAGAAGGACGCGGAGAAGCTGCGCCTGCTGTGGAGCGACGGCTATCAGGACGCCGCGGCCCGGATGGAGGAGATCCGCGCCTTTATCCGGGGCTGAGGACCCGGACAGAAAAGAGAAAACACCCCCGCCGCGGCATCTGCCGCGGCGGGGGTGTTTGCATGCCTGCGGGTCGGGGGTCAGCCCAGACCCTTTCCGTCGTTCCACTGCCACTCCTGGATCTCGGGCAGGTCCACGCCGTATTTGGTGATAAACTGCTGATGCTCCACCAGCTTGTCCTGCATCTCCTGGATGATATAAGCGCCGGAGTTGCCCAGCTGGGGCAGACGCTTGATGGTGTCGATGACCAGGTCAAAGCGGTCGATATCGTTCTGCACCCGCATGTCAAAGGGGGTGGTGATGGTGCCCTCCTCCTTATAGCCCCGGACATGGAGGTTCCGGTTGTGCCGGCGGTAAGTCAGCTCGTGCACCAGAGTGGGATAGCCGTGGAAGGCGAAGATGATGGGCTTGTCCCGGGTGAACAGGGCATCGTAGTCCTCGTCGGTGAGGCCGTGGGGGTGCTCCGAGTGGGGCTGCAGCTTCATCAGGTCCACCACATTGATCACCCGGATCTTCAGGTCGGGGAGGTATTTGTGCAGAATGGTCACCGCCGCCAGGGTCTCCAGGGTGGGGGTGTCGCCGCAGCAGGCCATGACCACATCGGGCTCGCACCCCTGGTCGTTGGAGGCCCACTGCCAGATGCCGATGCCCTGGGTGCAGTGCTTCACCGCCTGGTCCATGGTCAGCCACTGGGGCCGGGGATGCTTGGAGGTGACCATCACATTCACATAGTCCCGGCTGCGGATGCAGTGGTCGAACACACTGAGCAGGCAGTTGGCGTCGGGGGGGAGGTAGAGGCGCACCACATCCGCCTTCTTGTTGGCCACATGGTCCAGGAAGCCGGGGTCCTGGTGGGTGAAGCCGTTGTGGTCCTGCTGCCACACATTGGAGGAGAGGATATAGTTCAGGGAGGCGATGGAGTGCCGCCAGGGCAGCTGTGAGCACACCTTCAGCCACTTGGCGTGCTGGGCGGCCATGGAGTCCACGATGCGGATAAACGCCTCGTAGCTGTTGAAGAAGCCGTGGCGGCCGGTGAGGAGGTATCCCTCCAGCCAGCCCTGGCACATATGCTCGGAGAGCATGGAGTCCATCACCCGGCCGTCCGGATCCATATTCTCGTCGGTGTACGGATCGACAGGGTCCTCCCACCGGCGGCCGGTGACCTCGAACACCGGGGTGAGCCGGTTGGAGGCGGTCTCATCCGGACCGAATACCCGGAAGTTGCGCTGGTCCATGTTGTCCCGGACGATGTCCCGGACGAAGCCGCCCAGTACCGACATGTCCTGGGCCTCCACCGCACCGGGGGCGGGCACCTCCACGCCGTAGTCCCGGAAGTCGGGGATACGCAGGTCCCGCAGCAGCAGTCCGCCGTTGGCGTGGGGGTTGGCGCCCATGCGCCGGTCCCCCTTGGGGGCCAGGGCCTGCAGCTCGGGGATCAGGGCGCCGTTCTCGTCGAAGAGCTCCTCGGGGTGATAGCTGTGCAGCCAGTCGGACAGCTGCTGCAGGTGCTCCGGCCCGTCCATGGACAGGGGGACCTGGTGGGCGCGGAAGGAGCCCTCCACCGGCTTGCCGTCCACCGTCTTGGGGCCCGTCCAGCCCTTGGGGGTGCGCAGCACGATCATGGGCCAACGGGGGCGGGCGGTCTCGCCGTGTTCACGGGCGGCCTCCTGGATGCGCTGGATCTCCCGGATGGCCCAGTCCAGAGCGGCGGCCATGGTCTGGTGCATCACCGCCGGATCGTCCCCCTCCACAAAGCGGGGCTCCCAGCCGCAGCCCCGGAAGAACTGCTCCACCTCCTCGTGGGAGATGCGGGAGAAGACGGTGGGGTTGGCGATCTTGAAGCCGTTGAGATGGAGGATGGGCAGCACGGCGCCGTCGGTGACGGGATTCAAAAACTTATTGGAGTGCCACGAGGTGGCCAGCGGCCCCGTCTCCGCCTCGCCGTCCCCAACCACGCAGGCGGCGATGAGGCCGGGGTTGTCCATCACCGCACCGAAGGCGTGGGCCAGGGAGTAGCCCAGCTCGCCCCCCTCGTTGATGGAGCCGGGGGTCTCGGGGGCGCAGTGGCTGGGAATGCCGCCGGGGAAGGAGAACTGCTTGAACAGCTTCTTCATTCCCTCCTCGTCCCGGGTGATGTTGGGATACACCTCGGAATAGGTCCCCTCCAGATAGGTCTGGGCCACCATGGCGTTGCCACCGTGGCCGGGGCCGGAGAGGTAGATCATGTCCAGGTCGTACTTATTGATCACCCGGTTGAGATGGGTGTAGATGAAGTTTTGCCCGGGGCAGGTTCCCCAGTGGCCCACGATCTTTTTCTTGATGTGGTCCATGGTCAGGGGCTCCTTCAGCAGAGGGTCGTCCAGCAGATAGAGCTGACCGGCGGTGAGGTAGTTGGCGGCGCGCCAATAGGCGTCGATCTTCTTCAGCTGGTCCGGCGTGAGCGGGCCGCGGCGGGACATCCTGGCGGGGGCCCGGGAAGCGGAGCGGTTTTTGGATGCTGCTTTTCTCGGCATATTGATCCCTCCTAAATTTGATTTTACAAGGCGATTATATCTCAATAAAAGGGGAAGTCAAGACGAATTTTGGGTTATTTCATGAACAAAGTGAAAATAAAATGAGGATTAGGGAAAACTTAACTCAACATTGAGGAGAGCGTATCATAAAAACAAAAGAAAAGGTGGACATCCTTTAGGATGCCCACCTGGAAAATACGGGGGAAAGGGAGAGACGGTCAGCGGTTTACCGCGCGGTTGATGGCGCACAGGATGCCCTTCAGAGGGGCCAGGTTGATGTTGCTGTCCACCCCAACGCCGAAGACATCCCGACCGGACTGGTCCCGAAGATGGATGTAGGCCACCGCCCTGGAGTCGGAGCCCATGCTGATGGCGTGGGACTTGTAGTCCACGAAGGTGAACCGGTCCATCTTCTGGCCGTGAATGGCGGTGAAGAAGGCGTCGATGGGGCCGTTGCCCTCTCCCACCACCACGAATTTGGTGTCCTTGTGCTGGATGGTGCCGGTGAAGGTGACGGCGGAGGTGCCGTCGGGGGCGGTCTCCTCGTGGAAGGAGTGCTTGATCAGGCGGTAGGGACCATTTACATCCAGGTACTCCTTGCGGAACAGCTCGTAGATGGCCTCGGGCCGCAGCTCGGTACCCACCCGGTCGGTCTCCGCCTGTACCACGGCGCCGAACTCGGTGTGCATCTCCTTGGGCATGTCGAAGCCGAACTTGTGATGCATGATGAAGGCGGCGCCGCCCTTTCCCGACTGGGAGTTGATGCGCACCGGCTCGTACTCCCGGCCCAGGTCGGTGGGGTCGATGGGGAGGTAGGGGACCTCCCACTTTCCGCTGCCCGACTGCTCCATGTAATTGAAGCCCTTGTTGATGGCGTCCTGATGGCTGCCGGAGAAGGCGGTGAACACCAGCTCGCCCACATAGGGCTGCCGCTCTCCCACCTTCATCTTGGTGCACCGCTCGTACATGTCCCGGATGGCGTTGATGTGGGAGAAGTCCAGCTGGGGGTCGATGCCCTGGGTGTACATGTTCATGGCCAGGGTGACCATGTCCACATTGCCGGTACGCTCCCCGTTGCCGAACAGGGTGGCCTCCACCCGCTCCGCCCCGGCCAGCAGGCCCATCTCGGTGGTGGCCACGCCGGTGCCCCGGTCGTTGTGGGGGTGCAGGGAGATGATGGCCCGCTCCCGCCCGGGCAGCTTGCGGATGAAGTACTCCAGCATGTCGGCGAACTGGTTGGGCATGCAGTTCTCCACCGTGGTGGGCAGATTCAGGATGACCTTGTCCTCCGCCGTGGCATGGAGGTGGTCCAGTACCGCCGCGCAGATCTCCACGGCATAGTCCATCTCGGTACCCATAAAGGACTCGGGGGAGTATTCAAAGCGCAGGTCCATCCCCTCCTGGATGAGGGGCTGGGACATCTCGTAGATCAGGTCGGCGGCGTCGGTGGCGATCTTGGTGATGCCGTCGGTGTCCATCTGGAAGACCACCTTCCGCTGGAGGGTGGAGGTGGAGTTGTAGAAGTGCAGGATGACATGCTTGGCGCCCCGGATGGCCTCGAAGGTCTTTTTGATGAGGTGCTCCCGGGCCTGGACCAGCACCTGGATGGTCACATCGTCGGGGATGTGCCCCCCCTCGATGAGCTCCCGGCAGATCTCATACTCCGTCTCGCTGGCGGAGGGGAAGCCGATCTCGATCTCCTTCACCCCGATGTCCACCAGGGTGTGGAAGTAGTCCAGCTTCTCTTTCAGGTTCATGGGGTCCACCAGGGCCTGGTTGCCGTCCCGCAGGTCCACCGAGCACCATACGGGGGCCTGGGTGACGACCTTGTCCGGCCAGGTGCGGTTTTCAATGGGCTGAGGGACGAAGGGGATATACTTCTTGTAGCCGTCAAACATGGGATATTCCTCCTTGAATCTCCGTTTTGTGGGCCAGGGATAAAACACGCCCCTGACCTTGGGTAAGGTCAGGGGCGTGACATGACGCGGTACCACCCTGATTCGGCCGCCGGTCACCCGGCCGGCCCTCGCAGCCTCGAAAAAGGCCTGTGCCGCTAACGAGGCCAGTCGTCCTGCCCTAACGCAGTGCGCTCGGACAGGCAGCTCCGGGACCAGTCATACACGGCCGCTGTCCCGCCGGCTTGCACCGCCGCCGGCTCTCTGCAGGGAGGGAACGACCGTCTTTTTCCCTTCATCGCCTTTGAAAACGCCTTCATTATAATCGTTCCGCCGGACTTTGTCAACCCCTGGCAGAGACGGTCAGTACAGCTTGAGGATCTCCTTTTTCAGCCGGGCGATGATACGCTTCTCCAGCCGGGAGATGTAGGACTGGGAGATGCCCATGCGGTCGGCCACCTCCTTCTGGGTGTACTCCCGCCGTCCACCCAGGCCGAACCGCATGGAGATGATACGGCGCTCCCGGTCCGGCAGCTTGCCCAGCGCGGTCCACAGCAGCTGCCGGTCCACATCCGCCTCCAGAGGCTTCATCACCAGGTCGCTCTCGGTGCCCAGAATGTCGGACAGCAGCAGCTCGTTGCCGTCCCAATCGGTGTTCAGCGGCTCGTCGAAGGAGACCTCCGACTTCTGGGAGGAGGTCTTGCGCAGGTGCATCAGGATCTCGTTTTCGATGCACCGGGAGGCGTAGGTGGCCAGCTTGATGTTTTTGGCCGGCTGGAAGGTGCCCACCGCCTTGATCAGTCCGATGGTGCCGATGGAGATCAGGTCCTCAATGTTGATCCCCGTGTTCTCGAACCGGCGGGCGATGTACACCACCAGCCGGAGGTTGTGCTCGATGAGGGCGGGGCGGGCGGACTCGTCCCCCTGGGCCAGCCGGGCGATGAGGGCGGCCTCCTCTTCCCGGGAGAGAGGGGCGGGCAGCACATCGCTCCCCCCGATGTACATGATGTTTCCCGGCAGTGCCAAGCCCAGCCGGGCCAGCAGCCGGTCCAGCGCGGCGGCCAGACGGATCGTCCATCCCATATGCATGGTTGATTGCTCCTTTCTGCTTCAGCATCCGATCAGGCCGCCATAGGCCCCGCCGTCGCTGAGACGGGTGGGGGACAGAGCGACCAGAATACTTCCGTAGTCCCGGACCCCCACCCGGACGGAGTCCACGCGCAGGGCCAGCAGCAGGCCGTGCTCCACCCCCACCGCCTGATAGGGAAGAAGCCGCAGCCGGCGGCTCAGCGGTCCGCCGGCATAGGCCTCCAGGGCCTCGGCGGGCGCGCGGAGCTGGGCGGGGGTGGGGGCGCGCCCCGGCGGAAACAGGGGGGAGAGCAGCGCCCCCTCCGCTGTCAGCACCGGACGGCCGGTGGCGGGGTCGGTGAGGGTGTGCCCCGTGTCCCGCAGAACGGGAAAGGACACCCGCCGCCCTTCCAGCGTGAGGACAGCGGGAAGCACCTCGCCCCCGATGGCGGTGTGCCGCCCCACCCGGCGGAATACCAGGGTAAGCAGGACATAGCACACCGCTGCGGACAGCAGGATCAGGCGCAGATCCATCACGGAATAAAATACCCCGCCTGCCAAGGTCAGCCCACGGCCGCCCAACAGAGAGATGGCCAGGATCCCGCCCCCGAAGGCCGCCGCCAGCCCCAGAAAGATCAGCAGGGAGCGCAGCAGGCGGGGAGTGCCGCCGAAGGCGGCCAGCACCATGGCGGCGGCGGAGACCAGCTTGCACAGCGGATGGACCAGCCATCCCCAGCCAGGGAGGAACAGCACTGCGGCGTACAGCCCCCCCAGCGCCGCCCCCGCGCCCAGCCGGAGCCGGGAGAAGGGACCGCCGGAAAGGCGGGCGGTGGCGAGAAGAAGGAGGTAGTCCACCACGGCGTTGAGGAGAAACAGCGAATCCAGATACACCACCGTCATGGCGACACCCCCCGAATGCGGCTGACTCAAATTATACGAACCTGTCCCGGCGGAAAAGGTCAAACGCTGGGCAGCAGGAAAATTTGACCAAGGAAAGGAAAAGGCGCTGGGCGCCGGCCTGAATCGTTCAGACCGGCGCCCAGCGCCGCCAGCAAAGACGAAAGGATGAAGGGTGCGGCCCGATCAGTCGGGTCAGGGGTCCTGCGCCTCCCGGGCCAGGTCGGAGAGAATACCGCCGAATTCGGCGAAATAGGCCTCCCGGCTCTCGTGGCCCTTCAGTTCGGTCTCCATCAGGGCCAGATTGCGCAGCACCACCGGCAGCTTGGAGTAGGGAATGGACACGAGCACAGTGCCCTGGGGATACAGCTGCCGGCCATGGGGACCGTGAACCAGGTTGGGCAGCACATAGTTGATCTCCCCGCTGACATAGGGATAGATCAAAAACCAGGTGCAGCCCATTACCGGGGAACTCTTGGAGGTGTACAGCTCTCCGGTGGACCAGGCATAGGAGCGCAGCAGGATCTCCGCCTGATGCTCATTGCAGGCGGCCACCAGTACATCAGGGTCGAAGGTGAGCTGATCCACGGGGGAGAAAGACACATAGTTGACCGTACCCGGCTCCATTTTGGGCACCGTGCGGTACAGCTTGCCGTTGGCCCGAAAGTCCTGGAACACGCCCAGCCGGGGACCGATCTGCCCGCTGCGGTCTACCGCGGCCATGGTCTCCATCCCCAGCCACACCTTTCCCGTGCAGGTCTCCTGGTGCTCCCGGCTGAAGTAGAAGGGCGCCCGGCGGCGCTGACATTCCCACAGCATCTCGCACAGCGCCATGGGACGGTCCTGCTCCAGCGGCGGAATCCCCTCGGGCCGGAAAAAGTCAAATTTCACCCCCACCGCGGGCAGCTCCAGCCCCAGACGCTCCAGGGGAGAGAAGTCCAATGTCCCTTTCTGCATGGAAAACGCCTCCTTTTGTATTTGAGATGCTTCCATTATAAAGGGCGGGGCTCCGTATTGCAACCGGATTGTTGCATCCGGATCATCCGTCATCCCGGCGTATATCCTCCAACAGCAGACTGCCCCCCGGGGCGACAATCAGAGTGACCAGCCCGCTGTCCCGGAGATAGGAGACGCAGTCCCAAAGCACCCAGCCCTCGTGCCCCAGTCCGCCCCACACCGAGACCAGCGCCAGGAGCAGCGCAGCCCCCTCCATGACGCAGGCCAGCAGCATCCCCCGGGTCAGGAACCAGCGGCTGTATGTATTCATGCGCTCCAGTTTTCCCTGCGCTTTGTGCATTCTGACACCTCCCGTTTCCGCCCATATCAAGCTGATTTCACTTTACGCCGTGTACCGGTCCGGTGTCAATCGGAGATCAATTCCAGCAAATTTTACAAAATTTTCAGCAGGGGAGGGGTGTTGCGTGATTTTTGACTAAATTTCCTCTGAATTTTAATAAATATTACCCGATTTATGTCGAATACCGTCGAATAATGTCGAAAGATTTCTCTTTCCCATCCCTGCAATTTTAGGTAAAATAAGGAACACACGCCTGAGCTGCGGGTTATGGTGTTTCTGGACAGCCAGGGGGACGGAATTCGCGTTATGGCATGGACATGCTTCCCCATGCCATGACCTGACAGGAAGAGAGGTAATATGCGACATGGAAGACAAGGAAATTTTGGTGGATACCCGAAGCCTGAAGGATGCGGAGGGGAGGCTTCGGGAGTACGGCTACTTTATCCTGGTGGGAGAGAAAAGTGTGGGGAATTTTTCCTGTGAAGCTTACGGAGTCCGGATCCGGGAGGCGGAGGGAGAGAGCGCCGCCGTCCCCGATATCACGGTCAGCGCTGCGCGGATCGAGGACCTGATCACCCTTCTGATCCGAAATACGGTCACGCCCACCGCGCTGGCGGATGTAGTGGCCGACTGGCTCTAAATATAAAAACAGGGCCCGGCGGCCGCCTGAAAGAGACGGCGCCGGGCCCTGCCGGTACGGTCATTGCTCTGCTTCCCTGATCTGCGCACGGTTGCGCAGCAGCTCCACTTGAAGCGTCTCCCCCGCCTGCTTGGGGGGCTCGCCGGGGGTGGATATATATACTCCCTCACTGCACAAGGTCCTGGCGGCGCAGGAGCCCGGCCCTTTTGCGGCCAGGGGGGTGGCCAGATACTTCCCCCCCGGCGTCCGCACCACCTGCAGCCGGCACATCATGGACATGGCGGGAGGGGGATTCAGAGCCGCAGTCAAGGTGGCGGTGATCCGCTCCCGTACAGGGACGGGCACCCCCAGCCAGCGGCACACCAGGGGACGCACCGCCCAGTCCAGCCCGTAGAACGCCGCCAAGGCCGGACCAGACAGGTTGAGCACCGGCTTGCCGCCGATGACCGCCACGCTCATGGGGCGGCCGGGTACTGCTGCCACTCCGTGGAGCAGGGCGCCGCGGCGCTGCAGAATGGCGGCGCAGTAATCCTCGCCGCCCTTGGAGGTCCCCGCATTGAGCAGAACGATGTCCGCCGTGGACAGAAGCTCGTCCAAAACGCGCTCCAGATCCTCCTCCCGGTCCTTCACAATGGGATGGAGGACCGGCTCGGCACCCATCTCCCGCAGAAGCTGGGCGGCCATCAGTCCGTTAGTGTCGAAATTCTGGCCGCGCTGCAGCGCGCTTCCAATGGGGACCAGCTCGCTGCCCGTGGGGACGAAGGCCACCCTGGGGCGCACCACCACCGGCACGCGGTCATAGCCCCCCATCCCGACGGCGGCGAGGTCCATGGCGGTGAGCACAGTACCTTTGCGGCCCACCACAGCCCCCCGGGCGAGCTGACTGCCCGCGGGGCGGACATTCATCCCCCGGCTCAGGGTCAGCTCCGGAGAGAAGGACAGCCCGCCCTGGGGCAGGAAGGTCACCTGTTCGATGGGGACCACCGTGTCGTATTCATCGGGGAAATCGTCCCCGGTGTCCGCCCGGACATACTCCCGGCCCTTCTCCCAGCGAGCGGGATCCCACCCCGCCTGCTCCGTCAGGGCGAAGGAGATGGCCACCCCGTCCATGGCGGAGGCGCGTACCACGGGGATGTCGTACCGGGCGGTGAGGTCCTCCGCCAGCACGCGTCCCACTGCCTGTGTCAGGGGGACTTCCTCCATCCCTGGTTTGGGGTCCCACCGGCTCAGCAGACAATTCAGGGCCTCCGCCTTGGAGGGGAGCTTCCCCAATGCCATTTTCACATCTGATTCCTCCTTTGGCGGCATGGCCGCCTGTTTTGGTGCGCCGCAGCTGTCCATGTGCACGGTGCGCCGCCCCGGAGGGCTCGTGCCTGCAGCATCATGATCGCGGACCAAAAACCGTCCGCCGGACCAGATTGTGATGAGACAGGGCTTTCCCCGCCGCAGAGGAGCTGCAGGCCTGACACGCCCCGGCGCGGAGCATATCTTTTGCGGTGTTATTATAGCACATCTTTCTCCCTGTGTCCGTTGGAAATCCTTTTTATTCCTCCACCTTGACAAATTTTGCGCGGCGGGTTATGATACGGATACAGAGAAAGCCGCCTTGGGCGGCAGCAGAGTCCTTTTTCCGGCTTGCGCGCGGACAGAAGCGTCCGCCCGGCCGGAGCTTTTTTGAAAGAGAGTTAGTGATTGCTAACTATTTAGATGGGAACGGGAGGCGGAAGTATGCTTACAGACTATCTTGGTGCTCTGTGCGGGGAGGAGGCTGATTCGGTCCAGGTGCGCCGCACTTTCTATGCACCGGGGATCGTCACCTACGACTGCCGCGCGCTGTCCGCCGCCCCCGCGCCCCTGACGCCTCTGGCGGCGGGACGGCTGGAGCTGCTGTTCTGCCGGGAGGGGCGGCTGGAGCTGGAGCGCTGGGAGGGCGGAGCGCTCTCCGTCGGGGCGGGAGAGGTGCTCCTGCTCTCCTCTGCCGCCCGGCTGACGGAGCTGACCGCCGCGCTGCGGCCCTTCCGCTGCACGGCCGCCCTGATCCGGGAGGAGGAGGCCCGCCCTGTGCTGCGGCAGTTCTGCGCTCTGCTGCCCGGCCTTCCCGACAATCTGGCCTGGATGGAGGAGCTTCTGGACCGGCACAGGGGGATTATGGTGCTGCGGGATGAAAGCTGGAACCGTTCCGCCCACGCCGCCCTGGACCGCCTGGCGCCGGACCAGGACGGGACCTATTTCCTGTTCAAGCTGCTGGAGCTGATCTATCTGCTCCGCTGCGGCGTCCAGTGCCCCGGCGGCGTACCGGAGGGGCGGTACTATGACCGCTATCAGGAGGAGACGGTGCGCCGGGTCCACGATTATATCTGCGCCCATCCGGAGCGGCGGCTGACCATCCAGGAGCTGGCCCGCCAGTTTCAGCTTTCCCCCACTCTGCTGAAGGAGTGCTTCCGTCAGCTGTATGGGGACCCGGTCCACACCTATCTCCAGCGCTACCGACTTCAGACCGCGGCCCACCTGCTGGCTACCACCGGGGACAGCATCACTGAGATCTCCGCCGCTGTGGGCTACACAGGGGTCAGCCGCTTCAGCGCGGCCTTCAAGAAGCAGCACCGGATGACCCCCAGCCAGTACCGCCGTCTTCACCGCGGAAAAAATGTCTGAAACGGACATTTTTCGGCCGTTTGGGACAGCAATTCTTCTCCCGGTGTGGTATGGTACCCTGTAAGTGCATACCGCACATGTCTGGAGGTGGCCGATTTGAAGCAGCATAAGTTTTGGGCCTGGGGCGCCGTGATCTGCATGATCATGGTCATGATCACGGGCTATCGCCGAAAGTAAAGGCCGTACACCGCCACGCAACCATAAGGAGGAACAAGGGATGAATGTCTACAAGAATCTCGCGCTGTTCGCGGGGGGCGTTCTGTTCGGCTCTGCCGGCATCAAGCTGCTCAGCAGCAAGGACGCCAAGCAGGTCTATACCCACACCACTGCCGCCGCGCTGCGGATGAAGGAGTCGGTGATGTCCACGGTCACCTCCGTCCAGGAGAATGCCGCCGACATCCTGGCTGCCGCCAAGGATATCAACGAGAAGCGCGCGCAGGAGGAGGAGAAGGCTGCGGCCGGTGAGGAGAATGGCTGAGCCGAATCCCGCCCCGCACCCCCGTTCGGACGGTCCGTGATCAGGGCCGCCGGGCGTACTCCCCCACGCCGGCACGCCGTTTCTCCATGGCGGCCGGAGAGCTGAGGGCCGCGCTGCGGCCCTCTTTTCTGTTGGGAGGTCTTTATGAAATTTCAAGTGATGCATGTCAGCTCAGGCCGGGTGCGTGTTCGGATGGCGCAGTCCAGGATGACGCTGGAACAGGCAGATCTGCTGGAGGCCTATCTCCAGCAGCTGCCCGGGGTGGAGCAGGCGGCGGTCCACGAGCGGACCTGCTGCGCCGTGATCCGGTTCCAGGGCAGCCGCCGGGCGCTGTACCAAAGGCTGACAGAGTTTTCCTACCGGGATCCTGCCGTGGAAGCCCTGGCTCCCCTTCACAGCAGCCGCGCGCTGAACCGGGCGTATCAGGAGAAGCTGGTGGGGATGGCGGTATTCAAGCTGGCCCGTTCCCTCTTCGTCCCGGCGGCGCTGCGCGCCGTATGGACTGCGTTCCGCTCGATTCGATTCCTGGTACAGGGACTGCGCTGCCTGGTGCGGCGGCAGTTGCATGTGGAGCTGCTGGATGCGCTGTCCATCGGGATCTCTCTGGCCCGCCGGGACTTCGGCACCGCCAGTTCAGTCATGTTCCTGCTGAAGCTGGGAGAGCTGCTGGAGGAGTGGACCCATAAAAAATCGGTGGAGAACCTGGCCCGATGCATGTCTTTGAATGTGGATCGGGTCTGGCTGCTCACCGACGGCGGCGAGGAGGTGCTCACCCCGCTGTCCCAGGTGCGTCCCGATGACCATATCGTGGTGCGCATGGGGGGGCTGATTCCCATGGACAGCGTCATCCTTCGGGGAGAGGTGATGGTGAACCAGGCCTCCCTCACCGGAGAGTCCATCCCCGTGCCCAAGCGGCCGGGCACTGCCGTGTATGCCGGCACCGTGGTGGAGGAGGGGGAGTGTGTCCTCAAGATCACCCAGCAATCGGGGGAGAGCCGCTACGACAAGATCGTGACCATGATCGAGCAGTCGGAGAAGCTGAAATCCGCCGCCGAGAACCGTGCCTCCGCCCTGGCGGACCGGCTGGTGCCCTACACCCTGGCCGGCAGCGCGCTGACCTTCCTGCTCACCCGGAGTGCGCTCCGGGCCTCGTCGGTGCTGATGGTGGATTTCTCCTGCGCCCTGAAGCTGGCCATGCCTCTGGCGGTGCTGTCCGCCATGCGGGAGGCGGGAGGGCACCATGTCACCGTGAAGGGCGGCAAGTATCTGGAGGCGGTGGCCAGGGCGGACACCATTGTTTTTGATAAGACGGGCACCCTGACCCACGCCTGTCCCGTAGTGGTGCAGGTGATCCCCTTCGGCGGCCGGGAGGAGGCCGAGATGCTGCGGCTGGCCGCCTGCCTGGAGGAGCATTTTCCCCACTCCATGGCCAACGCCGTGGTCCAGGCCGCCCGGGAGCGGGGGCTGTCCCACGAGGAGATGCACTCCAAGGTGGAGTACCTGGTGGCACACGGCATCGCCAGCACCGTGGGGGGAGAGCGGGTCCTTATCGGCAGCGCCCACTTCGTCTTTGAGGATGAGGGCTGCACCGTCCCGGCGGGGGAGCGGGAGGCCTTCGATGCTCTGCCCGCCCAGTACTCTCACCTGTATCTGGCCATCGGCGGAGAGCTGGCGGCGGTCATCTGTATCGCCGATCCCCTGCGCGCCGAGGCTGGGGAGGTAGTTCGCGCCCTGCGGCAGCTGGGGATCCGCAGAACCGTGATGCTCACCGGAGACAGCGAGCGCACCGCCGCGGCCATCGCCGCCCAGGTGGGGGTGGACGAGTACCAGTCTGAGGTGCTGCCTGAGGACAAAGCACACTTTGTGGAGCAGGCCCGGGCGCAGGGGCACACGGTGATGATGCTGGGGGACGGCATCAACGACTCTCCCGCGCTGTCCGCCGCGGATGTGGGCATCGCCGTCAGCGACGGCGCCGCCATCGCCCGGGAGATCGCCGACATCACCATCGCCGCCGACGATCTGTGGGAGCTGGTGGAGCTGCGCCGTATTGCCACGGGGCTGATGGAGCGTATCCAATCCAACTATCGCTTTGTCATCGGCTTCAACGGGGCGCTCATCGGCCTGGGAGCGGCAGGGGTGCTTCCCCCCGCCGCCTCTGCGACCCTCCACAATCTGTCCACCCTGGCAGTCAGCCTGCGCAGCATGACCAATCTGCTTTCAGCCGACAGAAGGGAAGAGAAAGAACGATAAATACACGCCGGCCGGCAGCCATTGGGCTGCCGGCCGGCGTTTTTCGGGGGATTAGGTCATCACTTCTCCTGAAGCAGCTTGTTCAGCTCGGTCATAAAGGTGTTGATGTCCTTAAACTGACGGTATACCGAGGCGAAACGGACATAGGCCACCTCGTCCACCGACTTCAGCCGGTCCATCACCAGCTCGCCGATGTGGCTGGAGCTGACCTCCCGCTCCATGTCGTTCTGCAGGGTCTGCTCGATCTCGTTGACAAGCGCCTCAAGGGTGGAGAAGGGCACCGGCCGCTTCTCGCAGGCGCGGATCAGCCCGTTGAGCAGCTTGGTACGGTCAAAGCTTTGGCGGCTGCCGTCCTTTTTGATCACCACCAGGGGCAGACTCTCCATGGTCTCATAGGTGGTGAAGCGCCGGTGGCACGCCAGACACTCCCGGCGCCGGCGGATGCTGGCGCCCTCGTCCGCGGGGCGGGAATCCACCACCTTGCTCTCAGGATGGGCACAATAAGGGCATCTCATCTCCTTCTACCTCCATTCCGCCCGCCCAGACGGTCCGGGCGGGTCTCCTTTTCTCCATTTTAGCATAGATTTCCGCGTTTTGCACCCCTAATTTATACCTTGCTGCGCCAGGCACGGCTCAAATATGTATAAAACAGGTTTGCTTCGGCAATGATAGCCATTGTGTAAGGAGGTGAGCTTCCATGGCAAAGAACAAGGATAAAAAGCAGGCTCAGTCCACCCAGCCCTTTGATCCTCAGGTGCCTAAGATCCAGAGCAAGACTCAGCCCCAGGGCGAGAACTGCAAGGGTTCTTCCGCCAAGAACTGACCCGTCCGCTCCCCCCGACGGCTTTCCGCCGCCGGGGGGAGCGATCTTTGCAGCGTTTTGACGAAAAACATCCGATACCTCTTGCACATCTTGATCAAATGTGATAAAATCGCTTCAACAATCGGTTCCTGACGCCAAAAACAGGCTTTGCGGCGGAAGGCCCGTGCTCTTCCACCCGCCCGAAATCAGGGCGGGGGTGTGGCCGTGCCTTTCGGGCACGGCTTTTTGCATGGCAGGAAAAAGGAGGAGATTCCATGGAACAGGAGAACAACCGCATCGCCGTCATCGGCATTGTGGTGGAGGAGGAGCGTTCGGTGGAGGCGCTCAACGACATCCTCCATACCTACCGCCAGTACATCATCGGCCGCATGGGCATCCCCTACCGGCAGAAGGGCATCAGCATCATCTCCATCGCCGTGGACGCCCCTCAGGATGTCATCTCCGCCCTGTCCGGCCGGGTGGGCAAGCTGCCGGGGGTCAGCTCCAAGACGGCCTACGCCGCCCATGGGTGAGGCGCTGGAGCTGGCCCGGCGGCTGGCGGAGGAGCACACCCTCTCCGATGAGGAGCTGCTGGCCCTCATCCAGTACCGGGACGGGGAGACGGCGGACTTTCTCCGCGAGCAGGCCGCGGAGACGGCCCGACGGCACTTCGGCCGGCAGATCTATCTCCGGGGGTTGGTGGAGTTCACCAACCACTGCCGCCGGGACTGCCGCTACTGCGGCATCCGCCGGAGCAACGGGAACGCCCGGCGCTACCGCCTGACGCCGGAGGAGGTCCTGGACGCCTGCCGGGCGGGACACCGCCTGGGCTTCCGCACCTTCGTGCTCCAGGGGGGAGAGGACCCCTGGTGGGACGACGGACGGCTGTGCGCGCTGGTCTCCGCCCTGAAAAAGGAATTCCCCGACAGCGCCGTGACCTTGTCGGTGGGGGAGCGCAGCCGGGAGAGCTACGCCCGCCTGCGGGCGGCGGGGGCGGACCGGTACCTCCTCCGCCACGAGACGGCGGACCCGGACCACTACGCATTCCTCCATCCGCCGGGGCAGACCCTGCGGGACCGGCTGCGCTGCCTCGCCGACCTGAAGGAGCTTGGCTACCAGGTGGGGGCGGGGATGATGGTGGGTTCCCCGGGGCAGACGGCGGCGTGCCTGGCCGCCGACCTGGCCTTTCTCCGGGACTTCCGCCCCCACATGGTGGGTATCGGCCCCTATCTCTCCCACCCGGACACCCCCTTCGCCGGGGCGCCCGACGGCTCGGCGGAGCTGACGCTGTATCTGCTCTCGGCGGTGCGGCTGCTGCTGCCCCGGGCGCTGCTCCCCGCCACCACCGCCCTGGGCACCGCCCTGGCCGACGGGCGGGAGCAGGGAATCCTCCACGGGGCCAATGTGGTGATGCCCAACCTGACCCCGCCGGACCAGCGGGAGAAATACCTGCTCTACCACGACAAGCTCTCCGCCGGCGCCGAGTCCGCCGCCGGCCTGAAGGAGCTGCGCGCCCGCCTTGCCGCCATCGGCTATGAACCTGTTGTCCAACGGGGGGACAGCCCCCTGATTCTGACGGGGAAGCAGCGCTGACCCGCAAGAAAGAAGGAATGTCAACATGTACGATCCCAAGTCCATGAAAGCGGAGGAATTCATCGACCACCAGGAGATTCTGGACACCCTGGCCTGGGCGGAGGAGCACAAGGCCGACGCCGCCCTCATCGACGAGATCCTGGCCAGGGCGGAGCAGCGCAAGGGGCTGAGCCACCGGGACGCGTCGGCGCTGCTGGCCTGTGAGCTGCCCGACCGGGTGGAGCGGATGTACCAGCTGGCCAGGCAGATCAAGCAGGACTTCTACGGCAACCGCATCGTACTGTTCGCCCCGCTGTATCTGTCCAACTACTGCGTCAACGGCTGCGTCTACTGTCCCTACCACGCCCAGAACAGGCACATCCCCCGGAAAAAGCTCACCCAGGAGGACATCGTCCGGGAGGTCACCGCCCTGCAGAACATGGGCCACAAGCGCCTGGCCATCGAGGCGGGGGAGGACCCGGTGCACAACCCCATCGAGTACATCCTGGAGTGCATCAACACCATCTACGGCATCCACCACCGCAACGGCGCCATCCGCCGGGTGAATGTGAACATCGCCGCCACCACGGTGGAGAACTACCGCAAGCTCCACGACGCGGGCATCGGCACCTACATCCTCTTCCAGGAGACCTATCACCGGGAGAGCTACCTCCAGCTCCACCCCACCGGCCCCAAGCACGACTACGCCTGGCACACCGAGGCCATGGACCGGGCCATGGCGGGGGGCATCGACGATGTGGGCCTGGGGGTGCTGTTCGGGCTGGAGCGGTACAAGTACGAGTTCGCTGGCCTGCTGATGCACGCCGAGCACCTGGAGGCGGTCCACGGCGTGGGCCCCCACACCATCAGCGTCCCCCGCATCAAGCATGCCGACGACATCGACCCCTCCGCCTTTGACAACGGCATCGACGACGACACCTTCGCCAAGCTGTGCGCCCTGATCCGCATTGCGGTGCCCTACACCGGCATGATCATCTCCACCCGGGAGAGCCAGGCTGTCCGGGAGCGGGTGCTCGCCCTGGGGGTCTCCCAGATCAGCGGCGGCTCCCGCACCACGGTGGGCGGCTATGATGAGGAGATCCGCCCCACCGACACCGAGCAGTTCGATGTCTCCGACCAGCGCAGCCTGGACGAGGTGATCCGCTGGCTGATGGAGCTGGGGTACATCCCCTCCTTCTGTACCGCCTGCTACCGGGAGGGCCGCACCGGCGACCGGTTCATGAGCCTGTGCAAGTCCGGCCAGATCCAGAATTGCTGTCTGCCCAACGCCCTTCTGACCCTGGAGGAGTTTTTGCAGGACTACGGCTCGGCCGAGACGAAGAAGATTGGTCAGGCGCTGATCCGCCGCGAGCTGGCCCACATCCCGGGGGACAAGGTCCGCGCCCTGTGTCAGGCGAATCTGGAGAAGATCGCCCAGGGGGAGCGGGACTTCCGGTTCTGAGGAGGGCGCCATGGGTCTCAACGACACCCCGTCCGCCGAGCGGGTACACATCGGCTTTTTCGGCCGGCGCAACGCCGGCAAGTCCAGTCTGGTCAACGCCGTCACCGGGCAGGAGCTCTCGGTGGTATCCCCGGTGGAGGGCACCACCACCGACCCGGTGCGCAAGGCCATGGAGCTGCTGCCCCTGGGGCCGGTGGTGATCATCGACACCCCGGGCTTTGACGACGAGGGGGAGCTGGGGGAGCTGCGGGTGCGCCGCACCCGGCAGATCCTGGCCCGGGCGGACTGCGCCGTGCTGGTGGTGGACGCAGGGCGGGGACTCACCCCGGCGGACCGTCAGCTGGTGGAGCTGTTCCGAGGCAGGCAGCTGCCCTATCTGGTGGCGTGGAATAAGTCCGACCTGGTTCCCGCCCCGGACACAGGAGAGGACGGCGTGGCCGTCAGCGCCGTCACTGGCCAGGGGGTGGAGGAGCTGAAGGAGCGCCTGGCCCGGCTGGTGAAGACGGAGGACCGCACCGGGGCGCTGGTGGGGGACCTGCTCCGCACCGGAGACCTGGCGGTGCTGGTGGTGCCCATCGACAAGTCCGCCCCCAAGGGGCGGCTCATCCTCCCCCAGCAGCAGGTGATCCGGGACGCCCTGGAGGCGGGGGCCGCCCCGGTGGTGGTGCGGGAGACCGAGTACGCCGCCGTCCTCCCCTCTCTGGGCCGCCCCCCCGCCCTGGTGGTCACCGACTCCCAGGTGTTCGGCCTGGTGGCCCGCCAGACCCCGGCGGAGATCCCCCTCACCTCCTTCTCCATCCTCATGGCCCGGTACAAGGGCTTTCTGGAGACCGCCGTCCGGGGCGCCGCCGCCCTGGATCGCCTGAAGGACGGGGACCGCGTCCTCATCGCCGAGGGCTGCACCCACCACCGCCAGTGCGAGGACATCGGCACGGTGAAGCTGCCCCGCTGGATCCGGGAGCACGCCGGGGCGGACATCGCCTTCGACACCTGCTCGGGCCGGGACTTCCCCGAGGACCTGTCCCCCTACCGGCTGGTCCTCCACTGCGGGGCCTGCATGCTCCACCAGCGGGAGGTCCAGTACCGCCGCCGCTGCGCCCTGGACGCCGGGGTGCCCTTCACCAACTACGGCACCGCCATCGCCCATCTCCACGGCATCCTCCGGCGCAGTCTCGGGCCCTTCCCGGCGCTGGCCGCCCTGGTGCCCGGGGGGTGAGGGAAGCGCATCCCCAGATTGCCCCAAAATATTTCAAAAACCTCTTGACAAATATCACAATTCCGCTTATACTAATCCCTGCGCCTGAAATCTCGGGTGCATATAGCGGGATTGTGTAAGGGTAGCACGACAGACTCTGACTCTGTTTGTGAGGGTTCGAATCCTTCTCCCGCTGCCAAACAAAAGGCGACTGCGAAAGCAGTTGCCTTTTGTTTTGATCCCTCCGCGGCCGAAGACTGAACGCCCGGGAAAGGAGCGCAGAGCGATGACAGGGATCTTGTTTATCTGCCACGGCAATATCTGCCGCAGCCCTATGGCCGAATTTGTAATGAAGGATCTGGTGAAGCGGGCCGGACTGGAGGAACGGTTTCAGATCGCCTCCGCGGCCACCAGTACAGAGGAGATCGGAAACCCGGTCTACCCGCCCGCCCGAAGGAAGCTGGCGGAGCAAGGAATCGACTGTGCCGGAAAGACGGCCCGGCAGCTGATCCGGGAGGATTATGCGCGGTTTGACCTGCTGATCGGGATGGATCAGGCCAATCTGCGGAATACACGCCGCATCTGCGGCGGCGACCCGGAGGGGAAGGTCCGGCTTCTGCTGGACTATGCCGCCCGACCGGGGCAGGAGGTGGCAGACCCCTGGTACACCCGGGACTTTGAGGCCGCCTGGCAGGACATCTCCGCGGGCTGTCAGGGGCTTCTGCGCGCACTGACCGAGGGCGGAATTTGATTTTCTCCTTGTAACCACAGCGCCGTGGGCGCCCATGATACGGGCGCCCACGGCGCTGCTTTGATTTGAACGGGATAAGGCCGTCACCCCTGGCGCTCCTTCCAGGACAGCAGCCAGATGACGGCAAAGCCGGCTGCCAGGGTGACCAGGCACAAAAGGCCCTCCCCCGCGGTGTCCGGGACCCCGGGGAACACCTCCGCCATGGAGCCCAGCACGAAGCCCAGAATGATGAGATAGGTGGGGTGGGGGTGTTCTGTCATGGCCCGCTCCAGGATGCGGGTGGTGAGGATGATCCCCAGCAGCAGTCCCACCCCGAAGGGGATGAGAAAGGGGAAGTACAGCTGGCTGATGGCCCGCATGGTCTCGTCGTACAGCCCCATGAGCAGGAGGAGGTAGGACACGCTGATGCCCGGCAGCACCAGCCCCACCGCCGCGATCAGCCCGGAGACCAGGAGCAGCAGGGCACTGACCAGCCCCGCCTCCATCTCCGACTGAAAGACATCGGAGGGCAGCAGGGTGAACAGATACACCACCGCCAGCCCCAGCACGATGTACACCGGCACCCGCCAGGTAAAGCGCCGGACCCGGGCCTCCCGGAACACCAGGGGCACGCCCCCGGCCACAGCCCCCAGAAAGAAGTACATCATGGGCATGGGGTAGCGCTCGATAAGGCTCAGCAGCGGTTTGGCCAGCAGCAGCATCCCGATGCCGGCCCCCACACAGAAGGTGGCCAGGAAGATGAGGCTGGCCCGCTTGTGCTTGAAAAAAGAGCTGACAGAGGACACCAGCCGGTCATAGACCCCCAGGATCATGGCCATGGAACCGCCGCTCATCCCCGGCACCAGCATGGTCCCGCCTACAATCAGCCCCTTCAGCGCGATCATCAATTTTCCGTCTTTCACCTGCATCACCCTGTGATCTGCGGCCCCGGCCGCGCCGGAGCAAAATAAAAAAGGCATCCCCTGCCGCGCAGAAGCGGTACCTGCAGGTTATGCCGATCAGATTTCCCGCGTATTCCCTTTGCCGGCGGTGCCGCTGGCATTTGTCTGTGAGATGAGCCTGTCCCATCGGCTGACGGATACCATTGTACAGGAGCGGAAAGGTCATGTCAACCCAAATCTCGCTGGGGTTCGCGCTTCGGGGGCGGGATGCGCCCCCGGAAGACCGGTCCGGCGGCGGGGGCCGGTTCCCGGGACGCAGGGGAATACGGCGGCGTTCCGGCCCGACCGGTAGAGGCCCTGCCTGAGGGAATCGGCTCCGGGGGGCGGATAAGGTCCCCTGGACGGCAGCGCGCTGGATCGGCGCCGCCCTCACCGCGCAGGGGGAGAGCCGGCCTCCGCCATCTCTGACAGCAGCGCCCGCCGCTCCACTTCGTCATACAGGGCGTTGAGCGCCTCCAGCAGGGCGTTGGCGGACAGGTGGGGGGGCAGGTCCAGCCGATGGAGCAGCGCCCGCCGTTTTTGGGCGCTGTCCGGTCCGCCCGCCAGCCCGGCGGCGCACAGGTCCGCCTTGGTGAGGGGGGCGCCGGAGACGGCGGGGGCGTCCTCCCCCAGCACGGTGGCCCCCGCCCGGCGCAGGGCCTGCTCCAGCACGGCGGGAGACATCCCCTCCACCCCCAGGGCCCCCTCCCGGCCCGGGCGGCGCTTGCGCCGCTCCTTCCCGGGGACCTGAGGGACATAGGCCTGCTTCACCCGGCCGGGGGGCAGGGCGCCCTTGAGATAGCCGCGGATCACCTGCCCGGCCCCGTCCGGGTCGGTGAGGAGGATCACCCCCCGCTGCTCCGCCAGGCGGCGGATGAGCGCCAGGGTCTCCCGCTGCCGGAAGATGCCAAAGCCGTCGGTGGGCACGATGACGGCGTCCACCACCCCCGATAGCGTGTGCTTGTCGTACCGGCCCTCCACCACCACGGCCTCCCGGATCCTCAGCATGTCCCCCTCCGGTCCCGGCAGGAGAGCTCCATGAGCAGAAGGGTGAGCAGCTCCTGCCCGTCGCCGCCCCCCGACTTGATGGCAAGGTCGGTCTCGCCGCAGCGCACGGCAGCCCACCGGCACCAGGACAGGGGGAAGCGCCGGGCGGCCTCCATCAGCTTCTGGGCGGGATAGGCCTTCTGCATGCCCCACAGGGCCATGAGCGCGTCGGTGCCCTTGTGGGCCTCCAGAATCAGCCGGGCGGAGTAGAGCTGCCGGATGTGCCGGCCCAGGGCGGCCAGGATGCGGAGGGGGGGCTCCTGCATGTGGTACAGGTCCCCCAGCACCTGGGCAGCCCGGTCCGCCTTGCCGGCGGCGATGGCGTCGGTCATCTGAAAGACCACCGCGTCCAACTGGGGGGTGGCCACCGCGTCGATGTCCTGGCGGGTGACCCGGCTGCCCTTGGCGTAGGCGCCGATCTTCTCGATCTCCCCGATCAGGCCGGTCATCAGGTCGCCGCACAGGAAGATGAGGTAGCGGGCCAGCTCGGAGTCGATGTCCCGCCCCAGGGCGCGGAAGCGCCGGCGGATCCAGTCCACCAGGTCCCCCTGCTCCTGCCGGGCGAAGTTCACCACCAGCCCCTTGTCCCGGAACACCGCCGCCAGCTTGGTGCGGGCGTCCGCCTTGTAGGGGATCAGGTCGTACACCAGCACCACGCAGCAGTAGTCGGGCAGGCTGCCCAGCAGCTTGGCATAGGCCTCCCGGTCCTTCTCCCCGGCCTTGAAGGGGTCGAAGTCCACCAGGAGCACCAGGGTGCGCTGGCTCATCATAGGCAGGCAGTCCACCGCCTCCTCCAGCGCCCGGGGGGTGACCTCCCCGGCCTTGAGGGTGTGGAGGTTGAACTCCTCCATCCCGCCGCCCACCAGCTGCTCCCGCAGGCGGCCCAGGTAGAAGTCCCGGAGGTAGACCTCCTCCCCGTGGAAGAGGTAGAGCTGCCCGATCTGGCCGGAGGAGAGCTGCCCCTTCAGGGCCTGGAGGGCGGCGCGGCCATCGCCTTTCTTCTGTGCCATAGGAAAACGCTCCTTTTTCAAAGGGTCACGGCACCCGGAGGGTGACGGTGCCGTTGAGGTCGGTACGCCACACCCGGACGCCGGCGGCCTCCAGCCGCGTCAGGGTCTCCGGAGCGGGGTGACCGTAGAGGTTGTGCTCCCCCACCGAGATCACCGCCTCCTCGGGGCACAGGGCGGAGAGCAGCTCCTCCGTGGTGGAGTACTTGGAGCCGTGGTGGCCCACCATCAGCAGCTCCAGGTCGGGCAGGTCGGTCTGGGAGAGGAGGAGCTGCTCCACCTCGCCGGCCATGTCGCCGGTGAGGAGCAGGTCGAACTCCCCGGCGGAGGCCAGCACGGTGAGGCCCTCCTCATTGGTCTCTCCCATCCCGAAGGGGGCGAAGAGCCGGAGGGAGAGGCCGTCCCCCATGGTGATGCGGCAGTCCTCCCGGATGAACCAGACCCGGGTGCCCGCGGCCTGTGCCTGGGTGAGGATCTGGGCGCGGAGGGGGCTGTCCTCCTCCACATCGGGGACGGCCAGCACCTCCACCTCCATCCGCTCCAGCAGGCGGGGGATGCCGTTGGCGTGGTCGTCGTGGTAGTGGGTCAGCACCAGCAGGTCCAGCTGGCCCACCCCCTGGTCGGAGAGGTAGTCGGCGGCGATGTCCCCGGGGTTGGTATAGCTGTCTCCGCCGCAGTCCACCAGGACCACCTGGTCCCCCAGGCGGAGGACGGTGGAGGCGCCCTGCCCCACCTCCAGGGCCGCCGCGGTGAGGGAGCCGGAGCGGAAGGTGAAAGCGGTGCAGAGCATGGCGGCGCACAGGGCGCACACGCAGCCGCACGCCGGGGTCAGCGCCCGGCGCGGTCCCCGCCACAGCAGGACCAGGACGATGAGGACATAGAGAAAGACCAGCCACGCCACATAGTACACCGACCCGGTGGTGAGGCAGGCGAAGGGCACCTTGGCCAGAGCGGTGACTGCCAGGCGGATCCAGTCCAGCAGGAGGGAGACAGGGAGGGCCAGAAGCTGCCCCAGCGCCGGGACGAGGTTCCCCAGGATCCCGGCCGCCAGCCCGCCGATGAAGGCGGGGGTCACCGCCCACAGCACCAGCAGATTGGCCAGGGGGGAGACGAGGGAGATGGTGCCGAAGTACCAGGCGCACAGGGGGACGGTGAACACCTGGGCGGAGAGGGTGGAGGCCAGGGTAGCCGCCAAAAACCGCCCCGTCCCCCGCCAGGTCCGGCGGGGCAGGCTCGTCCCCTCCGGCAGGCGGAGATGGGCCAGGGCCCAGCGCTGGATGGGCATGCCCAGCAGATACTGCCCCAGCACCGCGCCGAAGGAGAGCTGCAGGCTGATGCTGGCCGCGGCGTAGGGGTTGGCCAGCAGCAGGACCATCAGGGCGAAGGTGAGGGTGGTCAGGCTGTCCCGCCGCCGGCCCAGCAGGGGGCCGATGAGGAGGAAGAGCTGGAGGATGCCCGCCCGCACCACCGAGGGGGTGTTTCCCGCCATGGCCATCACCAGCAGCACCAGGGCGCAGCCCACCGCGGCGGACCGCCGGCGGTTGGGCCCCAGCAGGGACACCACCGTCCAGATGAGGATGGACAGGTGCATGCCCGAGACCACCACCACATGGGACAGCCCGGTGCGCCGCAGGTCCTGGTCCAGCTGGTCGGTGAGCCCGTCCTTGTCCCCCGCCACCAGCGCCCGGGCCAGCCCGGCGTTCACCGGGTCGGCGAACACCCGGTCGATGCCCTGCTGGAGGGCCCGGGTGAGCATGGCGGGGCGGCAGTGCAGGGGGACGGGGTCGGGGCGCTCCACGGTCATGTCGCCGTAGGCCTCAACGATGAGGAAGACCCCCTTGGCGGTGTAGTAGGTGACCTCCTCCCCGTGGCGGAAGCGGGCCAGCTCGCACCCCGCCACCGTGGAGATGCGGTCCCCGGGCTGGAGGCCGGCGTAGCTCTCGTGGGCGTACATCACCGCGGAGACGGGGAACAGCCCGCCGCAGTCCACCTCCACCGTCACCGAGATGTCGCCGTAGTCGGTCTCCCTGGGCCAGTCAGCGACGGTGCCCTCCAGGCGGACGGTCTGGCCGTCCAGGGCCGCGGCGGGGGCGTACACCGCCCGGTCGAAGGCGGCGCACCACAGAAGGCCCGCCCCCACCCCCGCCAGGATCAGCACCGCCCGCAGGCGGGCCGTCCGCCGGCCCCGGAGGGCCAGGACGGCGGGGAGGATCAGCACCAGCGCTACCGCTCCCAGTATCAGCAGCCCACGGGCGGAGAGCAGCCGCAGCTGGGCACACGCCGCCGCGCAGCAGAAGGGCAGGGCAAAGCACGCCAGCTTACGCATGGCGGTCACCAGAGCCCGGGAGCCATCCTGTGGCCATCTCTCCATCACCTGCGGGGGCGCCGCCGGAGGGCGGCGCGGAATGATATCCCATTATACCACAGCTGCAGGCGGCTTTCCCGCCTGCCCTGCCGGCTGCGCCGGCCAAAGCCGGAAAACCGGCTTTGGCTGTGGTGCAATACCGGGATCGGGCATTTGCGCCGCAAATGCCCCGGCGCTTTGCGCCTGGCCCGCAGAGCGGGCCTTATACCGGTATTATACCACGAAACCCGCCGTGGGGGAAGGGAGAAGTGCCCGGACAGGGGGAACTCTACGCCCTGTGGGCGGCGTTTCGGGGACGGGACTGCGCAGACGCCGCGGGACAAAAGGCGTTCAGGGGACGGGGAGGGCATCCTCCGCCCTGCCCTCCGGCAGCCGCCCCACGGGAAACTCGGCGAACCCCTCCCCCGGCCCAAGGGCGTCCGGGGGATAGAAAACCACCACCTCCTCTCCCCGGAGGAAGAACCGGCGGGGGGAGAACCGCCGCCATAGGGCGAGACGGTCCGTCCCCGGCGGGGCCTGGGCGGCCACGGCCCGCAGGGCTGCGGCACGAGGGAAATGCCTGGAGAGAAAGGAGGACAGGGGGCGCGGCGTGTCGGCGGACAGGTCCCACACCAGAGTGTGGCGCACCGGGACGGCGGGCAGACCGTCCCGGCGGAGGACGGCCTCCCACTGAACACACAGCAGGCAGCCTGAGTGCTGCGTGACCCGGGTATCCAGGGTGCACAGCCAGGGGGTAAAGGGGCGGGAGCGGGCGCGGCATGCCGCCAGAGCCTCCGCCGCCAGGGGGACTGTGACGGCCTCCCAGTAGCGCTGCCACACGGCGGGGACCCGGGAGAGCAGACGCGCCAGCCGGCGGGGGCAGTCCGCGCCCCCCTCCGCCCAGCGCAGGCGCAGATCCACGACGGGCTCGCCGTCATGGAGAAGGGGCTGGCTGTACTCCCGGGGGACGACAAGAAGGGGAGAGAGGGTCTGTGTTGTGTTCATGAAATTCCACCTCATCTCATCCTATGTAAAGGGACAAAAGAGGTGAAAAAGCAAAAAAAAGATCATGAGAAACCGATGGGAAATCGTGCAGATCGACAAAAATAAAAAAGTTTGGATTTTTGTGAGACATTTGACGCCTGTCCTGCGTCTTTATAAACAGAGAGGAAACGAGACCTGCCGTGGAAGAAGGAGGCGGAGGGCATGCGCAGCGAACGAAACAAGCTGATTCTGACCGGAATCCTGCTGGCCAACTTAGTGGTGATGTTTCTGCCCTGGTTTGGAAAAGGGGCCCTGAAGATCCTGGGGATCGAACTGATGGTGGGGCCCCTCACCCTGCTGGGAGTGCTGGGGGTGATGCTGGGGCTGTGGTGGTTCCCGCGGCACAGGCTGGCGGCCTGCCTGACGGGGACGCTGCTGATCCTGGCGGAGGAGCTCCACGCCTTTTTCTTCTGGCCCAACCTGACCTCTGTTCTGCCCGACCCCGGGTTCAGCCTGCGCTTTACCTACGCGGGCTTCTATGTGGGGCTGGGGATGACGCTGATCCTGCTGGCGGGCTGCCTGCTGTGCGGCTGGCGGGCGCTCGCTCATGGCCGGGCACAGGAAAAGAACTGACAGCCGGATCTGGCGCCGCGGCTGACAAACGGATAAAGAAAAGGATGGGGACGGACCGGGCTGACGGTCCGTCCCCTGCTGTCTCTATCCCCCTTGCCGCGCCTCCGCGGCGGCGCGGATGATCTCCACATTTCCCCGAAGCCTGTCGTTGTCCTTCTCCAGGGCCAGGGCGTCCCGGGCGGCCTGGAGGGACTGGGACAGCAGCCCCATATGGTACAGCCCGATGGACAGCAGATCGTGGGGAAGGCTCCCCCAGGCACTGCTCTCGCAGATATAGGTGCGGGGGCGCTGGGAGATGGCCAGGGCCCGCCGGGCGGCCCACACGGTGCCGGCCCAGTCACCGGTGTCATGGAACAGCTGAGCCAGCTCCACAAAGGGCTCCCGCAGGTGGGGGGCTTCCGCCGCCGCCCGGAGAAGCCAGGTGAGGGACAGATCCTCCCGGCCTTTGGCTCTCCAGGCACGGGCGAGAAAGCGCATGGAGGCGCACCGTTCATCTGCCCAGACGGCGGAGGGCATGGCCAGATGCCGCTCCAGGGTGGCGATGCACTTATCCCAGTCCTGCCGGAACATATACTCCCGCCCCAGATAGTGCATGTTCCGGTCGTCCTCCGGCGCCTCCTGCACCGACAGCTCCAGCAGAGGGAGGTATTGGGCCCGGGACTTGGCGGGGTCTGCCAGGTGATCCAGCTGCATCCCCTCCACGGTCACCTTGGGCCCGGGCAGGCCGGGACCGGTCCACTTCAGCACCTCGTGGACGGGGTGGACCCATTGAAAACCGTGCCGGAGGTGGACCTTCTCCGCCCAGAACACATGCCCTTCGGAGCCGTCAGGGTTAAAATTCCAGGTGTAGCGATAGGACGCCTGACTGCACCCCGGCGTCCAGGCCTTCTCCAGCAGGGCGCGCCACCCGGGGTGGAATACCTCGTCCAGATCGGTGCACACACAGATGTCCGCGTCCTCCGGGACCAGCTCCAGAGAGCGGTTGCGGGCGGTGTCAAAGCGCCAGGGTGTGATGACCTCTTGAACGGCCTGGATACCCGAGGCACGGAGAAGTTCCAGCGTGTCGTCGTCGGAGCCGGTGTCCAGGACCACGATCTGGTCCGCCTCCGACATGGAGTCCACCCAGCGGCGGACGAATTGGGACTCGTTTTTGCAGATGGCATAGACCACGATCTTCATGGAAAACAGACCTCCTGTGGATGCCAGGCGGGCGGCGCGGCGCGCCGCCCGCCTGACTGATGCGGAGAGAATCCCTCCGGTACGGACCTCAGTTCAGCTTCTGAATGACGATGGCCGCCTCGGTCAGGGTGACATTGTCCTCTGTAGAGGTCAGAGTCACCGTCGTACTGGCACCAGCGTTGACCAGCACCGATTTGGCCAGGGTGGCCAGGTTACTGGTGGTGGAGATGGTGGCAGAACTTTTGCTGCCGGGAACGGAGGCACTGTTGGCCTCCAGCTCCACCCCCACGGTGCCGGTGCTGGAGGTGTTGGTGGCCACCACGGAATAGGTGATGCGGTACACGCCGGCGTCCACCAGGGTGAAGGTGGGAGTGCTGGCGGTGTGGGTGATGGCGGTGCCCTGCTCCACCTGGTTGGTGTCGAAGGTGGCGTCATCCCCGGTGGTGGCCAGAGTCTGGGAGCCGGTGTTGGTGGCGTACAGGGCGTTCAGCGTGGGGGGCGCACCGGTGGGTCCGGTGGGCCCGGTGGCGCCCGCAGCACCGGCGGGTCCGGTGGGTCCGGTGGGGCCCTCCGCTCCGGTGGCACCCGCAGCCCCGGTGGGCCCGGTCGCGCCGGCAGGCCCGGTAGGTCCGGTGGGGCCGGTGGGTCCTTCCGCTCCCGTGGGGCCGGTGGGTCCGGTGGGCCCGGCGGCACCGGCAGGACCAGTGGGTCCGGTAGGCCCGGTGGGTCCCTCCGCTCCGGTGGCACCTGCAGCACCAGTGGCACCGGTGGGTCCGGTGGGCCCGGTCACGGTGACCAGGGTGAAATCGGGCGAGGTGCCCGGTGTCCCGGAGGGGTTATCCTGATTCACCTGATAGAGGGCGCCGTTGTAATAGAGCATGGTCCCTCGGGCGTAAGGGGTGTCGGGGACGAACTGTGTGACGGTGTCCAGCCCCGCTCCCGCAGCGCCGGTGGGGCCGGTGGGACCAGCGGGTCCGGCAGGGCCGGTGGGGCCGGTGGCCGCATGCCCGCATGGGAAAATGGAATTTTAACAGGAACCGTCCGAAGAAAGAGCGCCGGGGTCGGCAAAGCGGAAGCGGATCTCCAGTCCGCCGTCCTCCTCCACCAGGATCCGGTCGATCAGCTCGGCTACCACGCCCCGCTCCAGCCGGAGGAAATTGCCCTGGGTGAGAAAATCCTCCACAGCGGGGGAACATGAGGCCTCCGTCTCCGGTGGGATGGAGGCCGCGCGCAGACGGTCCAGCTGTCCCTCCAACCGCCTTCTGAGGCGGGAAAAATCCTCCTGGGTCAGCAGGCCCTGCCGCCAGTCCAGATAGAGTCCATCCAGTGCGCTCTGCAGCCGCGTGGCCTGTCGGGCGTTCTCCCGCCGCAGCGTCTCCCGCCCAGCAGGTCCGTCCCGACGGCAGGGCGCGGCCCGGACAGCTTCCGCCACCGCGGCGATCTCCGTTTCGGGGAGCCGTGCGATCTGGGAGCGGATGGCGTCCAGCACCGCCTGTTCCACCGCGTCGGCGCGGAGATGCCGGGAACTGCAGCCTCCCTTTTCCCGGTGGGTCCGGCAGACATAGTAGCGGTACCGTCCTCCCTGGACGGACTTCAGCCCCATGGCCTTGCCGCAGCCGGCACAGAACAGCGCCCCGGCAAAGAGATGGACGCTGTCGGCGCCTGGAGCGGCCCGGACTGTGCGGGCGGCGCGTTCCCGGGCCAGCGCAAACAGCGCCCGGGAGACCAGCGGCGGGTGGGCGTCCGGGACCACGAACCACTCCGACGGCGGAACGGACACCCGGTCGTGGACCTTATAGCTCACCACCCGCTGCCGCCCCTGCACCAGGTCGCCGGCGTACACCGGGTTGTCCAGAATATAGGACACCGTTCTGGGGGACCACAGCCCGTCGTTCTCCCCGGCGTGGGGATGGAAATAGCGCAGGCCGCACCGCCGCTTGTAGTGGGCGGGGTTGGGCACGCCCAGCTGGTTCAGCCGGCGGGCGATACCCTGCTTGCTCAGCCCCTCATGGACATACCAGTGGAAGATGTCCCGGACCACCCGGGCGGCAGAGGGATCTTCCGCCAGCCGGCTGTGGTCCGCCGGGTCCTTCTGATAGCCGTAGGGGGCAAAGGCCCCGATGAACTCTCCCCGCCGGCGCTTGGTGTCCAGGGTGCGGCGCACATCCAGGGAGGTGCGCCCGGCATACCGGTCGTTGATGATCCCGCTGATGGGGATCTCATACCCGTTTACCGCATCCGGATCCAGAAAGCTGTCCACCCGGGGACCGCTCAAGGCGATGAACCGGGTGCGGTGGCGGGGGAAGAACTCCTCCAGAAAATAGCCCTGGTCGGCGTAGTTGCGGAAGGCCCGGGACAGGGTCTTGCACATCACGCAGTCCACCGCGCCCCGGCGGATGTCGGAGAGCAGGAGCTGAAAGCCGGGCCGCTCGTCGTCGGTTCCCGTGGCGCCGTCGTCGATGTACTCTCCTACCAGGAGATAAGGCTCGGAAAAGCTATGCTCCAGATACTCGTGCAGGATCTTGCGCTGGTTGGTGACGCTGAGGCTTTCGTCGTTGCCGTCCTCCCGGGACAGGCGGATGTAAAGGGCCACATGCCAGAGAGAGGAGGAGGCCGCCGCGGCGGGGGTCAAGGGGCCTTCTCCTTCCGGCCGGCGGGATGGGGCGCGGCCGCACCGTCCCGCAGCGCCAGCAGACAGCGGGTCAACGCCTGCTTCAGCGTGGGGCCGCCGGGGTCAAAGGTGAGGCGAGGCGGCGCATCGCCGCCTCCGCCCGCCGTGTTCTGCCTGTGTGTATCTGTCATGTCTGCTCCCTCCGTTTCGATGGCTTCCCTGTACCCCTATGCAGGTCTGTGGGGGGATATGTCCGCAGAAAAAACGGCGGCACCGCCAAAGCGATGCCGCCGAAGAGAGGGAACAGGAGAAGGAGAAGGTCAGCCGAGCATTTTGGAGAAGGCCGCCATGGCGTCGGCGATCTTCAGCTGCTGGGGACAGACCGCCTCGCAGCTGCCGCAGCCGATACAGGCGCTGGGCCACTTGTCCTGGGGCAGGGCGGAGAGCGCCATGGGGGCGATAAAGCCGCCGCCGGTGAAGGCGTGCTCATTGTACAGGGCCAGCAGGCCGGGGATGTCCAGCCCCTGGGGACAGTGGGAGGTGCAGTAGTGACAGGCGGTGCAGGGCAGGGCGCTCTCGCTGACCATGCCGCCGGCCAGCTGGAGCAGCCTGTCCATCTCCGTTTCAGCGAGCGGCCGCTCGGTCTCGAAGGTGGCCAGGTTGGCCTTCATCTGCTCCAGGTCGGACATGCCGGACAGGGTCACCACCACCTGGGGCAGGCTCTGCAGAAAGCGGAAGGCCCAGGCGGGAATGGTCTCGTCGGGGCGCATCTCCTTCAGCGGGGCGGCCTCCGCCTCACTGAGCCGGGCCAGCCGCCCGCCCCGCAGGGGCTCCATCACCCAGACGGGGATGTGATACTGCTCCAGCAGCGCGACCTTTTCCTTGTCATCCTGGAAGGCCCAGTCGATGTAGTTCACCTGCAGCTGACAGAACTCCATGTCCCTGCCGTAGGCCTCCAGAAAGCGCCGGAGCACGGGCAGGGCGCCGTGGCAGGAGAAGCCCAGGTGACGGATGCGGCCGTTTTTCTTCTGTTCCATCAGGTAGTCATAGATGCCGTATTTGGGATCCAGATAGGCGTCGATGTTCATCTCGCACACATTGTGGAAGAGATAGAAGTCAAAGTGGTCCACCTGGCATTTTTCCAGCTGCTTCTCAAAGATCTCCTCCACCTTGTCCATATTGGACAGGTCATAGCCGGGGAACTTGTCCGCCAGATAGAAGCTCTCCCGGGGATACTTGGCCAGGGCGCGGCCCAGAACCAGCTCGGAATTGCCGTCGTGATAGCCCCAGGCGGTGTCATAGTAGTTGACGCCGGAGGCCATGGCCAGATCCACCATCTCGGCGGCGGCGGACTCGTCGATGCGGGCGTCGTCCCCGTCGAGGACGGGCAGGCGCATACAGCCCATGCCCAGGGCGGAGAGCTTCAGCCCCTGAAACTCTTTGTAGATCATGAAAATCAGTCTCCTTTCAAATCGGTGTGGACGGAGGCCACGGCGGGGGCCTTGGAATGCCGGCGGGAGAAGGTCACAAGGCCGGTGCGGTCCAGCGCCACCATGATGGCGGGGATCACCGCCAGCTGCAGCAGGATGCCGGGGATGGCGGTGAACAGGGCGCCGCTGAGGAACAGCTGCCAGGTGAAGGCGTCGCCGGTGACGCCGGTGAGCATCAGCCGCACCGCGCCCCACACCAGACGGCCGCCCACCATGGCGATGAGCAGGCAGCGGTACAGGGCCACAATGCATTTCCAGCGGGAGCGGGCATACAGCGCCCCCACGATGCCGCCGTAGGCCGCCAGCTCAAAGGCCATGGCAATGGCGGTGAAAAAGGGGGGCATCCCAAGCCAGAGGGAACGCACCAGGGGCAGGACGAAGCCCACCAGGGCGCCGTACCGCCAGCCGCAGATCAGCCCGCACAGCAGCACGGGGATGTGCATGGGCAGCAGCATGCTGCCGATCTGGGGGATCTGGCCGGTGAAGAAGGGCAGCACGATGCCGATGGCCAGGAACATGGCGGCCAGCACCAGCGTGACCAGCTTCTGCTTCCGGGTGGAAGATGAGGACATGGATCAGGTCTCCTTTGTGTGGATTTGTCTCAGACATGTTCTCTCCCGCACTGTGGGGGCGGGGGAGAACGCAGTTCAGTATACTCTTTGGAGTGTACTCCAAGTCAAGAAAAATTTTGCCCGACGGGTAAATTTGTCTCAAGCGGAATGTCCCGGTGGGTCCCGTGGGGCCAACCGCTCCGGCGGCGCCGGCCGGTCCGGCCGGTCCGGTGGCCCCGGTGGGTCCGGTGGGTCCGGCCGGACCTGGGATGCCCTGCGGCCCTGTGGGACCCGTGGCGCCGTCAGGCCCGGGGATCCCCTGGGGCCCCGTGGGGCCCGTCATGGACGGGCAGGGGGACGGATAGGGGGGCGGGCAGATGGGCATGCAGCCGGGCATGGGCCGGTAGATGCAGGTGGGCGCGTTGGCCAGATCGCTGCGTGCGGAACTGGCCGAGGAAGAAGTGGAGTTGGAATTGGATCCGGAATTGCAACATTGATAACGATGCATAACATTCTCCTTCTTGAAACCCCGGCGGGACAGACCCCGCCGGGGAGAGTGGGTCTGATGCTGCATTTCATCCTATGCAGGAGGGGAGAGGGGGGTGCGGGAGGGGGAGGAGGAGAAAAAATGAAAAAATCGGCCGGCTGGTGCTGTTTTTTGCGTCGGGATGTAGTAAAATGAACTCAAGTACTGTCCGAAACAGCAAATCAGCGGGGAGGCGGCAGAGATGAGCGGACCTTATATCCTGGCTCTGGACCAGGGGACCACCAGTTCCCGGGCGATCCTGTTCGATGCCGAACAGAATATCGTGGATATCGCCCAGCGGGAGTTTGAACAGATTTATCCCCGGCAGGGCTGGGTGGAGCATGACCCCATGGCGATTTACTCCTCCCAGTACAGCGTGATGACCGAGGTCATCGCCAAGAGCGGCGTGTCGGTGCGGGACATCGCCGCCATCGGCATCACCAACCAGCGGGAGACCACCGTGGTGTGGGATCGGGAGACCGGCAGGCCGGTGTATAACGCCATCGTATGGCAGTGCCGCCGCACGGCGGACATCGTGGCCCGCTTGACGGCGGACGGACTGGAGGAGCACATCCGTCAGGCCACCGGCCTGATCCCCGACGCCTATTTTTCCGGAACCAAGATCCGGTGGATCCTGGACCATGTGGAGGACGGCCAGCGCCTGGCGGAGGAGGGACGGCTGCTGTTCGGGACGGTGGACAGCTGGCTGGTGTGGAAGCTCACCGGCGGGGCGGCCCATGTCACCGACCGCACCAACGCCTCCCGCACCATGATCTATAACATCCGCACCCTGGACTGGGACGAGGAGTTGCTCCGGGCGCTGAACATTCCCCGGGCCATGCTGCCCCGGGTGTGCACCTCCAGCCAGGTGTACGGCACCGTGAACCTGGAGGGGAGGGAGATCCCCATCGCCGGCATCGCCGGGGACCAGCAGGCGGCCCTGTTCGGCCAGGGCTGCTTCCAGGCGGGGGAGGCCAAAAATACCTATGGCACCGGGTGCTTCCTGCTGATGAACACGGGGGAGGAGCTGTGCCGCAGCAAAAACGGCCTGCTCACCACCGTGGCCGCCGGTGTGGGGGAGCGGGTGCAGTACGCCCTGGAGGGCTCGGTGTTCGTGGGCGGCGCGGTGATCCAGTGGCTCCGGGACGAGATGCGCTTCATCAGTGAGAGCCGGGACGCGGAGTACTACGCCCAGAAGGTCCCCGACACCGGCGGGGTGTACATCGTCCCCGCCTTCACCGGGCTGGGGGCCCCCTATTGGGATATGTATGCCCGGGGGGCCATCGTGGGCATCACCCGGGGCACCGGGCGGGAACACCTGATCCGGGCGGCCCAGGAGTCCATCGCCTATCAGGTGGCCGACCTGGTGGAGGCCATGGAGAAGGACACCGGCGTGCCCATGAAAGAGCTGAAGGTGGACGGCGGGGCCAGCCGGGACGGATTCCTCATGCAGTTCCAGGCGGACATTCTGGACCGCACCGTCCGCCGGCCCATGATCCGGGAGACCACCGCCCTGGGAGCGGCCTATCTGGCCGGCCTGGCGGTGGGGGTGTGGAAGGACACCGACGAGATATGCCGGCTGTGGAGCTGCGACCGGACCTTCGCCCCGGACATGGAGGCCGCCCGGCGGGAGAAGCTGCTGGCCGGCTGGCACAAGGCGGTGGGCCGCAGCCTGCACTGGGCGGAGTGAGCCCGAACCGGAAGATCAAGCAACAGGAGCAGAACACAGATGAGAGAAAACGCAAAGACCAATCTGACATTAAAGGACTTGAAGCCCGGGGAGAGCGGCGTCATTACCTCGGTGGGCGCCCACAGCGGGCCGGTGAAGCGCCGGCTGGTGGACATGGGTCTCACACCCGGGACCAAGGTGACGGTGCGCAAGGTGGCCCCCCTGGGGGACCCCATCGAGGTGAACCTGCGGCGGTATGAGCTGTCCCTGCGCCAGGCGGACGCGGGGGAGATCGCCGTGGTGTCCGCGGAGCAGTATGAGGCGGAGAAGGCGCGATGTCCCCGGCGGCAGTCCATGGTACAGCACATCCCCGATGAGGAAACCCTGCGCCGCATGGCCCAGGATCACGCCCACGAGCAGAAGGTCCACGGCGGGCCGTCCACCGACTATAAGACCCACGACCAGCGGGAGATCAAGATGGCCCTGGTGGGCAACCCCAACTGCGGCAAGACCACCCTGTTCAACGCCCTCACCGGCTCCAACCAGTATGTGGGCAACTGGCCGGGGGTGACGGTGGAGAAGAAGGAGGGCCGGGCCGAGGTGGACGGCCACCCGGTGACCATCGTGGACCTGCCGGGGATCTACTCCCTCTCCCCCTACTCCATGGAGGAGATCGTGGCCCGGGACTTTATCGTGGAGGAGCACCCCGACTGCATCATCGACATCGTGGACGCCACCAACATCGAGCGCAACCTCTACCTCACGGTGCAGCTCATGGAGCTGGAGCGCCCCATGGTGCTGGCGCTGAACTTCATGGACGAGGTGGAGAAGCAGGGGGACCGCATCGACATCGAGGGGCTGTCCAGGCAGCTGGGCATCCCGGTGGTGCCCGTCACCGCCCGCACGGGGGTGAACATCCAGGAGCTGCTGCGCATCGCCCACCGGCAGATCCATGTGGGGGTCACCATGGAGCCCGACGACCTGTACGACGGCTTCACCCACATGATCCACCACCGGGTGGGGGAGGAGATCCACGACCTGGCCTATGCCGCCGGCATCCCCGCCCACTGGGCGTCCATCAAGCTGCTGGAGGGGGATCAGCTGGTGGAGAGGGCCCTGGGCCTGGACGAGGGGACCAAGGCCAGAGTGGACGCCATCGCGAAAGAGTACGAGGACGCCTATGACCTGGGAGACCGGGAGACCCTCATCGCCGACAGCCGCTACCGCTTTATCCAGCAGGTGGTGGAGCGGACGGTGACCAAGGGCCGGAGGGAGGGGACGCCCACCCTGTCCGACCGCATCGACAGCGTGGTGACCAACAAGGTATTGGCCATCCCGGTGTTTCTGCTGACCATGCTGTGCATGTTCGCGGTGACCTTCGGACCCGGGCAGATGCTCTCCGACGGGGTAGAGGTGCTCATCGGCGGCTGGTTCGCCGGCTGGGTGCAGGCCCTGCTCGCCGCGGCGGCGGTGCCCGCCTGGGTGGAGAGCCTGATCGTGGACGGCATCATCGGCGGTGTGGGCGGCGTGCTGGTGTTCCTGCCCCAGATCGCCCTGCTGTTCCTCTTCCTTTCCTTCCTGGAGGACTCGGGCTATATGGCCCGGGCGGCCTTCATCATGGACCGGCTGCTGCGCCGCTTCGGCCTCAGCGGCAAGGCCTTCATCCCCATGCTCATGGGCTTTGGCTGCACGGTGCCCGCGGTGATGGGCGCCCGCACCATGGAGAATGAGAAGGACCGGCGCATGACCATCATGCTGGTGCCCTTCATGTCCTGCTCCGCCCGGCTGCCGGTGTACGGCCTGCTCACCGCCGCCTTCTTCCCACAGTACGCGGGGCTGGTGGTGTTCTTCCTGTATGTGCTGGGGCTGGTGTGCGCCATCCTGTCTGGGATCATCCTGAAGAAGGCCACCTTCCGGGGGGAGCCCGCCCCCTTCCTGCTGGAGCTGCCGCCCTACCGCCTGCCCACCCTGAAGAACATCGCCCTGCATGTGTGGGAAAAGGTGCGGGGCTTCCTGGTTCGGGCGGGCACCCTGATCCTGGCCATGAGCGTGGTGCTGTGGTTCCTGCAGTCCTTTGGCCCCGGCCTGACCATGGCGGCGGACGAGGCGGACAGCCTGCTGGGGATGATCGGCTCCGCCATCGCGCCGGTGTTCGCGCCCCTGGGCTTCGGCACCTGGCAGGCGGCGGTGGCGCTGCTCACCGGCCTGATCGCCAAGGAGATGGTGGTCTCCTCCATGTCCCTGTTCTACGGCTTCTCCCTCACCGCCAGCGGGGCGGTGGTGGCGGGCGCCCTGTCCGGCACCTTCGCCACCCCGGCGGCGGCCCTGTCCTTCCTGGTGTTCGTGCTGCTCTATGTCCCCTGCGTGGCGGCGGTGGCCACCATCTACCGGGAGATGAACAGCCTGAAGTGGACCCTGGCCTCGGTGGGCTGGCAGCTGGGCTGGGCCTGGGCGGTGTCCTTCCTGGTGTACCATGCGGCCCTGCTGCTGATGTGAGGAGGCGCAAAGATGGAATGGATGTTTGCCCTGGCTGGGGCGGCGCTGCTGGCCTGGTCGGTGGTCACCCTCGTCCGGTCGGTGCTGCGCCAGGCGGGAGGGGCGTGCAGCGGCGACTGCGGCGCCTGCCGGAAGGCCTGCGCCGGGCGGGAACGCACCGGAAAAAAGTCGTGAGAGGAGCGCCTTGTTTTTTCCATACAGCTGTGCTATACTAACCACTACTTATGGGCGGACGGCATGCAAGCCGGCCGCTGAGGTCGGAAAGAGGTCGTCTTGTATGGCAGACAGCACAGCGGCAGCCGCCTGGGAGATGCCCGCCGTTCGGCGGGCTGAAGCGGAAAGGCATACCGGCGGGACCGGCCCGCAGGTATGCCTTTCTGTGCCTGCGTCCCGGATGGGAGGGAGCGCGAGGTGAGACTTCCATCCGGGGTGTTTTCCGGGCGGAACTTCAATCCGACCCGGTTTGTGGTGGCGGGCTTCGCGGCGGTGATCCTGCTGGGGACCGTCCTGCTCCATCTGCCCGCCGCATCTCTGAACGGGACGGCCACCCCCTGGCTGACCTGCCTGTTTACCGCCACCTCCGCCTCCTGCGTCACCGGCCTGGTGGTGGTGGATACCGCCCTGCACTGGAGCGTGTTCGGCCAGGCGGTGATCCTGCTGCTCATTCAGCTGGGAGGCCTGGGATTTGTGACGGTGCTCACCCTGCTGTCCCTGGCGCTGCACCGGCGCATCGGTTTGTCCCAGCGCCTGGTGATGGCATCCGCCCTGAATCTGGAGGGACTGTCCGGTGTGGTGCGGGTGGTGCGCCACGCCCTGATGGGGACCTTTCTGCTGGAGGGGGCGGGCGCGCTGGTGCTGGCCACCCGCTTCATCCCGGAGTTCGGCTGGGGGAAGGGGCTGTGGTTCAGCGTGTTCCACAGCGTGTCCGCGTTCTGCAACGCGGGCTTTGACCTGTTCGGACCCTATGACGGCGCCTATGCCAGCGTGGCGGGCTTCGCCGGGGACCCGGTGGTGCTTCTGACCCTGATGGTGATGATCGTGGCGGGGGGGCTGGGCTTTTTCCTGTGGGAGGACCTGCTGCGCTGGCGGGAGGGAAAGCCGCTGTCCCTGTATACCCGGCTGGTCCTGTCCATCACGGCGGCGCTGATCCTGCTGGGATGGGTCTTCTTCCTGTGGGTGGAGTGGGACAACCCGGCTACCCTGGGGGCGCTGCCGGAGGGGCAGCGGGTGCTCAACGCCCTGTTCCAGTCGGTGACCCTGCGCACCGCCGGGTATGCCACCGTGGACCAGTCCCTGCTCACCGAGAGCGCGGCGGCGATGTCCATCCTGCTGATGCTCATCGGGGGCAGCTCGGGCTCCACCGCCGGCGGCATCAAAACGGCCACCCTGGGGGTGCTGCTGCTCTCCCTGCGGGACGGCCTGCGCGGGCGGGACACCGTGGTGGTGAGGGGCCGCAGTATCCCCCAGCGCAAGGTGCTCTCCGCCATGACGCTGACTTTGGTGGTGCTGCTGCTGTTCCTGGCAGGCTCCATGGCGCTGGCCCTGATGGAGGGCCTGTCCTTTGTACAGGCCGCCTTTGAGATCGCCTCCGCCCTGGGGACCGTGGGGCTGACCATGGGCGTCACCCCCGGCCTTGGCTTCCCGGGCCAGCTGCTGGTGGCCGGGATGATGTTCCTGGGCCGGGTGGGGATCCTGTCCTTCTCCCTGGCCTTCCTGGCCCAGCGGCGGAGGGACAATAAGCTGAGATATCCCGAGACCAACATCCTGGTGGGCTGAAGACCCGCCGGAAGGAGCGTGGAGAGACAATGAAGACTTTCCTGGTGATCGGCCTGGGGCGGTTCGGCACAGCGCTGGCAGAGGAGCTGTGCGCCCTGGGCAACGAGGTGCTGGCGGTGGACCTGTCCGACGAGCGGGTCCAGGCAGTGGCGGAGAAGGTGACCTATGCCGCGGCGGGGGACTGCCGGGAGGCTGAGGTGCTCCAGGCCCTGGGCGCGCGGAATGTGGACTGCGCCGTGGTTGCCACCGGGTCCGATGTGGGGGTGAGCGCTTTGATCACCCTGAATCTGAAGGAGCTGGGGGTGCCCCGTGTGGTGAGCAAGGCCCACAGCGCCATTCACCGCAAGGTCCTGGAGAGGATCGGGGCGGACCAGGTGGTCTTTCCCGAACAGGAGATGGCCCTTCGCCTGGCCCAGAACCTGTCCAACGACCAGATCCTCAACTATATCGAGCTGTCCGGAGAGTACAGCATTCTGGAGCGGCGGGTGCCTGCCGCCTGGCGGGACAAGACCCTGGCCCAGCTGGATATCCGGGCCAGATTTCATCTGACCATCATCGCAGTCCGCCGGGGCCAGGAGTTTATCATCTCCCCCGGCGGCCATACGGAATTGAAGGAAGGGGACACCCTGCTGGTGCTGGGCGCCGTGGGGGACATTGAAAGGATGGAGACCCTTTGAGCGAGACCATCACCAGCCGGAAAAACCCCCTGTGCACCCACTTTCGGAAGCTGGCATCCTCCCGGGCCTACCGGGAGGAGACGGGGGAGTTTTTGTGCGACAGTCCCAAGCTGCTGCAGGAGGCGGCGCGGTGGGGCGCCGCCGTGCACACGGTGCTGTTCACCCAGGCATTGCTGCTGCCCGGCCTGGACAATGCCGGCATCCGGATGATCCAGGTCAGCGAGAGCGTGATGGAGGCGGTGAGCCCCGCCCGCACCCCCCAGGGGGTGGTGTTCTCCTGCCGCATGGAGCGGGACGAGCCGCCCCGGTGCCTGAAGCCGGGCCGGTATCTGCTGCTGGAGGGGGTGCAGGACCCGGGAAATGTGGGCACCATCCTGCGCACCGCCGACGCCTTTGAGGCGGACGGGATGTTCCTGCTGGAGGGCTGCGCCGACCTGTACAGCCCCAAGACGGTGCGCGCCGCCATGGGGGTCCACTTCCGCCGGGCGGTGTGGCGCTGCCCCCTCAGAGAGGCCGCCGCCCTGGTGAAGGCGGCCGGGCTGCCCCTGTACGGGGCGGCCCTGGGAGAGAACACCGTGGATGTGCGGCAGGCGGACCTGCGCGCCGCCGCCGTCCTCATCGGCAGCGAGGGACGGGGGCTTTCCCCGGCGGCCCTGGCGGAGTGCACCGCCACGGTGAAGATCCCCATGAGCGATCGATGCGAGTCACTGAACGCCGCGGCTGCCGCTGCGGTCCTGCTGTGGGAGATGCGCCGGACCGGGGAGTGAAGCCCTGGTGCCCGGCTTAAGGCGGAAAAGAGGGAGGGAGCGGAGATGTCCACCGCGAAATACTGGATCTGGCTGGCCGGCCGCAAGGGGCTGGGCGGACTGGGCGTGAACCGGATTCTGGATCACTTCGGCACGCCGGAGGCGGCCTTCTTCGCCGACCCGGAGGAGTATAACCTGCTGGAGGGGCTGCCCGCCGGGGCGTCAGAGAGCCTGAAGGACAAATCCCTGGACAGGGCGGAGCAGGTGCTGGCGGACTGCGACCGGCTGCTGCTCCAGGTGCTCACCCGGCAGGATGCGGACTATCCCAACCGGCTGCGCCAGCTGCCCGACGCCCCGGCGGTGCTGTATATCAAGGGCAAGCTGCCCCGCTTTGACGACGAGGTGGCGGTGGCCATTGTGGGCAGCCGGGGGGCCACCGAGTACGGCGTGGGGACGGCGGCGCGCTTCGGCCTGGAGCTGACCCGCCGGGGCGCCCTGGTGATCTCCGGCATCGCCCAGGGGATCGATACCGCCGCCCTCAAGGGGGCCCTCCAGGCGGGCGGACCGGTGGTGTCGGTGCTGGGAGGCGGGGTGGATGTGCCCTATCCCCGGGAGAACCGGTTCCTCTACGAGGATGTGGCCGCCGCAGGGGCGCTGATTTCCGAGTACCCGCCGGGGACGGAGAACAAGGGAGCCCACTTCCCGGTGCGCAACCGCATCATCAGCGGCCTGGCGCTGGGGGTGCTGGCAGTGGAGGCGGAGGAGCACAGCGGGACCATGATCACCGCCCATCTGGCGGCGGATCAGGGGCGGGATGTGTTCGCCGTCCCGGGGCCCATCGACGCCCCCATGAGCCGGGGCACCAACCTCCTCATCCAGGAGGGCGCCCAGCTGGTGCGGGACCCGGGGGATATCCTGCGCTGTTATGAGATGTACTGGCCCGGCCGGCTGCGCCGCGGCGCGCCGCTGCCGCCGGAGTGTGCGCAGGCCCGGGTGGAGGAGGCGGTGCGCGCCATCCCCCGGGAGGAGCCGCCCAGGCAGGAAAAGATTGACACGAAGGAAAAACGGGCATATATTTCAATGAGGGAGCAGCCCGAGCTGTTCACCGATGACGAGCGGGCCATCCTCACCGCGGCCGCGGAGGGGGAGCTCACCGCCGACGAGATCATCGACCGCACCCAGATCCCCGCCCGGCGGGTGCTGTCCGCCCTGACCATGCTGCAGCTCAACGGCTATGCGGAGGAGCGGCCGGGGCGGCGCTTCCGGGCGCTGGTGCTGCTGAAAGACTGATGCGTGAGATACGACCCGGGTCTGGACCCGGGGTCAGAAATTTGGAGGAGACCTGAATGGCAAAAACCAATCTGGTGATCGTAGAGTCCCCGGCCAAGGCCAAGACCATCGGCAAATACCTGGGCCCTGATTATAAGGTGACGGCCTCCATGGGCCATGTGCGCGACCTGCCCAAGAGCAAGCTGGGGGTGGACATCGACGGCGGCTTCATCCCCGACTATCAGCCCATCAAGGGAAAAGAGGATGTCATCAAGGAGCTGAAGAAGGAGGCCAAGGCCAGCCAGCGGGTCTATCTGGCCACCGACCCGGACCGGGAGGGGGAGGCCATCTCCTGGCATCTGAAGGAACTGCTGGGACTGCCCGACGACAAGACCAGCCGCGTGACCTTCAACGAGATCACCAAGAAAGTGGTCAACGACGCCATCGCCCACCCCAGGGCCATCGACCAGGACCTGGTGGACGCCCAGCAGGCGCGGCGCATTTTGGACCGCATCGTGGGCTATCAGCTCTCTCCCCTGCTGTGGAAGAAGATCCGCCGGGGGCTGTCCGCCGGCCGGGTGCAGTCGGTGGCCACCCGCCTGGTGGCGGAGCGGGAGCAGGAGATCCGCGCCTTCCAGGCGGAGGAGTACTGGACCATCGAGGCGGACTTCGCCCGCATCGCACCCAATCAGGGCAGCTTCCGGGCCCAGTTCTACGGCCGGGAGAAGAAGGTGGAGCTGAAAAACGAGGGGGAGGCGGACCAGGTGCTCCAGGCGGTGCAGGGGGCCCCCTGCACCGTGTCCCAGGTGAAGCGGCAGGACCGCAGCCGCGCTCCCGCGCCCCCCTTCATCACCTCTACCCTCCAGCAGGAGGCCAGCCGCAAGCTGAACATGACGCCCCGGCGCACCATGTCCATCGCCCAGCAGCTGTACGAGGGGGTGGACATCGAGGGGGAGGGCACCGTGGGCCTCATCACCTACATGCGTACCGACTCCCTGCGCCTGTCCGACGAGGCGCTGGACGCCGCCAAGCGCTTCATCCTCAGCCGCTACGGGGCGGAGTACTACCCCGAGAAGACCCGCCGGTACAAGACCAAGGCGGGGGCGCAGGACGCCCATGAGGCCATCCGCCCCTCCAATGTGGAGCTCACCCCCGAGGCGGTGCGCAAGTCCCTGACCACCGAGCAGTACCGGCTCTATAAACTGATCTGGAGCCGTTTCCTGGCCTGCCAGATGGCCTCCGCCGTCTATGACAGCGTGTCCATCGAGGTGGAGGCCGCCGGCTACACCTTCCGGGCGAACCACTCCGCCCTGAAGTTCTCCGGCTTCACCGCCGTGTACGAGGAGGGCCGGGACGACGAGGGAGAGGTGCGGCAGTCCCCCCTCCCCGACCTGAAGGCGGGGGAGACGGTCCTGTCCCAGGGGATGGAAAAGACCCAGCACTTCACCCAGCCCCCCGCCCGGTATACCGAGGCCACCCTCATCCGCGCCCTGGAGGAGAAGGGGATCGGCCGCCCCTCCACCTATGCCCCCATCATCTCCACCATCATGGACCGGGAGTATGTGGTGAAGGAGGGAAAGTACCTGCGTACCACTCCCCTGGGGGAGGTGGTCACCGGACTGATGAAGGATAAGTTCACCGATATCGTGGACCCCGCCTTCACCGCCCAGATGGAGGAGAAGCTGGACGAGGTGGAGGAGGGCAAGGAGAACTGGAAGAAGCTCCTGTCCGACTTTTACCAGGAGTTCGACGCCGAGCTGAAGCAGGCGGAGGCCGACCTGGACGGGGAGCGCATCAAGGTCCCCGACGAGGTGTCCGAGGAGATCTGCCCCCAGTGCGGGCGCAACCTGGTGGTGAAGTCGGGGCGGTTCGGCCGGTTTTTGGCCTGCCCCGGCTGGCCGGAGTGCGATTTCACCATGCCGCTGGTGGTGGAGCTGCCCGGCAAGTGCCCCAAATGCGGCGGACGGCTGCTCAAGCGCACCGGGAAGAGCCGCCGGACGGGCAAGCAGTACAACTATACCTGCTGCGAGTTCCTCAGCAGCCGGGACGAGCAGCGCAAGTGCGACTTTATGACCTGGGATGTACCGGTGAAGGACAACTGCCCCCAGTGCGGCCAGACCATGTTCAAGCTGTCCGGCCGCGGGGCGCGCAAGCCCTTCTGTATCAACCCCGAGTGCCCCAACTTCACCCCGGAGGACCAGCGGGGCGGCTGGCGGAAAAAGACGGAGACCTCCGGTGAGGCGGCTGTGGAGAGCGCCCCGGCGGAGCAGTCCGCCGGAAAGAAGACCGGGGCCCCAAAATCCGCCGCCAAAAAGACGGCGGCCAGGGCGGCCGCGGTGAAAAAGACCGCCGCCAAGAAGACCACCCCCGCAAAAAAGGCTGCGGCAGCGAAGAAGACTGCCGCCGCCAAGAAGGCAGAGGGGTGATCCGTGCCAAAGTGAGCCGTCAGGCCCCGGCCTGGCGGTCCAGTTCCCGGCACAGGGCAAAGGCGGAGCGGAAGAGCACCCGCTCCGCGGCGGACTGCTCCAGCGTCTCCTCCTCCAGCATGGCGTCCAGAAGGCGTCTCCCTTCCTCGTCCAGGGCGGCCCGCAGGGCGTGCTCCCGGGCCCGGGCGGCCTGAGCGCACTGCTGGTATTCCAGGTCCCCCTGCAGGGCGAACCAGAAGCGTTTTTCCTGGAAGAACTGATACAGACTGTCTAAGGGTGTTTCCATAGCGATTCACCTATTCCTTACGAGATGTCCCGTTTGGGACAACAATATTATAATTGTCCCAAACGGGCCTGTCAAGGGGAGAAATGAAAAAATGTGTTTTTCAGAGCAGATGCTGGCGCTGCGGGAGCAAAACGGGCTGACCCAGGAGCAGGCGGCAAAGGAGATCGGGATCGCCTATCGAAGCTATCGCCGCTATGAGGCAGGGGAGCGAGAGCCCGGTGTGACCGCGCTGATCAAAATAGCGGATTATTACGGCGTGACCATCGACTATCTGGTGGGCCGGACGGACCGGCGGGAATGAGCATATAGCTGACACGCACCGCAAAGGACGGGGAATATGTACGGGGAGAGATTGCGGATGCTCCGCAAAGAAAAGAAGGTTCAGCAAAAGGAGATCGCGGAATATCTCGGCATATCCATTCGCGGTTATCAGTTTTATGAGAGCGAACACAATGAGCCGAATATTAAGGCCCTGATCGCATTGGCCGACTTCTATGGCGTGACCATCGACTACTTGGTGGGCCGGACGGACAAAAGGGATTAAAATAAGATGTCGTATTTATCAGATCGTCTGTGTGAGATGCGGAAAGAGCGAAAACAGTCCCGGAAAGAAGTTTCTGATGCGTTGGGGATCGCGGAGCGCTCTTACCAGCGTTATGAGAATGCAGAACGGGAGCCGACGGCATCCGTACTGGTCAAGATGGCCGATTATTATGGTGTGACCACAGACTATCTTCTGGGTCGGACGGACCGGCGGGAGTGACCGCCGGGGCGGGCCCTTCTTCTGCGGGTATCCCGCGGCCCTGAGGTCTGTGCCGTTGTTTCGCCTGAGGGCGAGTTCCTTTCTGCGCGCGCAGAAAGGAACCAAAGACGCGTTCAAGGACCAAGGTCCTTGAAAATCCCCTTTCATGGTGTCCTGAGGGCGGGTGCCGCTCCATTCGGCGCACCGAATCGAATGGGCTCTCTCCCGCATGCTGCCGCCCCCTGGTGGGGGTCGTTGCCCCGGTGCGCCCGACGGAGGAGCGCCTCACCGTGGCGGGGACCTGGGGGCGACCGATGGGAACATCAGCCCCTGCGAAAGGCGTGGCGGGGGCGGGGCATTCCTCCATCTCCTGTGTAGCGGCGGATATCATCCGCCCGCCGTCCACCGCCCGCCCGGCCAGGGCCAGATCGGCCCGGGAGCGGGAGAGGGTATGGTCAAAGAGGAGCGGGAATAGGTCAGACATCGTGATACCTCCGACAAAAGAAACACGAACAATATGACTGTATTATATACAGTCGGATTGTTCGTGTCAAGGGCTTAAGAGGAGTTTCTATGGTAAAATTTGCAGAGAGATTAAAAGAGGCCAGGAAAAGCCGTGGTTTGAAACAGAGTGATGTAGCGGAACATCTTAAAATTGCAGTGCGGTCTTACCAGTACTATGAGGGAGGTAGAAGGCGGCCTGATTATGAGGGGCTGGTTGAATTGGCCGACTTTTTGGGCGTGACCACAGACTATCTCCTGGGCCGGACGGACCGGCGGGAGTGACCGTCGGGGCGGGCCCTTCTTCTGCGGGTATCCTGCGGCCCTGAGGTCTGTGCCGTTGTTTCGCCTGAGGGCGAGGTACTTTCTCCGCGGGTCGAAAGTACCCAAAGACGCGTTCAAGGACCAAGGTCCTTGAAAATCTCCTTTCATGGTGACTTGATGGTGGATGCCGCTCCATTCGGCGCACCGAATCGAATGGGCTCTCTCCCGCATGCTGCCGCCCCCTGGCGGGGGTCGTTGCCCCGGTGCGCCCGACGGAGGAGCGCCTCACCACGGCGGGGACCTGGGGCGGGCCCCGTCCAAGCCCCCTTGAAAAGGGGGCTGTCGCCGCCGTCAGGCGGTGACTGGGGGTTTCTCGCCTCCTGCCGGGACCGCGGAGAAGGACAGGAGCAAAGAAACCCTCCGTCACGGCTTCGCCGTGCCACCTCCCTTTTCAAGGGAGGTTTTTAGGAGACCGGCGGATCGTTAAGGATACCGGCCCCTGCGAAGGGCGGGGATGTGTTGCCGCCCATCTTAACAGAAAAAGGAGAAGCATACCATGAAAGTCCTGATGCTCAATGGAAGCCCCCGGCCCAATGGCAACACTGCCATCGCCCTGGCGGAGATGGAGAAGATCTTTGACGCCGAGGGGATCGAGACGGAATGTATCCAGGTGGGCCAGCGGGATATCCGGGGCTGCATCGCCTGCGGGAGATGCGCCCAGCTGGGCCGCTGCGTCATTGACGACATCGTCAACGAGCTCTCTCCCAAGTTCGCGGCCTGCGACGGCCTGGTGGTGGGCAGCCCGGTGTACTATGCCTCCGCCAACGCCACCCTGGTGGCTTTGCTCACCCGGCTGTTCTACTCCACCCCCTTCGACAAGACCATGAAGGTGGGGGCCGCCGTGGTGGCCGCCCGGAGGGGAGGCCTGTCCGCCACCTTTGACGAGCTGAACAAGTTCTTCACCATCAGCGGCATGCCGGTGGCCTCCGGCCAGTACTGGAACAGCATCCACGGCCGGGAGGCGGGCGAGGCCGCCCAGGACGCGGAGGGCCTGCAGTCCATGCGCACCCTGGCCCGGAACATGGCCTTTCTGATGAAGAGCATCGCCCTGGGCAGAGAGAAGTACGGCGTCCCGGAGCGGGAGCCCTTCCAGCGCACCAATTTCGTGCGCTGAATCAGGGCTTTCACACACAGAGACATGAGAAAGAGAGAGGAAGTGAGCGCATGGAGGCTGTGACCGTCATCGGCGCGGGCCTGGCGGGCTGCGAGGCGGCCTGGCAGCTGGCCCGCCGGGGCATCTCGGTGGACCTGCGGGAGATGAAGCCGGAGAAGATGACCCCCGCCCACCACAGTCCCGATTTCGCCGAGCTGGTGTGCTCCAACTCCCTGCGCTCCGACCAGCTGGAGAACGCGGTGGGCCTGCTGAAGGAGGAGTTGCGCCGCTGTGACTCCCTCATCATGGCCTGTGCCGACGGACACCGGGTGGAGGCGGGGGGCGCCCTGGCGGTGGACCGGTACGCCTTCTCCGCCGCCGTCACCGAGAGGATCCGCAGCCACCCCCTCATCACCGTGACGGAGGGGGAGGTGACCCAGCTCCCGGCGGAGGGAAATGTCATCGTCGCCTCCGGCCCCCTCACCTCCGACGCCCTGTCGGAGGAGATCGCCAGGCTGTTCCCCGACAGCAAATACCTCAACTTCTTTGACGCTGCCGCCCCTCTGGTCACCTTCGAGAGCGTGGACATGGACAAGGCGTGGTTCGCCTCCCGCTATGACAAGGGGACGGCGGACTATATCAACTGCCCCCTCAGCCGGGAGGAGTACGACGCCTTCTGGCGGGAGCTGTGCGCCGCCCAGGAGGCCTCCGTCCACGGCTTTGAGGACGCCGGGGTGTTCGAGGGGTGCATGCCCGTGGAGGTCATGGCCCGCCGGGGACAGCAGACCCTGGCCTTCGGCCCCCTGAAGCCCCGGGGGCTGCCCGACCCCCGCACAGGGAAGGAGCCCTACGCCGTGGTGCAGCTACGGCGCGACAACGCCCAGGGGACCATCTACAACATCGTGGGCTTCCAGACCCACCTGAAGTGGCCGGAGCAGAGGCGGGTGTTCTCCATGATCCCCGGGTTGGAGCATGCCCAGTTCGTCCGCTATGGGGTGATGCACCGGAATACCTTCCTGGACTCCCCCCGGCTGCTGGACCGGTACTACCGGGTGAGAGGGCAGGAGCGGCTGATGTTTGCCGGGCAGATCACCGGGGTGGAGGGCTATGTGGAGTCCACCGCCTCCGGGGTGCTGGCGGCCATGGAGCTCTCCCGCCGGCTGACGGGGAGGGCGCCCATCGATTTCCCCCGGGAGACCGCCATGGGCGCACTGGCTCTTTACATCAGTGACCCAAGTGTGGTAAACTTCCAACCGATGAACATCAATTTCGGCCTCATCCCACCCCTGGACCACCGGGTGAAGGGCAAGCGGAACAAAAATGCGGAGATCTCCCAGCGGGCCCTGGAGAAGCTGGAGGAGCTGGACCTGAGCTGAGGGGGCTTGTATGGCGGCCCTCCCGAAAAAAACCTCCCTTGAAAAGGGAGGTGGCACGGCGAAGCCGTGACGGAGGGTTTCTTCCGCCTCAGTTTTCCACCATGGGTATGGATGGAGATGAGAAACCCCCAGTCACCGCCTGACGGCGGCGACAGCCCCCTTTTCAAGGGGGCTTGGAGAACGATGCTGAACGGTGAAAAATAACTTTCCCCTGGAGAATGCGGAGAGGAGGAGTTCTGTGTTTCTGGAACGCAACCCCGATCTGACGGCCAGGGCAAGAGAACTGAGAAAGAACATGACCCCTTGGGAGAAGAAACTCTGGTATCAGTTCCTGCGTAGTGCTCCGGCTCGATTTCAAAGGTAAAAGCCGATCGGCAATTACATCGTGGATTTTTATTGCGCGGCCCAAAAACTCGCCATCGAGTTGGATGGCGGCCAGCATTATGAGATGGAGGCAATGCGCCGCGACCGGTATAGGAGCAAAGAACTGGAGAGACTGGGTGTCACCGTGCTGCGTTTTTCTAACCTGGAGATCCAGGAGAATTTTCCCGAAGTATGTGGGACGATCCTCCGGTACATCTCCTTTTCCGGGGAAGATCCCCTGAACAAGAAACAGAAAGAGGGAAATTCATGAAGATCATCGTGGACGCCATGGGCGGCGACAACGCGCCCCAGGCGCCGGTGCGGGGCGCACTGGCGGCGGCAAAGGAGTACGGGGTGGAGGTGGTCCTGGTGGGCCGGGGGGAGGGCATCCTCTCGGTTCTGGAACAGGACGGGCTGCATAACCTGCCCGCCGGGGTGGAGATCGCCCATGCCGACCAGGTGGTGGAGATGTGCGACAACCCAGCCACCGCCTTCCGGGAGAAGAAGAACTCCTCCCTGACCATCGGGCTGACCATGCTGAAGAACGGGGAGGGGGACGCCTTTGTCTCCGCCGGCTCCACCGGGGCGCTGCTCTCCGCGGCCACCCTGCTGGTGAAGCGGGTGAAGGGCATCCGCCGGGCGGCCCTGGCCCCCGTGGTGCCCACCGGGAAGGGGGGCGCCATCCTCATCGACTGCGGCGCAAACGCCGAGTGTACCCCCGAGTATCTCCTCCAGTTTGCCTTTATGGGCAGCTATTACGCCGAGCGGGTGCTGGGCTGCCCCGAGCCCCGGGTGGGCCTTTTGAACATCGGGGCGGAGGAGAGCAAGGGCACCGATCTGCAGCGGGAGACCCTGGTCCTGCTGAAAAAAGCGGGAGAAGAGGGGCGCATCAACTTCGTGGGCAATGTGGAGGCCCGGGAGGCCGTGGAGGGCGCGGTGGATGTCATCGTGTGCGACGGCTATTCGGGGAACATCTTCCTCAAGACCATGGAGGGCACCGGCCTGTTCATGGCCCGGGAGCTGAAGAAGATGTTCAAGAAGAACCTGCTCACCAAGCTGGCGGCGGTGCTGGTCTCCGGCGGCCTGCGGGAGTTCAAGAAGCTGATGAGCTCCAGCGAGGTGGGAGGCACCGCCCTGATTGGCATCTCCAGACCGGTGATCAAGGCCCACGGCTCCTCCGACGACTATGCCATGAAAAACGCCGTGCGCCAGGCGGTGCAGTTCGCCTCCTCCGGCATCATCGAGGATATCACCGAGAACATCGACCACATGCGCCTGCCCACCGGCCTGCAGAAGGCGGGCCGCGGGGAGACCGGCGACGAAAAGTGAGAGAAAATTGGCGGGAATCGCCAAAAGCCTATTGACAGGGCGTGGGATTATGCCTATGATAAATCTGCATATGTCCCTTTTGGCGGTGGACACAGAAGCCGTGACGCCGCCGCACGCATGGACCGGGAAGGAGGTTTACCATGATTTTTGAAAAGCTGAGCGAGCTGCTCTCCGAGCAGTTTGGCGTGGATGTGGAAAACATCACCATGGACACGACCTTTGAGAATGATCTGGGTGCGGATTCCGTCGACATTGTGGAGCTGTCCATGGCGCTGGAGGACGAGTTCGGCATCGCGGAGATGAGCGAGGAGGACCTGGCCAAGATCGTCACCGTAGGCGATCTGGTCCGTTATCTGCAGAATAAAGTGGATTGATGAAGCCGACAAAGCCTCGCCCACGGCGGGGCTTTGTTTTTGAGAGAGGAAGCAACGACATGAAGGATCTGGAGGAGAAGCTGGGCTATACATTCCAGGACAGAAAGCTGCTGGAGGGGGCGCTGTACCACAGTTCCTATGCCAACGAGAACCGGGGCCGGGGAATCGCCAGCAACGAGCGGCTGGAGTTTTTGGGGGACGCGGTGCTGGGCATGGTGGTGGCCGACCACCTGTACCGCGCGCACCCCGATATGCCCGAGGGGGAGCTCACCCGCACCCGGGCGGCTCTGGTGTGCGAGGGGAGTCTGGTGAAGGTGGCCCGGGAGCTGTCCCTGGGGGACTATCTGAAGCTGGGCAAGGGGGAGAGCGCCGGCGGCGGCCGGCGGCGGCCCTCCATCCAGGCGGACGCGGTGGAGGCCATCATCGCCGCCATTTACCTGGACGGGGGCATCGGCTCCGCCCGGAAGATGATCCAGCGCTTTATCCTCAGCCGCAACCCCGGTGATGTGACCGAGAATCAGGACTACAAGACCGCCCTGCAGGAGCTGGTGCAGAAGGAGAGCGGGCAGGAGCTGAGCTATCACCTGGTGGGGGAGTCGGGTCCCGACCATGACAAGCGCTTTGCCATTCAGGTTACCCTCAACGGCAAGGTCATCGGCCACGGCGAAGGCCGCAGTAAAAAAGAAGGCGAGCAGATGGCGGCCCAGGAGGCCATCCGGAATCTGAACGGCTGATGCCGCCGTCTGCGCGCCTTCTTTTGGGAGCGAAAGCGACCCGCGCGCAAGCGCGTCAAAGGGCTTGCTCTGCAAGCCCTTGCCGGAGGGCGGATTCATTCCGCCCGAGGAATCCCAATGGGGTTCCCCATGGAGCCATGCTCCATGGGGCAGGCGAGCAGATGGCGGCCCAGGAGGCCATCCGGAATCTGAACGGCTGATGCCGCCGTCTGCGCGCCTTCTTTTGGG